>JACRPV010000054.1 GCA_016223015.1 Geobacter sp. | reverse complement strand
TCCCGGCAGCTGCTGGAGATCGCCCTGCCGTTTCCTCCCCGTATCCCGATGCACGACATGTGGCTCGGCTTGTTGGCCGAGCTGTTCGGCTCCACCGCGTTCGTGCCGGTGCAGACCATGCAGTACCGCAAGCACGAGGCGAGCATGACCGACTTCCCGATCCGCTTCATGCCCTGGACCCAGCTCAAGCGGCGCTGGTTCCTGTCGTGGGCGCTGTTGCAGCGGTGGCTTGAGATGCGTCACAAGATCAACAGGGGGTAGGGGCGGTATGCCGCGAGTCTCGATCATCATCGTCAACTGGAACGGCAGGCACCACCTGGAGGAGTGCCTGGAGAGCATCGCTGCCCAGACGTTCCGCGATTTCGAGGTGGTGCTGGTGGACAACGGCTCCACGGACGGCTCCGCTGAGTTCGCGCGTCAGCGCTTCCTCTGGGTCAGGCTGGTCGAACTGGAGCAAAATACCGGATTCGCGACCGGCAACAACCAGGGCTTTGCACAGGCTCAGGGTGAGTATCTCGTTACCCTGAACAACGACACCTGGGTTGACCCGGCCTGGCTCGCCGAGCTGGTGCGGGTTGCCGACGAGAACCAGGCTGCGGGGATGGTGGGGTGCCGGATCTGCTCCCATGCCGATCCGGACGTGATCGATTCGCTGGGGTTCGGCATCTGCCGCGACGGCATGTCTCGCGGACTGCATCGCTTCAGGCGGTTTTCGGAGCTGGCGCCCGTGCCGCCGGTCCTGGACATCCTCCTCCCCAGCGCCTGCGCCGCCCTGTACCGGCGGGCCATGCTGGAGAAGACCGGTTTTTTCGACGATGATTTCTTTGCCTATGCCGAGGACACCGACCTCGGGCTCAGGGGGCGGCGTGCCGGCTGGGGCGCCGTTCTTGCATCAAATGCGAAGGTATTGCACAAATACTCGCAGACAGGCGGCAGCTTTTCGCCACTCAAGGTCTATCTGGTGGAACGCAATCACTACTGGGTCGCCGTGAAGAACTTCCCGCCTGCGGACCTCCTGCAGCTCCCCTTTTTCACGCTGCAGCGCTATGCGGTGCAGGCCGGGCTGGTTGCCGGCGCATCCGGTTCGGGCGGGGCATTCCGCGGGAGCAGCCGCAAGGGGGAACTTATGGGGGCGGCCCTGCGGGGGATGCGCGATGCCATTTCGGGCCTGCCGGCCTGTCTCGCCAAACGGCGGCAGATTGCAGCCAAAGCGAGTATTTCTCATGAAGAGATGTCGGCACTGCTGCGCAGGTATCCGCTGTCGTTTCGGGAGCTTTTGACAGAGGCGAACGAACGGTGAACATGTCAGCCAGTTGTTATATGACCGGGCCATGGGAGCAGCATGATCACCTTTGACAAAATCCAGCTCTTTTCCCTTGCCTTCAGCCTGGGCATCTTTGCGTTCATCTTCGGGCTGGTGCAGCGGCGCCGGGTGAAGGAGGAGTACTCCATCCTCTGGTTCTGCATGAGCCTCTTCTTCATCTACCTCTCCATCGACAAGCAGGCCATCGACCGCTTCGGCGACCTGTTCGGCGTGGCATACAAGCCGAGCATCCTGATGCTCTTCACCACTGCCTTTTCTTTTCTGGTGCTGATCCATATCTCCATCGTCATCACCCGGCTCACCGACCAGAACAATGAGCTGATCCAGGAGCTGGGGCTGCGCAACCTGGACGAAGGGGGAGGGAAGGGGGAGCGGGCCGACCTGCTGATCATCATCCCCGCCTACAACGAGGCTTCCAGCATTGCTGCGGTGATCGCCGACCTGCGCAGCCTGGAGTTGCCGCTGGACATCCTGGTGGTGAACGACGGTTCGCGCGACCGGACGAGCGCCGTGGCGCGCGCCGAAGGGGTGCGGGTGATCGATCTCCCAAAGAACCTCGGCATCGGCGGGGCGGTCCAGACCGGGTTCAAGTATGCCGACAGGCATGACTATGCCATGGCGGTCCAGTTCGATGGCGACGGCCAGCACATCGCGG
>JACRPV010000007.1 GCA_016223015.1 Geobacter sp. | reverse complement strand
GCATGTAACCGCAGATAAACGCGGATACTTCAAAAAGACATATACGGGTCTTCGGTAAACAGGTTTGTTTTTATCCGCAGTTATCCGCCTTTATCTGCGGTTGATTGCCGTTATAAGGTTGATTCTCCCCGGATTGTCTCAGCTGTCGATCACCCGGCTCCCCTGGCGGGTGCCGCGGCGCTCCAGTTCCCGCTCGATGGCGTTGAGGATGTCGAACTTGGCCGTGCCCCAGCCGGGCGCCACCAGGTTCAGGCCGCCGTCCCCCACCAGCCGCATCACCAGCACTCCCGGATCGAGCCGTTCCAGGAAATCGCAGACAATCCCCACGTAGTCGTCCCGCTCCATCAGAGTCAGCTCCCCCTGGCGGTAGCGCTCTTCCAGCAGCGTTCCCTTCATCACGTGCAGGTGGTGCAGCTTCACCCCGCCGATCCCGAGCCCGTTCAGAATCCCAGGTCCAGCACCTCGGGCGGCAGGCAGTCTGGCCGGGTGCCGATGATCAGCCCCACCACGTCCGGCACGGCAAGCGCCTCGTCGTACAGCGCCCGCAGCCGCTCCACCGGCGCGTAGGTGTTGGAAAAGGCCTGGAAATAAGCGAGGAACTTCCGCGCCCCATACTTCCTGACCATCACCCCTTTGCCATGCTCCAGTTGCTCGGCCACCGAGAGCCCGCGCACGATCCCCTTGGCGCCGGAACCGTTGCCGCCGCAAAAGCTGCAGCCGCCGCTCCCCACGCTGCCGTCGCGGTTCGGGCAGGTAAACCCCGCATCCACCGAAATCCGCTGCACCCGGCAGCCGAACTGCCGGCGCAGCTCGGCGGAGAATGTGTTGTAGCGCTTGTCAGCCATGCCGCTACCATATCCCACCCCGCCACCGATGACAACCCCTTCGCAGCCGTCCGCCTTGTCCGCCAGGGTATCTCACGGAAAAATCACGCTGGCATCGCCACTTATCCCCTTGACACAGCACACGTCCAGCGATACTTTAGCCAGCATCAATCGACTGATGAATGACAAAACCCCGTATCAGCACTGTCACAGAAGCTTCGATACATTATGAGTACGTCGTGATGTATCTCTCGTGGCGGGCATTAATGAGTCAGAATCACAACTTCTATTGCTTATTTAACAAGGTAAAATGCTTTCCTTGGCGGCTCTGGAAAGTGATGAAGTGCTGTACCTCCACTGCTTGTGAAAGAGGTTGAAATGAAATCGCGGCTGAACCTGAAACCGGGGCAGAAGGGCACCAAGGCGCTTGTGGAGCGATACGGCGAATCTCTTCTGTACGTGCGCTACCGCTACGATGAGGCTCGCGGCATCCGCCTGAAAACGGTGGAAATCATCGTGGAAGAAAAACCATGGCATCCGGGAACACGGCTACGGGATGATGACCTGGTACCGGTGCTGATTAACTACAATGAAAAGGTGCTGCGAGACAAGGTCAAGGCAGCGGGCGGCACTTGGAATCCGGAAGAGAAGCTTTGGTACGTTGCCTACGACGCCATTCGCGGCACCGAACTGGAAGAGCGGATGAGGGCTGATGCGTTCAAGGGGAAAAAGTAGTTCCGCTATGAGCATCCTATACGAGATGAGTACAGTACTATGAGTATCTATTATATAAGAGACTTTACAGCATCTCATGTGAGATACCTTTGTTATCCTATATGAGATATCGATATCTTGTATAAGATGCTTCCTAACTGGTCAATAAGTAGTTATACCCCAAGAAAATGAGGCAAAAAATGTGTGAAATAGATTGGGCTGTAGTTGCTGAATTTTCTAAACAAATGCTGACTCCTTTAATTGCCATCGTCGCTACATACATTGCATGGCAACAGTGGAATACAAACAAACAGAAACTAATTCTTGACCGATATGACCGCCGCCTAAAAGTGTATGAAGAAGTGATACAGATTCTCAGCATCATTACCCGAGATGCAAAAGCCAGCTATGACGATCTAATCAAGTTTCGCAGAGCAGTTTCAGAAGCAGACTTCTTATTTGAACCCGAAATAATGAAGTACATCGACGAAATTTATCAGCGTGGAGTGCAGCTTGAATACTGGAACAAACAATATCGAGATTACACCCAGGCGATACCCGACGGTTACAATCATCAAAAGGTGTGCGACTCCATGCATGCTGAACTCACTTGGTTGACAGCACAATTTGAACCGGCAAAACAAAAATTCAAGAAGTACCTCGACGTGAGCAAATAATCATAACCGAAAAATAAATTTATCAGACCGCGTGTCAGACAACACAATTTCACTGAGAGGGTGCCGGAGAAATCTGATAACAACGAAAAGAACAGCTAAAACCAGCCAATCTGTTTTCCATCCAGTTCCATAGTAGGACGGAAATCTATAAATAACGAATCGCTTTTCTGTCTCCATATTTTCTCCTGTCAAGGAGCCAGATGACATGGCATAACCACGTATTTCGACCGGTCAAGCCGGTCAAATCCGACCCCGTTGAAAAGAGAGGAACAATATGGCCCTGATTTGTTGTCCAGAGTGCAAGAGACAGGTATCCGAGAAGGCTGAAGCTTGCCCGCAGTGTGGCTTCCCGCTTGCCAAGAAGCTTGGACCAGTTTTGCCGGAAAAAGTCGATTGCCTTGAGTGCAAGAAACCGGTCCCTTTTGAGGACCAAGTGTGTCCTCACTGCGGATTATTCAACTCCCAGAGATACGCTATACTTGAGGCACTGAATCCCCCCGAAGAAATTGAAACAAGATCTGCAGAAGACACTAAGGGGCATAAGAATAGGTAGCTTAGCGGGACGCTGAGAAAAATAACAAGCAGCGTCCCCTTGTGGGATCACAAAAGCAGGCCGGTCAGGCTTGTGACGTTGGCGAAGGAGATATATGAATATGTCACTGATACTAGGAGTCGCGTTTCTGTGTATTACAGCCTTTGTTGCTAACGCTAACGCTGTTGAAGGCTACGAAATACTCTTCAGGGACACAAAATCAAATCTCTCAAAACAAGAGAAACGCTTTATTCTCAAAGAACTTGGCTTCAGATTATCTAAAAATCGCAAGTACATCGCAGATGATACCTGTGGCGAGGACGTATCCCCAAGTGTCGAGGTTGTTGACCTGAATGGCGATGGCATAGAGGAAGTGGTTGTCAGCTGGGGAAACACATGTACATCCGGTATGACGGGGCAGTCCATCACACTTTTCATAAAAGACCGCAAAGGGCGATTTGTTAAGAATCTGGATTTCCCAGGCAGTTACGAGAAGCTGTCATCCAGAAGCAAAGGATTTCCAGATTTGCTTATCAGTGGGCCTGGTTTTTGTCATGGTGTCTGGCAATGGACAGGAACAAAATACAATTATAAGTGCAGTCGTGAAGAAGAGCCTGGAGGATGCGCTCGGAAAGATGTTAAGACTGTGTGCAAGTAGACATGCTAAATGTTATATTATGCTTTATAACTGGTCAATAAGGAATTTACATCAAATTTTAGGGAGAATTTGTTTTATGTCTATCACCATACGTCGTATTCTTATGAGCGCGGCTTTTACGCTACTGCCTTCAACTCTATTATTCGCAAATGACTCAACAGCACGTATTGGTGCTGGTGGCATCACCCTGCTGAAAAGCGAAAACATTCGTATGCTTCAAGAAGAATTGGAAATCTCAACACAAAAAATCAGAGTTCGTTATCGCTTTATCAACGAATCGGATCAAGACATCAAAACCACCGTTGCATTCCCACTCCCTGATTACGAATGGAATCCAGAGATAGTAGAATACAAGGGATTAATTGCAGATAAAAAATTTCATTCATTTAAAAATTGGACAAACGGAAAACATATAGCATCCAAGCGGACGCAAAGAGCACAAATTTCAGGAACAGATGTAACGGACCAACTCCGCAAGATTGGTCTTACTGATAAACAAATATTTGAAACCTTCGGAGATGGTATTTCTGGCGACAAAGCGCTTACAAGCAAACAAACTAAAGCTGTACTGGACCTTTACAAGCAATTAACAGGAAAAAACTCAAAAATTGCATACATGTGGAAAGTTTCTGAAACAATGAAGTGGTTGCGGTTTTTGAGACAGGGTGATAAGCAATGAACCGACCCATCGCGAGAGGAGAGGTTCAATGCCACACCAACGTAACCGTTACAGCGCTGAATTCAAGGCCAAGGTAGCTCTTGCTGCCTTGACGGAATC
>JACRPV010000006.1 GCA_016223015.1 Geobacter sp. | reverse complement strand
GGCCAGGGCAGGGTAGATGAAAAAGGTGCCGTAGCTGACCAGTTCCTGGATCCAGAGGAGGAACCAGGCCGATTTGGCCGGATTGGGCGGGTTGCCCGGATCGGCTGGCCCGAGCAGGGGAGCCGGCAGCAGGGCCCCGCCGCAGAGGGCAAGGACGAGGAAAATGAGCAGCGCGCCGTAGATGAGACGGAAGAAGTGGGGCGAACTCTTGACGAAATCCTGTTTTCCGAATCGTGTCTGTTTCATAGATAGGGGAGAACTCCCTTGTTCTTCCGCACCCGGTAGAAATGGAGGCAGGAGAGGGCAAGGATCGCCACCGGCAGGATGGCGACATGGAGGACATAGAAGCGGAGCAGCGACAGCGGCGCCCCGACCTGGTCGGGAACGAGGATGCCATGGATGATGCCGCCGCCGGGTAACGCCAGGAGGAGTTCCATGCCGGTCTGGGTGGCCCAGTAGGCAAGCTGGTCCAGCGGCAGGAGGTAGCCTGTATAGCCGGTGAAGAGCCCGATGCCGAGGAGGCAACAGCCGATGACCCAGTTGAGCTGGCGGGGGCGCTGGTAGGCACCGGTGAGGAGCACCCGCAGGGTGTGCAGGAAGAGGAGGATCAGGAACAGGTGCGAGGTGAGCCGGTGCAGGCTCCGGAGGTAGAGCCCTCCCCAGACCTCCCGCTCCAGGACCAGGATGGAGGCATAGGCACGTTCCGGTGCGGGCTGGTAGTGGCAGGCCAGGAGCAGACCCGATGCCATGAGGAGGAGAAAGGCGCTGAAGGCGAGCCCTCCCAGGCAGAAGGTATAGGAGATGGTCAGGTTCCTCTTCAGGACCACACGGGGAAAGAGATGGCGGATAAAATCCTGGAACACGCGTTGTTTACCTTGCTGACGGCAGGTGAGTGCTGCCGGAGTGAGAGCATGAGGGCTCTTTCGTTGCAATTGTTGACGAAATGAAGCGTACACGGCCGATATTGTCTGAGCCCGCAGGGCGAGTTTATCGGCTGTAGCGGAATAAGTCCAGAATTGCAGAAAGGGCACGTCTGCTCGAACGCAGGCAGTGCTCACCTGCCGGACCTGATCAGCTCACCCGGAAACGACCAGCCGGTCTCCCCTGACCGCTACCGTGAGACGGGGAAGCGGCCTGGTGGCCGGACCACGGACCACTCCCCCGTTCTTGTCGAAGATGCTGCCGTGGCAGGGGCAGAAGAGCCCGCTGGCGCCGACCGAGACGGTGCAGCCCAGGTGGGTGCAGACCAGGCTCAGGGCATAGTAGCCGCTTTCGTTGCGGACGATTGCCACCCGCTCCTCGCGGAAGACCAGGGCGCTGTCGGCCGGGATGTCCGCCAGCGGGGCGCTGATGATCTCCCGCTGCGGGGCCGGCCGTGGGCGCAGAAACCGGCCGAGACCCGCCAGCGCGGCAATGCCGGCTGTCAGCGTGACGGTGAGCCGTCGACGCGATTGACGAAGCTCTGCCATTTTTCCAGATAGCCTTTCTGAAAAGCGTTTGTCCGTGCGGAAAGCCTGCGATAGCGGGCCTCCGGCAGGAATGCGCCGTTGATCACTCTCTGGCCCCGTTGATCCCAGAACGATCCCAGGGTCATGCCGTCTTCCTCTAGCCGGTAGATACGGTCCTGGCTGTTTTCCAACAGGAAGCGGCGCGGGGAGTCGTGGCAGTCGTCGCACATGACGGTGCCGCGCCGGATGGTATGGGGGAAATAGGCCTTCCATTCCGCTGCCAGCAGCTGGTTTTCCCTCCCCTCAGCCCGGTCCCGCACGATATGAGTGTAATAGGCGATGAACTGGGGCCGGATCGGGCTGACCCTGCCGCGTGCGTTCAGGCCGAGCGGCGGCGAGTCCTGCTTGCGGAGATAGGCGCTGCGCAGGTATTCGCCCGAGGTTTCGTCCCATTTCAGCCAGAAATCCTCCCGTGTCGGACTATCGGTAAAACGGAGGAAGAAGCTGCCGTATTCCTGGGGCGCCCAGGCGCTGTGGCAGGCGTAGCATTCCAGTTTTTCCAGGTGCGCCCTGATCCGGTGCTCCACCGGCCGGCTGCTGATGCGGTGGCAGTCCGTGCACCCCTTGGAGCTTTTTTGCCCCCGGGCCAGGCTCTGCATGGAATGGCAGTCGCCGCAGATCAACCCCTTCTCGGCGTGGATGTCGGGGCGCATGGTGAGGTAGTAATCCCCCTGGAAGCGCTTGCCCCGCTGGTAGCGGAGGCTGTCCTCCCGGGGGGCGCGTCCGAAATAGTCGTTGCCCACGAAATAACCGCGATGACAGTCGAGGCAGAGGTCGGCTGCTGCCGTGCCGATCCGGTGTCCTCCCCCCTGGTGGCAGTCCAGGCATCCCTTGAGATGGCACGAGTTGCAGTTCTTGCGGTAGAAATTCGGATCGACTTTGGAGAAGCTGCGGTCGGCAAAGGCCCGTTCCCGGTCGCGGGTAGCCATGGCGTGGTCGAATATGGCAGCAAAACCGCGGTGGCAGCTGTTGCACGGGGCAGCCCTGCCGGTGGCGGCAGCAGGATCGGCAACCGTGGCGGATTCGCTCACATGGCAGGAGAGGCAGGCCAGGGCGCGATGCGCACCGGCCAGCTCAACGCGGTGACAGACGCGGCAGTTTTCCGCTGCATGGCCAAGGCCGATGCTAAGGGCGACCAAGCAGGCGCTTATGTACAGTGTCGTCCAGCGCACGATACTCCAGTTTCTTCGCGTAAATGGCATCCTTGTCCCGCGCCTTGTCGTGACAGGTGATGCAGAGGTTTGCCTTGAACACCCTGCGGACCTCGGCGCTGTTCAGGGGGCGCGAATCCTCGCGGGTAATGGCGGCAAAGGCCCGGACCCGGCCGTCGTCCATGGTGAGAAATCCATCCAGCGGTTTGTCCGGGCACTTGTCGCACATGAGGGTGCCCATGATATCCGCGCCCTCGATCACATGCTGGCCGAACCCGAGAAATCGGGGGTTGGCGTGGCATTCGCGGCAGCCGACCGCTTTTTTGCCGGTGTTGTGGGAAAAGAACGGTGCGAACCTGAGCTGCCGTTTTCCCTTGAAGCGGGCCACGTCTTCGTCCCACAGCTTGTTGCCTTCTTCGTCGATCACCGTGATAAAGGTCTGGCAGCCGGGCGTCACCGCAGATATCCGGCCGCGCTGGTTTACCGCCAGGGGGAAGGGGTAAAGCATCCGGTAGTCTTCGGTTTCCGAGAAGGCGCCGGGGCTTTTTTCCCCGGTGATGAAATCCATGCCGTTTTCCCGCAGGTCATAGGTGGTGTGGCAGCCATAGCACTGGACCACGGTCCGAGAGTGGCAGGCGTGGCATTCCAGCCGCTGGTGGCCGACGACGGTATGTTCCGGGGTGCCGGTGACGATCTTGGCGGTGAAGATCTTGCCGCTCCGTTTCCCCAGTACCTGCACCTTGCTATCCTTCACGAACACGTTGGAATAGGTTCGCCCCTTGGCCGTGAGCACCATGGCCATGCCGGGGCGCATCTGCATCTTGTAGCCGCGGGATTCGCGTACCGCCTCGTCGCCATCACCGGTTATCACCCGGTAGGTGGGTGGGGCGACCCCGCCGTGACAGTCTTCGCAGGCAATCTCCACCTGGTGGTAGAGGTTCTGATAGCTGTAGCCGTAACCCATTATGTCGCGTGAGGTATGGCAATCTATGCATTCCATGCCGGCAGCGGCATGGATGTCGGGAGCGATATGCACGGCATTCCGGTTCCCCGAGAGTGGCACCGGGCCGGACTGGCCGTTTCTGGTGGGGACATGGCCGTTGTTGCCGTCGTAGAGCCCCTGGTAGGAAAGGGCGATCCTGCCGCTCCGGTTGTGGCACCTGCTGCAGACCTGATTCGGGGGGAGCGGTTCCATCCGGTGAGTGGCAGAGTAGGGCTTCCTGTTCCGCATTTCCCGGTCATTTCCGGTATAGGTCGCATCGTCGTTGACCGGGAAATGGCAGGCAGCGCAACCACCCGCATGGCTGGAACCGGCTGAATCGCCGACTTCCGCTCCGATATGGCAGCGGGAGCAGAATTTGCGGTAGAGTTCGCCGGAGAGATTGTTCAACTCCGCGACAGGCCTCAGTTTCAGCGGCTTCCCCGTTGCATCGAAGGTGTCGCTGCCGCGAGTGGCGTACAGCTTGCCGTCCTCTCCCTCCCAGGTCAGCTGGATATTGCGGATCATCCCGGTATTGGTATACATGAGACTCCCCTGCAAGCGCCCCAGCTGGTAGGGGTGGCAGGGGCCGCACCCCTTGTCCCAATTCCGGTAGTCGGACGGGTTCCTGGGGCCGAGCATGCCCCGGTGCGCGTTCCTGGCTTCGCGCTGTGTGTCGTTGCCGCCATGGCATCCCGGACACTCGGTATGGCTGGATGAGACCGTCTCTATCCCCTTATGGCAGGAGATGCAGGATGAACGGTGCGGTGCAGGGGACGAACAACCGGCGCTCCCCCAGATGAGGAGGCCGGTGAAAAGTGCGCGGATGAGCCATACGCTTGTCGGATGAACGTGTGTTGCCACGGAGGGGATGGTCGCTTTCCGGTGTTCGGTTGTCAAGTGAAATAATTCCGGTATAACTATGACAATTATGCCATTTTTCTGGTAAATATTACAAAAGTAATATAAATTGGTTGATGAATATTGGCATGATCCTCTGACGATAGCAATAGGTAAACAGACAGCCACAACAAATGAAAAGGGGGTAGTACATGGTTCAACGAAACAGACATTGGCGATTCATCTCCGGTTCGCTGGCATTCAGCGCACTGATGGTATCATGGTCGGTTGCATCTGCAGCCGATCAGGCATCGGCACTCCCCTCAGATGCCAAGATATGTCTCAACTGCCACAAGCCGCAGGCCAATAACCTGCGCGGGCATTGGGAAAGCGTTGCCATGAAGTCTTCGTCGATCCAGTTGAAGATCGACGACCGTGCAGAGATCCTCAAGTTCGACAAGAGCAAGCTGCAGGTGCTGAACACTGGCGAGAAGGGCGACGTGGAGAAGCAGTTGCGGAGTATCAAGAAGGGGCACGAAGTCCGTATCGAGTATACGGAGAAGGATGGCGCCAAGTACGCCCAGGTTGTCTCCTCCAAGCCGCCGGTCAAGCTCTCCGATGCCGAGAAGGTCTCCACTGGCGATGTGGAAAAGCTAGTGGCACAGGGGCCGCAGAAAGGGAAATATACCCTGATCGATTCCCGCCCCGGTCCCAAGTTCAAGGAGGGGGCGATCCCCACGGCGATCAGCCTGCCGTTCCCCCAGTTCGACAAGATGGTCGACAAGCTCCCGGCCGACAAGAACAGCCTGGTCATCTTCTACTGCAGCGGCGTCACCTGCAACATGAGCCCCGGTTCGCTGCAGAAGGCGAAAAAACTCGGATACACCAATGCCAAGGTGTTCGTCGACGGTATGCCCGAATGGTTCAACAAGCACTACGGGGTAACCCTGGCAAAGGATTTCAAGGATGCCTACAAGGATATGCCGTTCGTCCTGCTTGACACCCGCAAACCAGCGGTGGCGGAAAAAGGTTTCATCCCCGGAGCGGCGACCTTTACAGCCGTGGATGCGAAATCGCTCAAGTCGCTGCCCGACAAGAAGATGAAGGCACCGATCATTGTCTATGATGCCGACGGCAAGGAGAATGCTACTGCCGTGGCCGCAAAGATCGCCGAAGCCGGCTATGTGAATGTGGTTGTGCTGCGTGACGGCATTGCCGGGTGGGAGCAGGCGAAACTGCCGGTGGCAACCGGCGCGCTCGCAACGAAGATCGTGTATGTGCCCAAGCCGAAACCGGGTGAGATCGACGTTGAGGAGTTCAGGAAATACCTGACTGCCATCCCGGCGGACACCATTCTCGTTGATGTCCGGCTGCCCGAAGAGGTCAAGGAAGGATCGGTCAAGGGGGCTGTGAATATCCCGGCAGCCGAGATCGACCAGAACCTGGCCAAGCTGCCCAAGGACAAGAAGATCGTTGCCTACTGCAACACCGGAACCCAGGCGGAGATGGCCTACCACACCCTCAAGGCCAAGGGATACACGAACATCCATTTCCTGAATGCCAAGCTTTTCTTCGATGACGGTAGCGTGGAGATCAGCAAGTAACCCTCTTGGGGAACGGATATTGAGGTAAGTTGTACCTGAATGAAAAACCCCCGGGCGGCTCAGCCATCCGGGGGTTTTTTGTAGCAACGGTTTGGGCCGTCCTAGCAGCCGGCAGCCTCTTTTTTCTTCATCGGCTTTTTCTCGTCTTTCTTGTCCTTCTTGGCGTCTTTCTTGTCTTTCTTGGCGTCTTTCTTTACCTCTTTTGCGGCAGCTTCGTCTTTTTTCGGCTCTTCGGCAAAGGCAAGACCGGAGCGGCTCAGGCTGAGCAGTGCGGCAGCAAGCAGTGCGATGATTCTCTTCATGTGATTTCCTCCTCAATGCTGGTTTTATTGGCCGCATTTTACCGGATACGTATCTGACAATCAAGCACCTTCTGTGCCGGAAATGCTGTCGACAGCATTTCCATGGCGATCAGACAATGTAGAAGACCGATGGTTTGGTCCCCAGTTCTTCTTTGTACCTGAAGACGTTCAATTTGGAGACCAGTTTGACTATAAGGCTCTGCGGATCGTTGAGGTCGCCGAAATAGGTCGCATGCCCCAGGCAGGTGGTGGTACAGCGCGTCAGTTCACCTTTTTCTATGCGGTGAATGCAGAAGTGGCATTTCCGGGCATTGCCGATGGGGGAGTGCCAGTGGCTCTTCCGCTTGAAGGTCTTGCCGTATTCCTCCGAATTCTCCACCTCGTAGGTCTGCCCCTTCATGTCGCCGGTGTAAAAGTGTCCGACATCGGCGGAACGGGCGCCATAGGGGCAGGCCACCAGACAATAGCGGCAGCCGATGCATTTCTTGTAGTCGATGACGACGATGCCGTCGTCCCGTTTGTACGTGGCCGTGACCGGGCAGACCGAGGTGCAGGTGGGGGCGTCGCACTGCATGCAGGGGCGGGGCAAAAAGCGCATGGAGACGTTGGGAAATTCGCCGATCTCCTCTTCCTTGACCGGCCGGTAATGAATATCCGGCGGCGTCAGATTTTCCGACATGCAGCCGGTGGTGCAGGCGTGACAACCGATGCACTTCTTCAGGTCGATGGCCATGCCCCACCGACGCTGGTTGCGTGGCTTCTTGAGCGCACGTTGCAGGTCTTCATGCATGATCTCAAGAATGTCCTTATGGTCCTTATCTGCAAAGGTATCCATATCAATGGATCTCCTTTCTCGCGATTTCAAACAACCCGGTCTTCTCACCGATTACATATACCAATACGACAATTGAAACCGAAGCAACAACAACCAGCATCTCGAAAATGGACGGCATGTAATTGATGCGCTCCGGCATGTCATAGACACGGAAGACCGGGACGCGGAACCCTTCAACGACCAGGTCGAGCCGTGACATGAACTGCGTCCCCAGTACCAGCAGGCTGGAAAGGATCAGTCCTCCCAGCGTGCGTCTGTACATGAGGATGACGAAGGGAACGACAAGAGCGACTCCGATGCCGAGGACGACATTCTGCAGGAATGTCTCGCGGAACACCTCATACCCGCTCAGGTTGTTCGCAAGTCCGATGATGATGCGGCAGAAGGTAAGGACGAATACCGTGGAGATTGCAATTTTCTGCATCCTGAAAAAAGGCCGTACCATGCGATAGCCGCCTGAATTACGGAAATAGAAAGCTGCGATTATGGCACAGAGCGCATTGCCGGTCAGAAATCCGGAAAAAAGGAAGTAGACCGGCAACAGGGAGCTGTAATAGTACGGCATGGTTCCGACTGCCCCGAACAGGCTCCCCAGCGAGCAGTAGGTGATGACCGGAATGATGAACGAAGCATAAAGCATCGCCTTGGAATGGCTGTGCCGCTGAACGTTGATGTATTCTACCAGCAGGATGGTTATGTCGGCGGTATACCAGACAGACATCCAGAACATGGGGGATGTGGGATTCGGTGAAAGCAGGAACATGTACATCCGCTCTACATGCCCGAGTTCGGATGCCAGTGATGCAAATCCGGCAATCGCGGTTATCAGGCCCATGAAGATGACCCGCGAAGCCAGCGGCGTATATTTTTCATGAAAAAACATATTGCCGAAAAAGTTGGTAAATATGCAGCCGCCGCTCACAAGGGCAAAATAGACGTAGGTGGATATCTGGAGCCCCCACGGTACGATGCTCGATGTATTGGTCGTATGCCCGTGCCCCAGGACAAAGATGCATCCGATGCCGAAACCGCCCAGCAATAATCCCATGAGCGACAGGTAGACGATGATCCCGCCTTTGCCCTGCATGAACTGCCTGAAATAGTCTGACAATAACTGTTTTTCCGGTAGAAGGACTCCGAATATCTGCATGTCATATCCCCTTTACGATCTTGACAAAGTTGGATCTCATGCTGGTTCCGCCCATGAGGGGGTCGATGGTGTACTTGTCGAGCATTTCCTCGTCACCGATCCCTTTGTTGTCGGCACGGGTCATCCCTTTGGAGTGGACGCCGAAACCATGGGCCATGTAGACGCAGTCTTCACGCAGGCGCTGTGAAAAATGGACCTTGACCTTTCCAGGCGATTTGAAACCGGCCTGGTTTTCCAGGCGAACCTCCTGCCCATTAGTCAGGCCGAGCATGAGAGCGGTTTTCTTGTTTATCATGAGCGAGTTTGCCGGCACCAGGTCGGTGAGCATGAAGTTGTTGGTGGTACGGGAAAAGGTGTGTAGCGGTGATCTGCCGTAGAGCAGGCGGAGAAAACCGGTCGGCGGCTGTGGGTGTTTCGTGTATTTAGGCACGGGATCGAACCCTTTTTCAGCCAGTTGCGTCGAGTAGAGTTCGATCTTGCCCGAAGGTGTGGGGAACTCGGGCTGGTTCGTTTCGGTGATGTAGGGATTGACTTTATCGTTGAGGGAGAGAATACCCTTTTTCTTCAGCTCGTCGTAGTTCAGGTTTCCGGTCTGGCAGCGGGTCCGCAGGTAGTCTTCGCCATCCTTCCAGGGGAAGTACGACTCCAATCCCATGATCTTTGCCAGCTCCTTGGTGATCCACCAGGAGGGTTTGCTTTCCCACATCGGTTCCACAGCGGGCTGGCGGATCGATATTTCAAAGGAGTCCCTGAATTTGCCGGTCGAAAGCATGTCGAAGCGTTCGAGGTAGGTGCATTCGGGCAGAACCACATCGGCCCAATTGATGATGTCGTTTGGCAGGATGTCGATGGCAACTATCAGGTCGAGGTTCTGGATCGCCTTGATGGTTTCGTTCCGGTCGGGCATGGTTTTCAGCAGGTTGCAGCCGTATACCAGCCATCCGTGCATCTGGTGGGGAGCCCCCTCTGCGGTGGCTTGCCGGATGGAGGTCGTTGTCTGTTTCGAAGCACTGGGGCCTGTGGCGCATCCTTCGGAGATGGTCACTTCGCGGATGGTGGTTGTGGTTTGGGAGAACGCGAAGGGATAGGGCGCATCCAGAGTGGGGAGGTCTGCCCGGTGTTCCGGATAGGCGGGAATGCCCGGATATTCGGGAACCGATCCTTTGGCCGGGAGGTAAATACCGCCGGGGCGGCCCCAGGTGCCGAGCAGGGCATTGATGATGGCGATGGCCCGGCTCCGTTGGGCATCATCGCCGTACCACGCGCTGAAGCGGCCGCCGGAAACGATCACATTCGGCTTGTTGGCTGCCAGTTCACGGGCTACCGTGTAAATGGTGGCGGCCGGGATGTCGGTCTCTTTTTCCGCCCATTCGGGGGTATATTCCTGAACCGCGGTCTTCAGTTCCGGCAGGCCGGTGGCGTAAGACTGCAGGTAGTCGGCGTCGTAGAGCCCTTCGTTGACAATGACATTGATCCAGGCCAAAAGCAGGGCCATGTCGGTTGCCGGGCGGATGGGAAGCCAGTAATCCGCCTTGGCGGCAGCGTTGGACAGACGCGGGTCGACCACGCAGAGCTTCGCACCCCGATCAAGACCGAGGACAAAATCCTGGACCTGGCTGTTGTGGGCGTTTTCTCCCAGGTGCGAGCCGATCAGGACGATAAAGCGGCTTTTACTGAAATCGTAGTACTCGGGAGAGCCTACTTCGTCGCCGAAGGTGAGCGAGAAGCCGACGTCGCGGGGGCCCCTGCACTGTGCAAAGGAGGGAGCGGTGTAGTTGCCGCTGCCATAGGCCTTGAGCAGGTGCTTCCAGAATGCTCCGCCGGTGCCGTGAGAAAAAAGGGCTACCGCTTCGGGGCCGCATTTTTCTTTGATGGCTTGCAGCTTCTGGGCGATCAGACCGAGAGCCTCATCCCAACTCGCCCTTTTCCACTTCGGTTCCCCCCGTTTTCCGGTGTTGATCATCGGGTATTTCAATCGGTCAGGGTCGTAGAGTGACCCCAGCGCAGCATTACCTCGGCCGCAGAGCCGCCCCCGTCCCCGTTCACTGAGGGGGTTGCCGTCCACCTTGACGACCTTGCCGTTCTGTACCTTGGCGATCAGACCGCAGTTCCAGAAACAGAGTTCGCAGAAGGTCGGGATCTGTTGCAACTCTTCCTGTCCTGTTTCGGCCCAGGACAGAAATTTTTCGGGCATGGCGGCTGCAACGGAGAGTCCTGCCGTCGCAGTGCCAGAAACCTTGAGGAAAGATCTGCGTGATAGCTTGACGCTCAAATCGGCACCTCCCATACAGACATATCGAATTATTGGAATTATACAATATTGTCGGCATAATTCAAGAAAACTTTAAATGTATACATTATTGAAGGTTAACTATTCGCATTGCTTAGGAGTTTTAAGGGGGTATATTCATAATAGCCGATACGATGCATTTTATGTATACGCTCATGAAAAAATTTCATCTCAAGTTGATTATGGAAATCCCCGAATATCATAATTAGAAGTTAAGGCGATTGATTAACCATTTAGGGGAGCACGCACATGAATTGGTATCGAAACCTCAAAATCGCAGCAAAGATGCTGGTGAGCTACGTACTCGTCGCTTCCATAGCCGGCGTGATCGGTTTTGTGGGTATCCGGAAGATTGTCCAGATCAATAATGAGTCCAAGGCATTATACGAACTGAGTACGAAGCCGCTCGGGACCCTGGTGCAATTGGCCATGGCTTCGCAAAAGGCCCGGGTCAACCTGCGGGGGATGATGCTCGATACGGACCGCGACAGGATGGAAGCTAACGCGGCCGGCGTGCAGAAACGATATGAGGACGTCAACAACCTGCTCAAGGAGTTCGAGCCGAGCGTCGAGCAGGGTGAGGGACGCAAGGATTTCGATGCGGTCAGGGGGCTGGTCGATACCTACATGCCCATCTGGCAGGAGGTGGTACGCCTGCAGTTGGCAGATAAGAAGGAGGAGGCCCTGGAGCTGATGCGCAGTCAGGCGCTGGAGACTGAGGTTGCCATAGAGGCGTCCATCAGGAAGCTCATCGAGGCCAAGATCCAGGAAGCCACGGTGCGCAAGCAACGCAATGACCATACCGCCCGGAGTGCAATCATCCAGACGGTCATCTTTTCCATCGCCGGAGTGGTGCTGGCGCTGGTCCTCGGGGTTTTCAGCGCCCGCATGATAACCAGGCCGATCAGGCAGGTGGTCGATATGGCGGAGCAGATCGCCGAGGGAGACCTGACCGACCATCTGGAGCTGCAGTCGCGGGACGAGACCGGCCAGCTGGCGCAGGCCATGAATACCATGACCGCCAACCTGAACGAAATTCTGACAACCGTGACCCGCAACAGCAATCAGGTTGCCATGGCTGCCAACGCCCTTACCTCCAGTGCCGAGCAGATTGCCACCGGTACGGAAGAGATGGCGGCGCAGGTTTCCACGGTCGCCACTGCCAGCGAGGAGATGGCAGCCACCTCCATGGAAATCGCCTTCAACTGCACCAGTGCCGCGCAGGGGTCCCAGGGGGCGAGCAGCAGTGCAGTCAACGGAGCGGCGGTGGTCCAGGAAACCGTTTCCGGCATGACCCGGATTGCCGAACGGGTACGGGAGTCGGCACAGACCATCAAGAGCCTGGGGAAACGGTCCGACGAGATCGGCACCATCATCGCTACCATCGAGGAGATCGCCGAGCAGACCAATCTGCTGGCTCTCAATGCCGCCATCGAATCGGCCCGTGCCGGTGAGCAGGGGCGCGGGTTCGCCGTGGTGGCCGATGAAGTGAGGGCGCTGGCAGAGCGGACCACCAAGGCCACCAAGGAAATCGGGGCAATGATCAAGGCGATCCAGCAGGATACCCGCACTGCCGTTGCATCCATGGAGAGCGGGGTCAAGGAGGTGGAGGTCGGCATGGCGGATGCTTCCCGCTCCGGCGCTGCGTTGGAAGAGATCATCAGCCAGATCAACGATGTAACCATGCAGGTAAACCAGATCGCTACCGCTGCCGAGGAACAGACCGCTACGACCAGCGAGATCAGCAACAACATCCACCAGGTTACCGAGGTCGTCCATGGTTCGGCCAGAAATGCCTCCGAATCGTCCGAGGCGGCCCACAAGCTTTCCAGTCTGGCAGATGAGCTGCAGCACCTGGTGGGGAGGTTCAAGCTCAGGGCATAGACGGCTGTTTTCGTGGCTGTTGCGGGAGGGCGGGTGCATTCCGGTTTCCCTTAAAGGGTCCTGGGAGAGATAGAACGAAGCAGGTCGGGGCGTAGCGCCAGAGCGTTACGCCCTGCTTTTTGCCCTGAAACGGCCGAAATCCTGTTGACATGCCGCTGGGAGCGGTCTGTACGAGATGGAAGGAATGACCGACATCCGGACGGTCACGGTCGATACCCCGTTCGGAAACCCATCCGACGAGTATGTTACCGGCACATTGGACGGCATCAGGATGGTCTTTCTTCCCCGGCATGGCCGGGGGCATCGCCTGCTCCCCACGGAAGTGAATTATCGCGCCAACATTTACGGCATGAAGAGCCTGGGGGTCGAACGGATCATCTCGGTTTCCGCGGTGGGGAGCATGAAGGAGGAGATCGTTCCGGGTCACATCGTCATCCCTGACCAGTTCATCGACCGGACCAAGGGAATCCGCAAGGATACCTTCTTCGGTAACGGCATCGTGGCTCATACCCAGTTCGCCGATCCGGTCTGCCGCGATCTCTCGCAGGTTCTCTACGATGCCTCGCTGCAGGCGGGCGCCACGGTCCACAAGGGTGGGACCTATGTCTGCATGGAAGGGCCTGCCTTTTCCACCCGGGCGGAATCGTACATGTACCGCAGTTTTGGCGTGTCGGTGATCGGCATGACCAATCTCACCGAGGCAAAGCTGGCGCGTGAGGCCGAACTCTGCTACGGCATCATCGCCCTTTCCACCGATTACGACTGCTGGCACGGAGGGCATGAGGATGTCTCCATCGAGGCGGTTCTGGCGATCATCAAGAGCAACGTGACCATGGCCAAGAACATCATCCGTCATGCTGTGGGGAAAATCGCGGCGGAACGCGGCTGCCCCTGCGCCACTGCCCTGCAGTACGCGATCATCAGCGACAAGGCCATGATCCCTGCGGAGACGAGGGAAAACCTTGCGCTCCTGATCAACAAATACCTCTAAGTTTTATTCCATACCTGGAGAGCATATGAGTATTCTGGTTGTCGGTTCGGTTGCCTTCGATTCCGTGGAAACCCCGTTCGGCAGGGTCGAAGATGTCCTTGGCGGATCTGCCACCTATTTTTCCACTTCGGCCAGTTTCTTCACCGACGTTAACCTGGTGGCCGTGGTGGGGAATGACTTCTCCAGCGAACACGTGGATTTCCTCCGTTCGCGCAGTATCGACCTCACCGGCCTCACCAGGGTTCCGGGCCAGACCTTTCACTGGAAGGGGCGTTACGGCTATGATCTTAATGAAGCCCAGACCCTTGAGACCCATCTGAACGTCTTTGCCGATTTCAAACCGGTGGTTCCCGAATCCTATGCCGATGCCGACTATCTGATCCTTGCCAACATCGATCCGGAATTGCAGCTGGAGGTGCTGAACCAGGTCAAAAGCCCCCGCCTGGTTGCCTGCGATACCATGAATTACTGGATATCCTCCAAGCCCGATGCCCTCTGGAAGGTGCTGGAGCGGGTCGATTTCATCATCATCAACGAGGGTGAGGCCCGCCAGCTTTCCGGAGAAGCGAATCTCGTCAAGGCAGCCCGAAAGATACTCGCCAGGGGGGCGAAGAACCTGATCGTCAAGCGCGGGGAATACGGGGTGCTGATGTTCACTGGCACCACGGTTTTTGCTGCCCCGGCCTACCCGCTGGAAGAGGTCTTCGATCCCACCGGTGCCGGCGATACCTTTGCCGGCGGTTTCATGGGGTATCTTGCCAATACCGGCAACCTGTCGGAAGAGGGGATCAGGCAGGCGATCATCTTCGGCAGTGTCATGGCGTCGTTCACCGTCGAGGATTTCAGCCTGAACCGGCTCAAATCGCTTACCTACGGGGAGATCGAGGCCCGCTACAGAAGCATGAAGGCAATGACGTACTTCCAGGGGCTGCCAGAGGGCGTCTGATGGGGTCGGGCGGGTACCCCGCATTGACAATCCCCTGGAACTCTGGTAATTTTTGCCATCATACTGTCTACAATCGTGACTGAAGAGGGTTCCGGCCGGAGTTCGGGCCATTACGGAGGAAGCGTGCGGCGGTTACTGTTGTTTTTCTTGCTGGTGGTTCTCTGTTGCTCTGCCTGCGCACTGAGCGAGGCGAACCGGAAAAAGGCCTCCTATCACTTCCAGATGGGAGAATCGTACCTTCGCGAACAGAACGTGACCTCTGCGCTGATCGAATTTACCGAGGCCGAGAAACTCACACCGGATGATCCTGCCCTGCTGAACTTTCTGGGTATGACCTACTTCCGCAAAGGTAAGCTGGATATCGCTGCCCGGAAATACGAACAGGCCATAGCCCTGAAACCGGACTTTTCCGATGCCCGTAATAATCTGGGTGTGACATACATGGAGCTGCAGCGCTGGGACGATGCCATCAACCAGCTTCGTCAGGCAAAGAACGATCTCTTCTACCACAATCAGGAAGCTGCCCAGATCAACCTGGGGCTAGCCTATCTTGGCAAGGGTGACGAGGAGGAGGCGTTACGGGTTTCCCGTTCGGCGGTCATCAACTTTCCCCGGAGCCCCCAGTGCCGTCTTACCCTGGGGAGGGTCTATTTTGCCCTCGGTAAGACCGAATTGGCCATCGAGGAGTACCGCAAGGCCATTGAGCTGTCCAGGGGGTATGCCACCGCCCATTACCATCTGGGGCTGGCGCTCTTGAAATTGAAAGAGAACGAAGCTGCCCGGAATGCATTCCGCGAAGTGGTTAACCTGGCGCCGGATACCGACATCGGCCGATTGGCGCGGGAGCATATAGATCTCCTCAAGTGAGGTTGCCCTGACCGAATCATCTGTTGATACAAGGGAGGAACGAGCCGGAATTGGTGGTTACCTCCGTTCCTGCCGCGAGGCACGTGGCATTTCCCTGGACGATGCGGCACAGGTGACCCGGATAGCCAAGAGCTATCTGGATGCCCTGGAACGGGAGGACTTTGACCGCCTGCCTAATTCCGCCTACTGCAAGGGATTCATCAGGATTTACGCCGGGTATCTGGGTGTTTCGGGTGACGATGCCGTTGCGCGTTACGAACGGGCGACCGCCCCTCCCATTACCCAGACTGCATCCCCGAGCAGACGAAGGTTCGCTAAGGCAGATCTCGGGCGCACACGTGGGGACCGGCGCCGCTGGTTGTTCTCCCTGGGGCTTCTGGCCGTAGTTGTGGTTCTGGCATTCTTTTTCTATGATGATCAGGACCGGCCAGTACCGCAGCAGTTGGCACTCCCGGCACCGCCGCAATCACCGGTGCAGACGGCGCGCTCTTCCGCGGTTCAGACACCTTCCGTGCCCCCCACTGCTTTGCCTGTGGCAGCATCCATGCCGCCTGTCGCCGCTTCCCTTCCTGTTCCCCAGACCGGAGATATGCCACGGGGAGGGGTGATTCTCAAACTCAAGGTCAATCAGGACAGCTGGGTCAATATCGATATAGACGGCCGACTGTCGCAGCCGTACGACTTGAAGGCCGGCGATCTCATCGAGTGGAAAGCGGAAAAGGTCATTACCCTTGACATCGGGAATGCGGGAGGTGTCGAGGCGGAACTGAACGGAAAGCCGCTTGCTCCGCTCGGCCCGCCGGGCCGGAACATCCATGTTGTCCTGCACCCCGATGGGGTCGTTGCTGCCCCGTGAGATGCCGCCAACCGATCCGACGGGATGCGGTCCCAATCATCAGTGAATCGATCGAAGGAGAGAGAGATGCAATTAGTCTCGCGCTGCAGAAAGTGCGGAAGAGTCATGAAGACCCAGCGGATCGACAACTACCGCGTAAAATTGACCTGTAGCTGTGGTTTTTCGGATTTCCGCACGGTTTCGGAAAAGGTCAAGACGGTCAATCCCTTTATCCATAAGGCAAGCTTCACCCCCTTTCTGGAGAGCGAAAAAGGGAAGATGGTGCTCACCATGCAGCGCGCCAACCGCGAGCATCTCGAGATCATTTCCCTCGAAGAGATCAGCATGCTGGTCTCCTCCGACTATGACCTTGCACAGGTTCTGCAGATGGTGACCGACAAGGTCGCTACGCAGCTGAAGATAAGCGTCTGCAGCGTCTACCTCATGGAGGATGAGGAACTGGTGCTGGCAGCAACCCATGGGTTCGATCATTCCTTCATCGGCAAGATCCGCATCAAGATCGGCGAAGGGGTCACCGGCACGGTAGCCCGCGATCGCCAGCACATCTCCCTCAACCGGGCGTCTCAGGACCCCCGCTACAAGTATTTTCCGGAACTGCAGGAGGAAAAGTACAACTCCATGCTTTCCTATCCCATAGCCGACAAGAGCGCCGTCTATGGGGTCATAAACCTTAACTCGACTTCCATGAAAACCTTCAGCGAGGACGAGATCTATTTCATCTCCATTATCGCCAACCTGATCCTGACCGCAGTGAAGCTGAGAAAGAGGGTGGCAGCGCAGTGAACCGCACGCGCACCCTGTCTTGACAGCACCGGTTGCCATGTTAGACTTTGATGGTCTATGATTTACGTCAACATGGAGCAGTCAGTGCCGAAACAGCCAAAACGCATCCTGGTGGTGGATGACGAGGAAAACGCCCGGTTGGGGCTTTCCAAACTCTTAAGTAACGAGGGTTTTCTCGTAGACAGCGTGTCGAACGGGTTCGAGGCATTGAACTTCCTCCGCCAGCAGGAGGTGAACCTGATCGTCACCGACATCAACATGCCGGAGATGAACGGCATAACGTTTCTCAAGGAACTCAACAAGAGCTTTCCCAACAGCAATGTCATCATGATTACTGCCTATGGCGGTGTGGAGTCCTACATCGAGGCAATGAACCTGGGAGCTTTCGAATACATCAACAAACCGGTCAAGATTGAGGAGTTGAAATCGATCCTCAAGAAGATATTCAAGGAACAGACCCACTGATCGATACCAGGAGAGCTCAACCATGCTGACCATCGACAAGATCCTTCTCGCGTGTGATTTTTCCGAAAACTCCCGGCAGGCCTGCGACTATGCCCTGGAGCTGGCCAAAAAATTCGATGCCAAACTGATCCTTCTGCATGTCATCAACGAACCGGTCGATCTG
>JACRPV010000005.1:18003-47147 GCA_016223015.1 Geobacter sp. | reverse complement strand
TTGCCGGTACCGCGACGGCTCCAGCGAACCTTGCGGACTCCGCCGGAACCGCGAACCACCTTGCCTGCATCTGGCGAGACCGCAAGAAACGCCTGAAAAACTCGGTACCCGTCGTCAGTCAGGTAGTCATGAACTTGCTTAAAACAGCGGAGATTCGACGAACGTAACCATGGAGCCAATATACGGCATTGCCGTATAAAATCAACCTAAAATGTGCGGAGTGCTCGGAATTCACAAAGAAGGATATTCGATGAAACAGTCAAACAAAATCATCACCCTCTCCTCCCCGAACATCACCCAGCGCCAAGCCCCCCACAACCTCCCCCTACCCCCTTTTCCGAAAAGGATTGAGCGGAAGCGGCAAAGATAGTATCTTCGTCCGGATGGACCGCAACTTTTCCGATAACTCTCTCACAACCATGCGCGAGGCCATTGCCGACGCCGGCGGCAACGAGGTCTTCTTTCTCGGCCGCACCGACGGCGCGGGCCGCGTCATCGACGTGGAACCGCTGGCACGCGGCAACCGCGACGCCGTGGCAGCCATCGTGGTGGCTGCCTCCTGCGGCGACGTGGTGATCCACAACCACCCCTCCGGCGTCCTCACCCCTTCTTCGGCCGACCTGGAGATCGCCTCGATCATGGGCAACCAGGGGGTCGGCTTCATCATCATCGACAACCGTGCCGAACACTGCTACGTGGCGGTCACCCCGTTCATCCCGCCGGTGGCCGAACGGCTGGATTTCGGCGATATCGAGCGCTTCTACGCCGCCGACGGCACCCTGGCCTCATCGCTGCCGGGCTATGAATTCCGCGAAGAGCAGATCCGGATGGCTTTCCTGGTGGCCGAGGCGTTCAACGAAGACAAGATCTCGATCATCGAGGCCGGGACCGGCACGGGCAAATCGCTCGCCTACCTGCTCCCCGCGGCCCTCTGGGCGGTGCGCAACAAGGAGCGGGTGGTGATCTCCACCAACACCATCAACCTGCAGGAACAACTGACGCGGAAAGATATCCCCTTTTTGCTGAACCATGCCGGCATCCAGTTCAAGGCGGTGCTGGTAAAGGGGCGGAGCAACTATCTCTGCAAGCGGAAGCTGGTGGCGATCCGCCAGGAACCCGCCCTTTTCCAGGACGAGGCGGGCGAAGAGCTGCAGACGCTGATATCCTGGAGCGAAAAGACCGTGGAGGGGTGCCGCAACGACCTCTCCTTCATCCCCCGCCCGGAAACCTGGGAAGAGCTCTGCTGCGAGGCCGACCAGTGCAGCCGGATCAAGTGCCCCTGGTATGCCGGCTGCTTCTTCTATGCGGCCCGCCGCGCCGCAGCCAGCGCCGACCTGCTGGTGGTGAACCATGCCCTGCTCATGGCCGACGTGGTGGTGCGGCAGGAGGCTGGTTTCGAGACCGCCGCCATCCTGCCGCCGTTCAAGCGGCTGATCTTCGACGAGGGGCACCATATCGAGGACGTGGCGACCAGCCATTTCTCCAGCCAGTTCTCCCGCCAGGGGCTGCTGAAGGTGATGGGGAGGCTGCAGCACCCGCGCAAGCCCCAGCGGGGCCTGTTGCCCCAGCTCGCCTCCCGGCTCGCCAAGGAGATCCCGGAAGAGCTGGACAACCTCTACATGGATGCAGCGGCAGTGCTGGAAGAGCGGCTGATCCCGGAGCGGGGCAAGCTGGCCGACGCGGTGACCCGCACCATGGACGCCATCGCCGTGGCCCTGCTGGCCCATCTGAGGCCTGCGGGCGCCCGCCAGGGGGAGCAGACGCTCCGCCTCACCCCGCCGGTCTACAAGACCCCGCTCTGGCACGAGACCGAAGGGAAGGTCCGCGCCCTGGCCGGACAGCTCTCCGCCTACGCCACGGCGGTCAAGGACTGCTGCAGGCTCTGCGAACGGCTGCCGGACGAGGTCCTGGCAAAACTCGCCAGTCTGCTCATAGATCTGAAGGGGATTCGCGGACGGCTTGAGGCGGCAGCCGACGGCCTGCTCTTCTTCCTCAACCGCGATGACGGCTACTGCCGCTGGCTGGAGGTCCGCAAAGGGGCCAAGGGGATGGCGGTGAAGCTCTGCTTTGCGCCGCTGGAGGTGGCAGATTCCCTGCGCAAGGCGGTGTTCGAGCGGGTGAAGACCGTGGTCATCACCTCGGCCACCCTGGCGGTGGGGGAAAGGTTCGACTATCTGAAGCAGCGAAACGGCATCGACCGGCTCCCGCCTGAGCGGATCAGCGAGCTGCTCCTCGCCTCACCCTTCGATTTTGCCCGCCAGGCCTACGTCGGCATCCCCACCGATCTCCCCCAGCCCACGGCGCCCGGCTTTCAGGCAGCGCTGGAGCCCTGCCTGCTGGAGGCGCTGGAGATCACCCAGGGGCACGCCTTTGTCCTCTTCACCTCCTACGACCTGCTGGGCAAGGTCTTCGCCCGGCTGGCGCCACGGCTGAAGGAACAGGGGATGACGCCGTTGCGCCAGGGGGAGGCGAGCCGCCACATGATCCTGAACCGTTTCCGGCGGGAGCCGAATGCGGTGCTTTTTGCCACGGATTCATTCTGGGAAGGGGTCGACGTGCAGGGGAAGGCCCTGGAGTTGGTGGTGATCACGCGGCTACCGTTCCGGGTCCCCACGGAACCGCTCCTGGAGGCGCGGGCCGAGCACATTGCCGAGGAGGGGGGGGACCCGTTCATGGATTACACGGTTCCCCAGGCGGTGATCAAGTTCAAGCAGGGATTCGGACGGCTGATCCGGAGCCGCGACGACCGCGGCGCAGCGCTGATCCTCGACAGCAGGGTATTGAGCAAGGGATATGGACGCCATTTCCTCCGCGCCCTGACCGGTACCAACCAGGTTACCGGCAGCAGGGCAGAGGTGATGGCAGGAATGCGGGAGTTTTTCAGCCCTTAAGGGCGATCTCCCGCTTCAGCGAGTAGGAGACACACTGGAAGTAGGTCAGGAAGGTAAGGACGAAAGAGAGGAAGACCGGCCAGACCACTGCCTTCTTGCCCGGCATGGCCAGAAGAAAGACGGCGTAGAATACGAATACCGCGGTCCTGACCAGGTCCCCGACCATCCGCCGGTTCCTGAGGGATTTCATCTGCTCGCCGCTCAGGCCGGTGGCGCTGGACTCGATCTCCCGCTTCGCCTCGATGCCGGCAAATTTCTTGATCGGATAGAAGATCAGCATCTGTACCACCAGGGCCATGCCGGCTCCCCACAGAAAGGCCTGGGGCTTTCCTTCGGCATTGAGCCCGGCCTGGAAGTGCACTGCCATGTAGACCAGCAGGGCCGCCAGGAAGAGCTGGATCACGAGGTAGATCTTGAGAAGTTTGCGCAGGCGCGCGGTATCGGTTGTCTGTGCCATCTGTATGTTCTCCGGAAAAATTGTTGGCCCTACCATAGCAAAATCCTGCCGTTTTACAACCCCCAATCTCCCTGGCAACCGGTATCCGGCTGCCACCCCCAGCAGGTTATTGAAAAACACAGGTTGTTTAAAAACAGTCAGATCGTCGCACCCGCAGAAAGTCTCGCGGAGGCGTAGCAGCGCTACGCCGCACAAGGCGGCTTTCGAGGACGGCGGCGAGATGGCTGTTTTTCAACAACCGCCTAGTCCCATGCCACGCGGGCAATGGTCACCGCGCATACCTCCGCCGCACCTGCCCGGAGCAACACCCGGCTGCACTCTGCCAGGGTACTGCCGGTGGTCAGCACGTCGTCCACCAGCATCACCCGCTTCCCCTCGACCCGCGCCCGGTCGGTGACGGCAAACGCGCCCCGGACATTGGCGAGCCGTTCCTTTGCTGCCAGGTTCACCTGGGGCTCGGTCCAGCGGATGCGCCGCAGGGCACGGCGGCCAAGGGGGATCTGCCACTCGCGCGACAGGAGCGCCCCCAGCAGCACCGCCTGGTTGAACCCGCGCTGGCGGAGACGCCGGACATGGAGCGGGACCGGCACCAGGAGGTCGGGGGCCTTTTCTGCAGCCAGGGGGGCCAGGCGGTCCGCCATGAGGAGCGCCAGGGGGCGGCGGACCTGCACCGCGCCATCGTACTTGAAGCGATGGATCAGGTCGCGGATCGCCCCCTCGTAGAGAAAGGCGGCACGGGCAGCGGCAAAGGGGGGCGGGGTGGTCAGGCAGGGGCCGCACGGATGGTCGATCCCGGCCGGCGCCGGAAAGGGGACTCCGCAGATCGTGCAGAGAGGGGGCTCCACCGGCCGCGACGTGGCCAGGCAAGCCGGACAGACGTGCACCCGCCCGGCATGGGGGATGAAACCCCGGCACTGGTGGCAGAGCGGCGGGAAGAAGAGGTCAAGGAGGCCGGAGAGCGGTCCGCGCCAGCCTCTGCCCCACACTCCGTTCCCTCCCGCCACGTCCCGCTCCCCTGCCATCGCCCCTAGAATCCCAGGTCCTCGTTCACCACCAGCACCCGGAAATCGGTCATCCTCGGCCGACGGTCGAGTACCGTGGTGGCGCGGCAGAGCCGGTCCGGGGAGTTGCAGTCGCTGCAGAAACCGGTCTTGGCGCAGGGGGTGTTGAAGTTGAGCCGCTTGGCGTTGGGAGGCGTTGCCCACTCCTTGACCCTGCGGATGGCGGTCGCCAGGTCCCCCTCCACGAGCTTGTTCCTGCCGGCCACCACGATAACCTTCTTCGGCCCGAAGATCATGGCAGCGACCCGGTTGCCGGTGGCATCGATATTCACCAGCCAGCCCGAGACGGTCAGGGCGTTGGTGCCGGCCAGAAACAGGTCGCAGGTGAGCTGACGGCGCATGATGACGTCCTTCTCCTCCCGCGAGAGCCCCGGCGCGCTATGGTTGAGGATCTCCTTCCCCTGCACCGCAAGGCGTTCCTCGACCAGCAGCGACTTTACCCCCATGGAACCGCCGAATCCTATGGACTGGGCATCTTCGGACTCCTTGATGATGTAATCGTGCGCATCCTGGGCTGTCGGGCAGTAGACTGCCGTGAAACCGTTCTGCCCCAGGGCCTCAACCGCCTTCTGACATTTTTGTTCGTAGCTCCATCTGACCAGTACGGCTGTCTGTGACATACGACCGCTCCTTTCGTAAAAATCTACTGCCAATGTATAGCATACCGGGCGACGCTTTTCAGCAGGTAACGCTTCAGTTTTTGTGCATGCTTCCGAAAAGAGTCTTCATATGCATTACCGGCTTCTCATCATAACCATCCTCGTCGTTCTCGGCCTGATCCCCTTCGCCGCCCTTGGTGAGCGGGATGTGCGGGTCGGGGTCTATGACAATCCCCCCCTCTCCATCGTCAATGAAGACGGCACCGTGTCGGGCCTCAACGTCGACATCCTCAAGGAGATCGCGGTCAAAGAGAAGTGGCGCCTCTCATTCGTCACGGGCACCCTCGAGGAAGGGCTCAAGCACCTTTCGGACGGCGATATCGACATCCTGGCTTCCCTGGCCTACTCTCCTGAGCGGGCAGAGCGGTTCGACATCAGCACGGTCACCATAGTGGTCAACTGGGGTCAGATCTATGCCGCCAGGGAGGGGATGCTGCAGTCCTTTCTCGACCTCGACGGGAAGCGGGTTGCCGTGGTCAAGGGAAACATCCAGTACAGCGGCCTCAGGGAACTGCTGCGGGATTTCGGCGTCAGCCCGCGATACGTCGAGGTCGACAGTTTCAAGAAGGTATTCGAGCTCCTGCAGAAAAATCAGGTCGATGCCGGCGTGGTGGGGCGGTTCTTCGGCATGCTCTACGACGAGCGATACGGCGTCGTGGCAACCCCTATCGTTTTCAATCCCATCGAACTCAGATACGGTTTCCACAAAGGTGTCAACGCCGACCTGATCAGCGCGATCGACCAGGATATGACCGCCATGAAGGCGGACCGGAACTCCATCTACCACAAGGCGCTGGAGCAGTACCTCCAGGTGGCGGCCAAAGGCGGAGTGCCCCGCTGGGTGAAATGGCTGATCGGCATTGCAGGCGGGCTGCTAGCGGTCTTTTTCGCCCTGAGCGGGTTGTTGCGACGGGAGGTGCGGCGGCGGACCGAGGATCTGCAGAAGGAGTGCGAGGTGCGGCTCAGGACAGAGGATGCCCTTGCCGCAAGCGAACAGAAATACCGTGAGCTGGTGGAATCGGCCAACAGCATCATCCTCAAGCTTGATACCGGCGGAGTCATCACCTTTGCCAACGATTACGCCGAGGAGTTCTTCCAGCTCGACACGGAAGAGATCATCGGCCGGCATATCGTCGGGACCCTCCTCCCGGAGACCGAGAGCAGCGGGCGTGACCTGGCGGAGATGATCGCCACGATCATGACCCACCCGGAGCGGCACCTCGTCAATGAAAACGAGTGCCTGCGCAAGGACGGCAGCCGCCTCTGGATCTCCTGGGCGAACCGTCCCCTCTTCGACGATAACGGTACCCTGATCGGCATCCTCTCCGTGGGACAGGACATCACCGACCGGCGGCTCTACGAGCAGCAGCTGGTCTACCAGGCAAACCACGACATCCTGACCGGCCTGCCCAACCGGAACCTCCTGGCCGACCGCCTGCAGCAGGCCATGGCCATGTATGACCGGCACCCCTGCTTTCTCGGTCTGATCCTGCTCGACATCGACAACTTCAAGGTGATCAACGATACCCTGGGGCATGGTGCCGGCGACCTGCTGCTCATCGCGTTCGCCGACCGGCTCCACACCATGCTGCGCAAGTCGGATACGCTTGCCCGGCTGAGTGGCGACGAATTCGTCATCCTGCCGGCCGACCTCCAGGAGAGTCAGGCTGCGGCAGTACTGGCGGAAAAGGTGCTCTCAGCCATGGCGGCGCCATTCAGGGTCAACGACCGGGAACTCTACGTGACCGTCAGCATCGGCATTGTCGGCTATCCCGCGGACGGTGGCAACATCGAGCTGCTGCTGCAGCATGCCGAAGCGACCATGTACGAGGCCAAGCGGGACGGGAAAAACGCCTTCCGGTTCTTTACCGGCGAGCTCAACCAGCAGATGCACGACCGCCTCTCCCTGGAGACGAAACTCCACCGCGCCCTGGAACAGGAGGAGTTCCTTCTCCACTACCAGCCCCAGGTGGATCTCCAGAGCAACACCATCACCGGCATGGAGGCCTTGATCCGCTGGAAAGGTTCAGACGGCGTCATCATCCCCCCCGGCGATTTCATCCCGGCGCTGGAAGAGAGCGGGCTGATCGTCCCGGTCGGGGAATGGGTCCTGGAAACGGCGTGCAAACAGGCGAAACAGTGGATCGACGAGATGGAGAAGCCGTTCATCATGTCGGTCAACATCTCTGCCCGGCAATTCCAGCGTTCGGAGATCGTCACGCTGGTGGCCGAAATCCTACAGGAAACGGGGCTGCCGGCCGAATGCCTCCGCCTGGAACTGACCGAAAGCCTCCTGATGATCGATTCGGAGACCGCGCTCGACAAGCTCCACCAGCTGAAGCACCTTGGCGTCTCCCTCTCCATCGATGACTTCGGCACCGGTTATTCGTCGCTCAGCTACCTGAAGAAGCTCCCGATCAGCGAGTTGAAGATCGACCGGGCCTTTGTCACGAACATCCCCTCCGACAGCAGCGATACGGTTCTCGTCAACACCATCATCAGCATGGCCCAGTGCCTCAACCTGCACGTGGTGGCCGAAGGGGTGGAAACCGAGGAACAACGCACCTTCCTGGCCCAGCAGCAGTGCCCCACCTATCAGGGATTCCTCTTCAGCCGGCCGCTGCCGGTGGAACAGTTCACCACCCTGCTCAAAGAGAACCAGCCCGTCGGATAGCACCCCGCTGAACAGAAACGACAGACCGTCTCCGGCTGCCCGGTCTTCACCCGGCGGACTGAGGCGTCAGATCACGCCCCGCAGCACTTCTTGTATTTCTTGCCGCTGCCGCAGGTACAGGGCTCATTCCTGCCAACCTTGGTGCTCCGGATCGGGACATTCCCGACGATCTTGCCGTCGGTAAAGAACCAGACATCCTCGACCTTCCGGAAGACGCCAACCTCATGATGGATATGCTGGGCACCCTTTCCTTCGTAATAGGCCTTGAACTCCACCTCGCCAGCCTGGTCCCCGGCTGTTCCGCCTCTGACGGCAAGGATCTCCAGTTTCTGCCATTCGGAGTTCTCCGACCACTCCTTTGTCCCGTCGTGATCGTAACCCTTCCGTCCGTCAGGATGGGTCGTTTCAAAGAGGTAGCCCATCTCCCCTTTCACATAGGCGCTGTAACGGGAACGCATCAGCTGTTCGGCGGTCACGGCCCGTGCGGCACCGCTGATCAGGGGGCCGCAGCATGCGTCGTAGGCCAGCTGCGAGCAGCAGGGGCAAAGTTCCTGGGTCTGGGTCATCGTCTGGTTCTCCTTCGGTATCATATGGTATGTGAAGGGGCGAAAGGCCCCTTTCGAATGCGCCGCGCTACCGCAACGCCAGCTCCATCTCTTCCAGCTTCCTGATCCGGTCGCGCAGCTCGGCCGCACGCTCGAATTCCAGCTCCTTCGCGGCGGTCAGCATCTGCTTGCGCAGCGACCTGACGAGGCCGGGGATCTCTTTGGGGGAGACATACTCTTCCTGCTCCTCGGCAGCCACGGGGATAGTGAAATAGTCCTTCTCCTCGATGGAATCGAGGATGCCCCCGAACCCCTTCTGCACCGACTGCGGGGTAATGTCATGCTCAAGATTGTAGGCGACCTGCAGGGCGCGGCGGCGGCCGGTCTCGTCGATGCACGCCTGCATGGAGCGGGTCACGATATCGGCGTACATGATGACCCGGCCGGCCACGTTGCGGGCAGCCCTGCCGCAGGTCTGGATGAGCGAGCGGGCAGAGCGGAGGAATCCTTCCTTGTCGGCATCGAGGATGGCGACCAGCGAGACCTCGGGGATGTCGAGCCCCTCGCGCAGCAGGTTGATCCCCACCAGGACGTCGAAGAGCCCCTTGCGGAGATCGCGGATGATCTCCATCCGCTGGATGGTGTCGATGTCCGAATGGAGATAGCGGACCCTGACCCCCACCTCCTGGTAGAAGCCGGTCAGTTCCTCGGCCATCCGCTTGGTCAGGGTGGTGACCAGCACCCGCTCGCCGCGTGCCACGGTCAGCCGGATCTCGTGAAGCAGATCGTCCACCTGGCCGGATGCAGGGCGGATAACGATCTCCGGGTCGACCAGACCGGTGGGGCGGATGACCTGCTCCACCACCACGCCGTCGCTCCGCTGCAGCTCGTGATCCGCCGGGGTGGCAGAGACATAGACCGTCTGGGTGAGCTTCTCCTCGAATTCCGCGAAGTTGAGCGGCCGGTTGTCCAGGGCCGCGGGCAGACGGAAGCCGTACTGGACCAGGGTCTCCTTGCGGCTCCGGTCGCCGCGGTACATCCCCCCGACCTGCGAGACGGTGATGTGCGACTCGTCCACGAACAGCAGGAAATCGCGGGGGAAATAGTCGATCAGGGTATAGGGGGGCTCGCCCGGTTTGCGGTTGTCGAAATAGCGGGAATAGTTCTCGATCCCCTGGCAGAATCCCATCTCTTCCATCATCTCCAGGTCGAACATGGTCCGCTGCTCGATCCGTTGCGCCTCCACCAGCATGTTCTGCTCCCTGAACCACTGGATACGCTCACGCAGGTCGACCCGGATCTCCTCGATGGAGCGGTCCAGGGTCTCGCGGGTCGCCACGTAGTGGGAGGCCGGGAAGATCGCGCACTTGGAGAGGCGGTTCAGTACCTGGCCGCGCAGGGGGTCGATCTCGGAGATCGCCTCCACAGTGTCGCCGAAGAATTCGACGCGCACGGCCCGTTCGTCGTCATGGGCAGGGAAGATCTCCACGATGTCGCCGCGCACCCGGAAGGTACCGCGGTGGAAGTCGATGTCGTTCCGTTCGTACTGGATCTCCACCAGCCGTTTCAGCAGGGTGTCGCGGCCGTAGTCGTCCCCCTGGCGGAAAAAGACGTGCATGGACTCGTATTCGGCCGGCGAGCCGATGCCGTAGATGCAGGAGACCGAGGCGACGATGATCACGTCGCGGCGGGTCAACAGGCTCCTGGTGGCGGAATGGCGCAGCTTGTCGATCTCGTCGTTGATGGAGGAGTCCTTCTCGATGAAGGTGTCGGTGGTGGGGAGGTATGCCTCGGGCTGGTAGTAGTCGTAATAGGAGACGAAATACTCAACGGCATTGCCGGGAAAGAGCTCCTTGAATTCCCCGTAGAGCTGGGCCGCCAGGGTTTTGTTGGGGGCAAGCACCAGGGCGGGCCGGTCAAGCCGGGCAATGACATTGGCCACGGTGAAGGTCTTGCCCGATCCGGTGACCCCGAGCAGGACCTGGTGCCGATCGCCGCGGAGGATACCCTCCACCAGTTCATCGATGGCCCGGGGCTGGTCCCCCCGCGGGATATAGCTGCTGGATAGCTGGAATGCGCCCATGGGGGGCATCATAACACGGAGGGATCTGCAGTGCAGCGGTAAACTTCTAAGGCCCCAATCCCCTTGATTTTTTGATAGTACAATGCAATACTACACCATCGCTCATCCCATGGAGGTATCCCATGTTCGGTTTCGGCATGCCAGAATTGCTCATTATCCTTGTCATCGTCCTGGTGGTCTTCGGCGCCGGCCGGCTCCCCGAGATCGGCAGCGCCCTGGGCAAGAGCATCAAGAACTTCAAGAAGGCATCGGATGCAAAGGAAGAGATCGAGATCAAACCCCGCAAAGACCCGGACAACAGCAAGAACAGCTGATATTCTCCCCTGCTGTGAAGCGGGCTCGGTCCCGGCATGACCGCCGGTGCAGGGACCGCTTTGCATTTCCAGCGCACCCCTTTCACCCCTCCCCACGACTCCTTTATACTTATCCAGCCCTGCCGGCAGGCGATTCCCGACTATTTGCACAGGGAATACCCGATGTCCGATTGCCAGTTGATCGCGGCGATGTATACTTTATTAATCCGCCGCAACGGGAGTGCGCAACGCGAGGAGATTCCCATGGCAGGGCGCAGCTTTTCACGACTTCCCATCCACCTGGAAGCGACCATCACCTACAACGACACGGTGATCGAAGGTTCACTGGAAAACATCAGCCTGAAGGGCGTTTTCGTCAGGACCACCCAGCAGATCCCCCAGGACGGCACCGTAACCATCACCATCTATCATCACTCCATGGATCGCAAGATCTGCCGGATGAATGCCCGCGTCATCCGGAGCACCCCTGAAGGGGTGGCACTGGAACTCGAAAAGACCCTCCTCGACTGCGAATAGCACTCTCGTGGTTCAGACGCGGAAAGGCCCGGCAGATTGCCGGGCCTTTCCTTTTTGATGCCGGTTGTGTGGCCGAAGCCTATGCTGCCAGCCTGAACTGCCCCACCCGGCGCTGCAGTTCCGTGGCAAGTCCGGCAAGCTGCCCGGCTGCAGTGGCCGACTCCTGGGCGCCCCGGGCGGTCTCCTGCACGATCTCGGTGATCTGGTGGATATTGCTGGTGATCTCCCCGGTAGTGGCGGTCTGTTCCTCGGCAGCAGTGGCGATCTGGTTGACCTGCATGGTCACCGTATTGATCTGCTCCAGGATCGCCTGCAGTGACTGACCGGAGCGGGCAGCCTCGGTAGTGCCGCTCTCCACCTCCTGGACCCCTTCTTCCATGGCTGTCACGGCGCTCCTGGTCTCGCTCTGGATCGCCTTGATCATATCGCCGATCTCGCGGGTCGCCTTGGTGGTCCGTTCGGCCAGAGCCCGCACCTCGTCGGCCACCACGGCAAAACCGCGCCCCTGCTCGCCGGCCCGCGCCGCTTCGATGGCCGCGTTCAATGCCAGGAGGTTGGTCTGGTCGGCAATATCCTCGATGGTGCCGATGATCTCGCCGATCTGGTCGCTCCGTGACCCCAGGCTCTCCACGCTCCTGGCGGTTTCGTGCACCCTGCCGGCGATCCGGTTCATGACCTGGACGGTGGCGTTCACCACCTCGGCACCGGCAGTGGCGGTACTGTTGGCCCTATACCCCCCTTCGGCCGCAGACTGGCAGTTCTGGGCAATGTCGCCGGAGGTGGCCGACATCTCCTCGGCAGCCGTTGCCACGGTCCCGGCCTGGCACGCCACCTCTTCGGCGCCGGTGGCAATCTGCACGGCCGTCCCCTGCAGCTGGTTGGCGGCTGCGGCAAGCTGGGACGAAGTGCAGGTTATGGTGGAGATCATGGCGCTCATGCTGTCCACCATCCGGTTGAAATCGCGCCCCATGTCCCCCAGCTCGTCGTCGGAAACGATCTCCGCCTTTTGCGTCAGGTCGCCATCGGCGATCCGCTCCACCGACTCGCCGATTGTCTTCAATGCGCGGAAGATCCCCCGCATGATGGCGATGCTGACCAAGGCCAGCAGGATGGCGGCCACAACGGCACAGGCAACCTGAAGCAGCAGCAGCTTGTGGGCTGCTGCCGCGGCTTCTGCCCGAGCTTTCTCGAAACTGGCACTGGCTGACTTGTCCATCTCTTCCAGGGTGATGCGGATCTCCCTGTCAACTCCCTTGATGCTCCGGTCTACCGCTGCAATGTCGTTGCTGGCGCTTCTGGCCGCCACCAGGGTGTCGATGCTCTTACGGTATTCTGTCAGCTGGGCCTTCGCCTTGTCGCCAAGGGCCTTTTCTTCGCCGGAGGCATGTTCCAGATACTTTGCCAGTCCCTTGTCGATCTCCCCGGTGAACCTGCGGAACTCGTCAATGTACTTCTCGTCCGCACGAACCAGATAGTTCTTGTACGCCTGGATGGCAAGACCGAGGTTGATGGACGACTCCATGGCTGCATCCATCTCCGCAACTTCCTCATTGACCAACCGCTCGTTCTCCCTGATCAGGTTGGTGATGATGACTGCCGACAGCCCGGTGATGATTGCAAAGACCAACATGGTGAAGATGGTCAGGCCCCCCAGTTTCTTCTTGATGGTTAACCGCATGTACTACGCCCTCCGTACAAATATTATTTACATCCAATATTCAACTTATCGGATGGATGTTAATAAATTTTATACATTTTTTCTTATGCAAAGAAATATTACACGGGCCGGCTACAGCACCCGTTCCAGTCCGGCGAACCTGACCAGCAGTTTCTTGGGCCCCACGGAGTTGAACCAGACTATCACCTTCTGCTCGTTGCCGCTCCCCTCGATGCGGCGGATGGTGCCGACGCCGAACTTGACGTGGCGCACCTTCATCCCGAGCACGACCTCGCTCGGCTCGTCGGGGACCATCTCTACCTCCGGCGGGCCGGCACATCCCTGCCGCTCCCCGTCGGCATGGCGTTCCATGCCCGGCCCCGGTCCGGAGCCCCCCATTCCCTCTCCTCCCGGTACGGCGCTTCATCCTCCAGGTCGAGGAGTTCGCGGGGGACATCGCCGATGAACCGGGACGGCGGGTTCATCTGGTCCTGGCCGAAGACCCGCCTCCGACGGGCATTGGTGAGGTAGAGACGCTGCATGGCCCTGGTCATGCCGACATAGCAGAGCCGCCGCTCCTCCTCCATCTGGTCGGGATCGTCCAGGGAGCGGACATGGGGAAAGAGCCGCTCCTCCATGCCGACCATGAAGACCAGGGGGAATTCCAGCCCCTTGGCCGCATGGAGCGTCATCAGGGTCACGCAGTCGCGCCCCTTCTCCCCCCGCTCCAGGTCGGAGATGAGCGCCACCTGCTCCAGGAAGGGGGCGACCCCTTTCTCGTCGGCGCCCTGCTCGAACTCGGCCATGGCAGCCAAAAGCTCCTGCAGGTTCGCGAGCCGGTCGCTCGCCTCGTCGCTCCGCTCCTCCTTCAGCCTGGCCTCGTAACCGGTCTCCCGGATGATCCTGGCGGTCAGCTCTTCCGGGGAGAGCGCATCGAGCAGGGCGGCAAAGCCATCCATGAGGGCAACGAACCCGGCGAGCTTCCCCCGCGGGCCTGCTGCCAACATCCCGTTGCCGGCTGCCCTGCGCACCGCCTGGAACAGGGTGATTACCGTCGTAGCCGCCACCTCCGCCACCTTCTCCATGGTGGCATGGCCGATCCCCCGTGGCGGCGTGTTGACGACCCTTCTCAGCGCCACCTCGTCGGCCGGATTGACCAGGAGCTTCAGGTAGGCGAGGATGTCCTTTACCTCCATCCGCTCGTAGAATCGGGTCCCGCCGACCATGCGGTACGGTATCCCGTCGGCGACCAGGGCGTCTTCAACCGGCCGCGACTGGGCATTGGTCCGGTAGAAGACCGCCGCCTCGCCGAGCAGGGTCCCCTGCCGCTGATGACGCGCGATCTCGCGGCAGACGAAGCGTGCCTCCTCCCGCTCGCTCTCCAGGCGGCGGTAGACGATCGGCTCCCCCTCCAGGTTGTCCGTCCAGAGGGTCTTGGCCTTGCGGCCCCGGTTCTTGGCCACCACGGCGCCGGCAGCGCCGAGGATGGTCCGGGTGGAGCGGTAGTTCTGCTCCAGCTTCACCACCGTGACGCCGGGAAAGTCCTTCTCGAAATCGAGGATGTTGCGGATGTCGGCCCCGCGCCAGCGGTAGATCGACTGGTCGTCGTCGCCGACAACGCACAGGTTGCGCCGCTCCCCGGCCAGAAGCTGCACCAGCCGGTACTGGATGGCGTTGGTGTCCTGATATTCGTCCACCAGCAGCCAGCGCCAGCGGTCGCGGTAGCGCTCCAACACTGCTGGCTCCTGCTCGAACAGCTGCACCGTCAACAGCAGCAGGTCGCCGAAATCGAGGGCGTTGCACTTCTTCAGCCTCTCCTGGTAGGCCGCGTAGACCCTGGCAAGGACCGCATGGCTGAAATCGGCGGGGATATCGGCGGGGAATCTGCCGTTGTTCTTGCAATCGTCGATGGCAGCAGCCAGGGAACGGGGGGTAAAGCGCTTTTCGTCCAGATTCAGCCCGGCGATGATCTCCTTGAGGATCTTCTCGCTGTCGCCGTCGTCATAGATGGCAAAGGTGCCGTCGTAGCCGAGATGGTGGATCTCGCGGCGCAGGATGCGGGCGCAGGTGGAGTGGAAGGTGGAGATGAGCGGCAGTTCCCCCGGTCCGAGCGACTTTTCCACCCGGTCGCGCATCTCGCCGGCTGCCTTGTTGGTGAAGGTGACCGCCAGGATCTGCCAGGGTGGGACCCCCCGCTCGCGGATCAGGTGGACGATCCGGTGGACAATGACGCGGGTCTTGCCCGAACCGGCGCCGGCGAGGATGAGGAGCGGCCCCTCGCCATGGAGGACCGCTTCGCGCTGGGGTGGATTGAGATATTTCAGAGTCATCGTCATGGCCTTGTCAGAAAAGAGGTGTGGAAAATGGGGAGGGATATCCGGGCTCAAGAGGGCACTCTACTACACGCCCGCAGCCAATGGCAATGTGTTTCAGGGGCTGGCAACAGCCGGGAACGGCCCGTGGGCCGCCGGGATGGGCAGGGGGGGTACGGCAACCTACGAACGGGGGGAGAGGAGCACTACCCGGTCGGCCAAAGCCAGGCAGGCAGGCCGGTGGGTGATGACCAGCACCGTCTTCCCCCTGGTCCGCTCGGCAAGCCGCGCCACGACCAGGCGCTCGGTGGCGGCGTCCAGCCCCTCGGTCGGCTCGTCCAGGAGCAGGATCGGCGCATCCTTTACCAGTGCCCTGGCCAGGGCGATCCGCCGCGCCTCACCACCCGACACGGCGCTCCCCCCCTCGCCCACCGGCGTCTCCAGCCCCTGGGGGAGCCGCCCGGCGATCCAGTCGGCCAGGCCGGCATCCTCCATTGCCGAGTTGAGCGCCTCCCTGTCGGCTGCGGGATTGCCCAGCAGGATGTTCTCCCGGATGGTGCCGTTGAAGAGGTGGGGCCGCTGGGGGACCGCGGCGATCAGGCCGCGCAGGTCGTCGCCCGCCATGTCGCTGATCTCGACCCCGCCGACGGCGATGCTGCCGGTATAGGCACGGAAACGGAGCAGCACCTCGGCGACCGTGCTCTTGCCGATGCCGCTCGGGCCGGTCAGCGCCACCCGCTCCCCCTCGCCGACCCCCAGGCTGAACCGTTGCAGCACCGGCAGGGCCGGGTCGTAGGCGCAGCCCACGTCGTGAAAGACAATGCCGGTGCCGGACGGCAGGGGAGAGGGGATCGCGGGATCGGGAACCGGCTCCGGGGCATCGGCCAGCGCCCTGATCCGCCGGACAGACTGGGCCGCAGCCGGGATCGACTGCAGCGCAACCGTGAGCGGCCCGGCAGCCTCGAAGGCGGCAGCCGCGAACAGGAGCAGCATGACCAGCGACGGGCCGGGCAGCTCCCCCTGGCTCACCGCCGCCCCCCCGGCCAGAAGGACCGCAACAACGCCGGACCCGGCGCAGGCGATGCTCCCCGCCTGGATCAGGCCGGCAATCGCACCCAGCCGGTCCTGCGTGGCAACGAGCCGCGCGGAGAAATCGTCGACCCTCTGCGCCTGCAGCTCTGCGGCCCCGAGCAGGATCAGCTCCTCGGCCCCCAAAAGCCCCTCGGTCACTGCGTTGCGGAGTTCGCCGGCCAGTTCCGCGGATTGACCTCCGGGTGCGGCAGCAAGCTGTCTGCCCCAGAGGGGGAGCAGCAGACCGGCCACAAGGAGAAAGACCAGCAGGACGCTCGCCACCGCCGGGCTCCAGAAGGAGGCGAACAGCACCGCCCCGAGGACCGAGAGACTGCCGACCGCCAGCGGAGCCAGGATGCGCAGGTAGAGGGACTCCAGGGCATCCACGTCGGCGCGCAGCCGGCCGGCCACGTCCCCGCCTGAATACCGTTCCAGTCCCGCCGGGGCCTGGGGGACGAGCCGCCGGAACAGCCAGACCCGCAGGTCGGCCAGCACCCTGAAGCCTGCCTCGTGGGTCGTCAGCCGTTCGGCATAGCGGCCGACGGTCCGGACGATGGCCAGGCCGCGGATGGCAGCTGAGGGGAAGAAATAGTTGAACGGGACACCGCTCGCCCCGGCAACCGCCATGGAGGCGATGAACCAGCCGGAAACCGCCATCAGGAGGGTATTGGCGGCAATGACCAGCACCCCGAGCAGGATGCCGGCCGCCATCCACCGCCACTGGCGACTGGCAACCGCGAGGATCTGCAGGAGCTCCCTCATGCGCCCCCCACTTCGGCCAGGAACTCAGCCGGCGTGGCGATCCGCTCCAGCTGGCCGCCTGCAAGCACTGCGACCCGTCCGGCCAGGCGGATGGTCTCTTCACGGTGGCTGATGACGAGAACCGTCCGCCCCCTGGCCAGCCGCTCCAGCGCCTTCCCCACCAGCCGCTCGCTGTCGGGATCGAGCCCGGCGGTCGGTTCGTCCAGGATCACCAGCGAGGCATCGCGCAGGAATGCCCGCGCCAGGGCGAGCCGGCGCAGCTCCCCGCCGGACAGGCCGGCACCGCGGTCCCCTAGCTGGGTATCCAGGCCTGCCGGCAGGCGCTGGACGAAATCGGCAGCCGAGGCAGCGGCCAGGGCGCACCCGATGGCCGTATCGTCCGCATCCGGTCGCCCCAGGAGGAGATTGTCGCGGATGGAGCCGGTGCAGAAGAACGACTGCTGCGGCACCAGGGCCAGCGCGGCCCGCCAGGCAGCGGGATCGCATTCGGCCAGATCGATGCCGTTGACCGTGATCCTGCCGGCTTCGGGCCTGGCCAGGCCGGTAAGAAGACGGACCAGGGTGGTCTTGCCTGTGCCGCTCTCCCCCACCAGGGCGGTCATGCTGCCGGCCGGGAGTTCCAGGTCGATCTCCGACACCCCGCCCCGCTCCCCCCGGTAGCGAAAGGTCACCCCTTCGAAGCGGACCGTCGGCGCGCCCGGCAGCAGGGTCCGCATCCCTTCCTCTGCCGCAGCCGGGGGGATGGCCAGAAGCGGCGCGATCCGCTCGGCCGCAGCCACCCCCTGCATGCGGGCATGGTAGGAGAGGCCGAGGGTGCGCAGCGGCAGGTAGAACTCGGGGCCAAGGAGCAGGACGAACAGGCCGTCGACAAGGGAGTGGCCCCCCCCCAGCAGGCGGAAGCCGATGATAACCGCCACCACGGCCGTGCCGACCGTGGCGAAGAACTCCAGGGTGAAGGCGGAGAGGAAGGCGACACGCAGCACCGCCATGGTCCCCTGGCGATATGCGGCCGAAACCCGGGCCACCGCCTCTGCCTCGCGCCGGGCCGCGCCGAAGAGCCGCAGGTCGGGAAGACCCTGCACCAGGTCCAGCAGGTGCCCGGACATCCGGGCCAGTATCCCCCACTGGCGGCGGTTGAGGCTTTCCGAGCCGCGGCCGATGAGCACCATGAGCAGGGGAATGAAGGGGGCTGAGAAGAGGAGGACCAGACCGCCGCGCCATTCGGCAGGCATCACCGCCAGCAGGGCAATGGGAGGGAGGAGGGCGGCCAGGACAGCCTGGGGGAGAAAGCGGGCGATGTAGGGCTCCAGCCCTTCCACGCCAGCAGTGACCGCCTCCACCAGCGGGCCGGTCTCTTCGCCGGCGAGCCCGGCCGGCCCCAGGAGCTGGAGCCGGCGAAAGAGCCTGCTCCGCACCTGCTCCTTCACCCTGCCGGCAACTGCTGTGGAGCGGCGCTCCACAAAGAACGCCAGGATGGCGCGGCCAACGGCCAGAAGCGCCACAACGGCGGCCAGGGGGATGATCGCCGGAAGCTGCGCCCGGTCGATCACCAGCCGGTGACAGGCCTCGGCCAGCAGCCGCGCCTGGACGACGATCAGCACCCCGGCCACGACGGCCGCCAGAACGATCCGGATCAGTTCTCCCCGCAGGGCCAGGGTCTCGTCGAGCAGCCATCGCTCGGGCCGCAACGGCGGAGCAGGCCGGTCGCCGCGGCTCAGGAGCGGCACGAGCTGTCCAGGTGTTGCGGTGCAGCGGCAATGCTGAACGAAAAGACCGCTCCCTTGCCGGTTTCCCCTTCTGCCCAGACCTCGCCGCCGTGGCGGTGGATGATCCGCTGCACCGTGGCAAGGCCGATGCCGGTCCCCTCGAACTCGCTGCCATGGAGCCGCTGGAACGCCCCGAACAGCCTGTCGGCATACTGCATGTCAAACCCGGCGCCATTGTCGCTGACATAGAATGCCGCCTTGCCGTGCATATCCTTTTTCCCCACCCTGATGACGGCATGCTCCGTCTTGGAGCTGTATTTCCAGGCATTGGCGAGCAGGTTCTCCATCACCAGATAGAGCAGTACCGGATCGCCGCAGGCAATCAGCCCCTCCTGCACGGAAAAATCGACCCGCCGCTCGGGCTCTGTTTCGCGGAGGGTGGCAAAGACGGTCATGGCGCAACTGCCGAGATCCACATCCATGAAGCGCATCTCGGATCTGACGACCCGCGACAGTTCCAAGAGGTCGTCGATCAGCCGCTCCATCCGCTCGCTCGCTGCGACGATCCGGCTGAGGTGCTCAACACCGGCGACATCCAGCTTTCCCCGGTAGTCTTCGAGCACGATCCTGCTGAAGCCGGACATATGGCGCAGCGGTGTGCGCAGGTCATGGGAAACCGAATAGCTGAACGCCTCAAGCTCCCGGTTGAGCCGCTCAAGCTGCGAGGTGCGCTCCTCCACCCGCCGTTCCAGGTCCTGGTTGAGGTTGCGGACCTTTTTCTTCTCTTCGAGCAGCAGATCCTGGGAGACAAGAAAGGCCTCCACCTGCTGACGAAGCTCCTCCTCGGTCGCCGCCAGCTCCTCGTACTGCTCCTCAAGCTGCTGTTCCCGCACCTGGACAGCCTGGACCATGGCGGCGAAGTTTTCGTTCAACTGCTCGACCTCCCGGTAGTCCGAGGAAGGCAGGGAGAGATCATAGGTGCCGACCGCCAATTGCCTGCTGCTCTCCACCAGCCGCTGCAGGGTGCCGGTGATCCGCTGTACGATCAAGCCCGCAAAGAACAGGCTGAAGATGCCGATGCCGACCAGCAGCAGCAGGTTCCTGAGAAGCAGGCGGTTTGCCCCGGCCACGATCTGTTCCTCGGGGATCTCGACCCTGACGAAGAAATAGGGTCGGGTTGTCAGGGAGAGGCGCAATCGTTTGTACGCATAGAGCTTCCTCCCCCCGTCTGCCGCATCCTCGTAGAAGACCCCTTCGTCGGCAGCGGCCCCAACCATCTTCATATACGGCCCCCGGTCGTCCGGCGTGCCGACCGGCTCTCCCCCCATGCCCGAACGGAAGAGCACGGTCCCCCGGTGATCGGTCACGATCAGCCGCGCATCCTCCCGCATCATGTGCAGTTGCAGCAGCGAGGAGAACCGATCCAGATTGTAGCCTGCCTGCAGCACGGCAATGGGCTGGCGTTCGGAAGTGAGGGCGGGAAAGGCGAAATTCAGCATCGGCTTTTTTGCCGTCCGGCCGATGATGTACTCGCCAACGCTGAAATCGCCATAACGCAAGGCATCGCGAAAATACTTGCGGTCGGTGATGGAGACCCGACCGGGAAGGGGCATGGCGGAGGAGAAAACGATACCGTCGGGTGTTGCTGCCTGGAGGCTGTTATAGGTGGGATTTTTTTTGAGGATAGCGGCAAACAGGCGATCGCAGGCTGCCGCATCCCGTGCCTGCACCTGCGGGGTCTCGGCCAGCGTGACCAGCATGCTGTGAGTCCCCTCGACGAACCGCTCCAGGGAGAGCCCTTCGTAGCAGGCAAGGTCAAGGGCGCTGTTTTCCGCATCCCTGACGGCATCGGTACGCATCTTCATGCCGGTGGAGACGATGATTGCCGTAACGGCAACCAGAACGATCAGCACCATGACCTGAAGTTGCACCCGTATCGACCTGCCGAGGAGGCAGCCGATCTTCACGGGGATGCCCGGAAATATTCTGGAGTGAAACCCATCTCTTCAACGCCCCCAGCCCGATAAAATAACAGACCGACAACTGTCGGATGCAGATTCAGTATACCATGCCATTTGTTTCTGGCAGGTGTTGTACGCAAACAGGTGCATGGCGAGCCGCAACAGTTCCCGATCCGTCAGGCCGGCATGATCGGCATGCCTTTCTTCAGAACCCGAGGCAGAGGGCCCGGCAGTCGCCGGACCCTCTGTCCCCTTCCCTGGGCAAGCCCATTATGGCAGGAACTCGCGGGTATTGTAGTCGATGAGGTACTGTTCGTGGTCGGCATCCGCCGGATACGCCTCGGGAGACGGCGGCGGATAATCGCTCATGCCGTGGAACGGCAGCGGCTCGACCTGGTTGGAGGTGGTCAGGGTCTTGTACCACATGTCGGCCTTGATCACCAGCCCTCTGGCCCTTCCCGGCTGCGGCTGGCCCGGTGACGGGAACGCCAGGTCGATCCGGTCGCCATGGCGCATGATGACGTACTTGTCGTCCCGTGTGGTCAACAGTTCGCCCACTTCGCCGAACCTGGTGAAGCGGCCGAAGGCAAGCCCCGACTCCAGCACCGGCTGGTTAACGTCGCTGGCAATGATCCTGCTGTGCAGCGTCCCCATGGTCTCGATCGCCACGCCCCCCAGCAGCAGGTTGCCCGAAGCCGCGCTAACCTCCTGCACGGTGATATCCACCGGCGCCGAGTCGTCGAGCCGGAACCGGTCGACCACCCAGCGGGAACCCCTGCGAATCCCGAGGTGGACCCGGACCCGGTGGTCGGCGCTGAGGAAGCGATTGGAGAGATCCACCACCATGGTCTTCAGGTCGCCGGCAATGGTGCCCATGGTAGTGACCTGCACCCAGTTGCCGTTCTGGTCTACGACCTCCACAGAAGGCTGGATGGTGACGGCAGAGGTGTACTTCTTGACGCTGTAGACCGACCAGCCGTCGATCAGCAGCTTGACATGCTCCGGATGCTGGATGGTGCCGAAATCCAGGGTGTAGTAATTCATGCCGTTCAGTTCGATGGAGGCCGGATTGTTGTCCAGCGCGGCCACCTGCGCCAGGACGTCGACGCCGTTCTGGTCGGTTGCCGCAACCGGCACGATCGGGTCCTTGAAGGTGTAGATCCTGAAGGGGTTGGCATAACCGTAGTTGTAGGTGTTCTCGGCAGCCGAGGTGGCGATCTGGTAGCCTTCCGGATAATCCACCACCAAAAGCTTCGCCTCGTCAAGGAAGGTGATTTCTGGCAGCGACTCGCGGATCTTCACCCGGTAGATGCCGTCGCTGTCCGCAACGAGCCGGTCGAGCACGGTATAGGACGGCTGGTAGAGATTGGTGTCCTTCTTGATGTTCGACGGCGGCAGGCCGATGATCGGACCCTGGAGGTCGGTGACATAGGTATAGTCGCCGCCGTCCCAGGTAAAGACCAGCGGGCAGCTGCTGGCATAGCAGCTGTACGGGTCGTTGGTGTCGCCGAAGGTGTTGGAGGCGGACCAGACCGACTCCTTGGTCGTGATCACCGCATCGCGCGCCTTAACCTTCCAGGTATGGCTCGACCATGCCCCGGCCCAGAAGCTGTAGGAGGTTGCGCTCTGCCACGGCAACTGCACGCCGTCCAGCATGACCGCATACTGCACCGCATGGCCGTTGGGCAGCGTCACGGCGCTCCAGGACAGGGTTACGTAGGTATCGCTGCAACCGCCGTCGTAATAGTTGAGCGGGGTCATGACGGGTGCCGGCAGGAACGGCTGCACCGCAACACTGAAGCTCTGGTTGATGCCGGTTCCCTCATAGCTGGCGGAGACCGTCACCGAATGGGTGCCGATCTGGGCTGTCGTCGGGGTCCAGCTGACCAGGCCCGTCGCATCGATGGTCATGCCGGCAGGTGCGGTAGGAAGGGTATAGGTTGGAACCCCGCCTGCCGGATCGGCAGCAACGGCCGCATAGCTGTAGGGGAGGTCCTCGAATGCGGTGGTAACGGGCGTTGAGACGAAGAAGAGATTGTGGTTCGCAGCCACGACAACCGTGAAGGACTGCGTGCTTTGCAGAACACCGTCACTGACCCTGACCGTAACGGTATTGCCCCCCACCTGGGGAGGAGCGGGTATCCACGAAATGACCCCGTTCGCCGAAATGGCCATGCCGGCAGGCGCTGCATCCAGGCTGTAGGTGACCGGATAGCCGTCGGGATTGTTGACGGTCAGGGTATAGCCGTAGGCCACTCCGCTCATGGCTGAGGTGACGGCCGTGGAGGTTATGGTCGGGGCAGTGCCCGCAGTGACGCTGATGGTATAGCTCTGGGTCGCAACGGCAGTGCCGTCGCCGGCGCTGACCGTTACCGGCACCGAAGCTGCCGGTGCGGCAGGGGTCCAGGTTATCAGCCCGTCCGGAGAGACGGTCATCCCCGACGGGGCAGTGGTGAGCGCATAGGCGATGCTCGTGCCATCCGGATCGGAAGCTGCAACCTGGTAGCTGTAGAGATGACCGGCCGTAACCATTGTGACCGCGCCGGAGGAGATGACCGGCGAGCGGTTCATGTTGCCGACGGTGACGACAAAGCTCTGGTCCGTGCTCCGGCCGATGCTGTCGGTCACCCGCACCGTCACGTTCCAGGCGCCATCCTGGCCGAAAGCCGGTGTCCAGGCAATCAGGCCGGCGCTGGAAATGGTCATGCCCGCCGGTTTGTTGGGAAGGGCATAGGTCAGAGCCCCCCCGCCGGTGGCGGTTGCAACGACTGCATAACTGTAGGCGACGCTTTCCTGCGCCGTAACGACCGGCGTGGACGATATCACCGGTGCATCGCTCTGCGCAACGACGCAGGTCATGTCTCCGGACTGGTAAGCCGGCGTCGTCACCGTGGCCAGGTTGCTGTAGGACGAGTACGACGATCCCCGGTATGCGCGCAGACGATAGCTGTAGGTGTTCAGCGGATCGATGCCGGTGATGTCTATGAACGAGGTCGTGCCGGTGCCGACGCTCGCCAGGGGGGCCCAATCTCCGTTCCAGAGCTGCCCTTCGATGGCGTAGCCGTCTTCTCCCCCTGAGCCGTTCCAGCTGAGCCGGACGGAGACGGAATTGAGCGGAGCTGCGGAGAGTGCGGTGGGAGAATCCATGACCGTATATGAACAGGCCACGTTACTGTAGCCGCTCAGCCAGGAATTGGCGGCGGTCTTGTAGCTGCGGACCCTGAAGCAGTAGGTCGATGCAGTGGCAAGGCCGGTCCTGGAGTAGCTGGTAACGCCGGCGGCCACCCGCGCCACCTCGGTAAAGCTGGCGCACCCCGTACCGCTGCAGCTTTCGACGGCAAATCCGGTTTCGTCGCCGGTCGTATCGCTCCAGGCCAGGTTGATCTGGCTGGTGGAGACCGGGGAGGCCGCCAATGCGGCAGGAGCCAGGGGTGCCGGTGTAGTTGCCCAAGCGATGCCGCTGTATGGCGAATCCCAGGCATAGGGGGTAGTCCTCGTTGCCCTGATGCGATAGGAGTATGTCGTGCCGGCAGCTGCCGAGGTATCGGAATAGTTCGTTGCCGTCGTTGCAGTGACGGGTTTCCCAACCACAGGAAGCGGTCTTGTAATCCTTGACCCGATAGGTATAGCTGTTGCCCGCAACCACGCCCAGATCCGCATAGCTCAGGCTGTTTGGCGGCAGGGTCGCGATGGCGGCAAAGGAACTGCAGCCGGCACCGGCGCAACGCTCGACGCTGAACCCGGTCTCGTCGCTGGTCGGATCGGTCCAGGCGAGGTTGATCTGCCCTGCCGAAGCCTCGATTGCCGTAAAAGAGGTGGGGGTAGACGGTGACAGCGTCGTCACCTCCACTTCGTTGCTGTAGGGCGTGTCATAGGGGACTGCCGTACTGGTCGCCCTGACCCGGTAGCGGTAGGCCAGGCCGCTGCATGCCGTGGCATCGGTGTAACTGACCGCATTTGCGGCCGTCAGGGCAATCTGGGCAAAGGAGCTGCATTCGCTCCCCTGGCAACGTTCGATCTTGAAGCCGGTTTCATCGACGGTATTGTCGGCCCACGCAAGGGAAGCCGACGTCGTCGTGGCAGTCCCCGACAGGTTGGATGGCGATCCCTGGGAAGGGGTTGTCGCGGAGACGGCGGCGCTGTAGGGGGAATCCCAGGCTGCGCTGCTGCTCGTCGACCTGATCCGGTACTGGTAGCCGGTGGAGCTGGCTACGGTGGCATCGGTCCATGAGGTGCTGTTGGCAGCCGCAGTGGCGATCTCGGCATAATTGACGCAACCGATGCCGGTGCAGCGTTCGATCCGGAATCCGGTCTCCGAAACGGTGGTATCCTGCCAGGCAAGGGCGATATGGGTGGAGTTGACGGGTGTTGCCAGTAGTCCGGTCGGGGCGACAACCGTGGTGTCATTTTCGGCAATGGCGGTATAGCCGCTGTCCCAGCCGCAGGTGGCTGTCTTGTAGGCACGGACGCGGTACCGGTAATGGCTGTTGGGGACAAGCCCCGCATCGGCATAGCTGGTGACGTTGGCGGCTGTTGCCGCTATCTGGGCAAAGTCGCTGCACCCTGCGCCGAGGCACCGCTCGATCTTGAAGCCGGTCTCGTCGCTGTTGCTGTCGGACCAACTGAGGTTGAGCTGAACCTCAGATGCCCGCTGCGCTGTCAGGGCTGAGGGCAGTGACGGAGCCGCACGAGTGCCGGAGGCGGTGCCGCTGTAGACACTGCTCCAGGGGATGGTGGCATTGACCGTCTGCACCCGGTAGGTATAGGGAAGCTGGCTGCAGACCGCCGTATCGGCATAGCTCGCCGTGGCCGGGCCAGTGGTGGCCAGCAGGGCGAAATCGGCGCAGCCGCTCCCCTGGCAGCGCTCGACCCGGACACCGGTCTCGGTGGTGGTGCGGTTGGTCCAGGCCAGGTTCACCTGGGTGGTGTTGGCAGGGGTTGCCGCCAGGCCGGTCGGCGCCAGGGGAACCGTGACGGCTGGCGCGGCGTTGCTGGTTGTGGTCCAGCCATAGGTGCCGGACTTGCTCCCCCGCACTTGGTAGGTGTAGGTGGTATTGGCTGCCAGGCCGCTGTCCTGGTAGCTGACGACACCGGCACCCAGGGTCGTGATCAGGGCAAAGTTGCTGCAGCCGCTGCCCGTGCAGCGGTCGACCTTGTAATTCGACTCGTCGCTCGTCGGATCGGTCCAGGAGAGGTTGACCCTGGTTTCGGAGATTGCCGTCGCCGTCAGCACCGGTGCTGCCGGAGTCGGGGTCGTGGCGGCGGCTTCGCTGCTGTAGTCGGAAACCCAGGTGGGCGCAGTGGTCTTGACCGCCCGCAGCCGGTAGCGATAGGAGGTCCCGCTGAACACGGCCGTGTCCGACCAGGAAACGGCATTGGCGGCCGTGGTGGCAATCTCGGCAAAATCGGCGCAGCTGCTTCCGCTGCAACGCTCGATGGAGAAAGCGGTCTCCGAAGCGGTCCGGTCGGTCCAGGCGAGATTCACCTGGGTGGTATTGGCCGGGGTTGCCGTCAGGCCTGTCGGCCCCAGCACCGTGGTCGTCGCCTCGGCGACCGGGGTATAGGCGGTATTCCAGCCGCACCCGGCGGTCTTGTAGGGCCTGACCTGATAGCGGTAGAGGGTGTTCGGCGACAGACCGGTATTGGAGTAGCTGACCACGCTGCTGCCGACCGTGGCGACCTGGGCAAAGGTGGTGCAGTCGGTGCCGGCACAGCGCTCGATGGCATAGCCGGTCTCGTCGTTGGAGATGTCCGGCCAGGCGAGGTTTATCTGCGTCTCCGAGGCGCGCGTCGTTGTCAGGGCAAAGGAGGCGGCCTCGAACTGCAGGGCGTCGATATAAGCGCTCCCCTGGGAGCCGCTGTCGGCGAAGCACCTGACCGATACCGTGCTGACCCCTGCCGGGATGGTGACGAGTTCGCTCAGCGCTACCCAGCCGGCATTGTTATCGGCACTGCCGGCGGCGATCCTGATGCCGGCGGAATCGAGGCCGGTGCCGTAGACGTCGCACTGGGCGGCCCCGGCAGTCAGGGCGGTATTGAGGTAGCCTGACAGGCGGTACTGCCGCCCCGCCACCACGGTCAGGCTCTGGGCGCGGCCGAGGAGGGCGCCGGTTGCCGTCAGATTGAGGCTCTTGGCTCCTTCATAGACAACGGTGCTGTCGAAGCCGGTGCCGGTGGTGGTGCCGACGGCAACGCTCCAGGAGGTCGCGGCATTATCGAAGCTGGCATCGGCCAGGAAATTGGTCGGCTGCGGGGTCACGGCAACTGCGGTAAGGCTGTAGTCGCTCTGCCACGGCACCGACGCGTTCACGGCACGGACCTGGTAGGAATAGACCTGGCCGCTGCAGACCGAAGTGTCAGAATAGGCGACACTGCCGGCTGCAGCAACGGCGATCTGGGTGAAGTCGCTGCAGGCGCTGCCCGAGCAGCGCTCGACGGCGAAGCCGGTCTCGCTGGCAGTGGTGTCGGTCCATGCCAGGTCGATCCGGGTGGTGTTCACCCCCCTGGCGCCCAGGTTGGTCGGGCCGGAGATGCCGGTGACCGCGGTGGCCAGGTTGCTCGGTCTGGTCCAGCCGCAGGTGGCAGTCTTGAACCCGGTCACCCGGTAGGTATAGCTCGTGCCGGGGGTAAGACTCTGGTCCCGGTAGGTAAGGGTGTTGGCTCCGAACGTGGCGATGAGGGCCAGGTTGATGCAGCCGGTACCGGAACAGCGCTCCAGGCGGTACCCGCTCTCGTCGCTCCCCACGTCGGTCCACGTGAGGGTGATCGCCACCTCGGAATACTTGGTCGCCGTCAGCACCGGGTCGACCGGCGAGGGCATGGTGACCGTCGCCGGACTGGTGAAGCCGCTGAACCAGGGGACCGTGCCATTCACCGCCCGGACCCGGTAGCTGTAGGTGCTGCCCGCGCAGACGGTGGTGTCGGAATAGCTGGTCGTGCCGGCCACGGGAACGCCGAGTTGCACGAAGCCGCTGCAGTCGGTGCCCTGGCAACGCTCGACCTCGAAACCGGTCTCCGTTGCCGTCCGATCTGCCCAGAGGAAGTTTGCCTGGGTGGTGCTGGCAGCAATGATCGTCGGTGATGCCGGGCCGAGCAGCGTGGTGACCGCCGTTGCCGTGGCACTGGTCATCTCCCAGCCGCAGGAAGAGCCCTTGACCGCCTTGACCCGGTAGCTATAGGAGGTGTCAGGCAGCAGGGAGGTATCGCTGTAGGCATAGGTGTTGGGCGAAAGCGAGGCGATCTCGGCAAAATCGGCGCAGCCTGCGCCGCTGCAGCGCTCCACCTTGAAGGCGGTCTCGTCGCTGTTGGTATCACCCCAGGAAAGGGCGATCCGGGCCTCGGAGATGCGTGTTGCCGACAGCGATGTCGGCTGCTTCGGCGCCGGGGTAGCGGCGGCAACGACCACCGTCGAAGAGGGGGACTCCCAGCCGTCGCCAAAGGCAAAGACACGGTAGCTGAATATGCTGCCGCTGCAGGCCGACGTATCCGCATGGGTCACGGCGTTGGCGGCGGTGGTCGCCACCGGGGCGAAATCGCTGCAGCCAGCGCCGCCGCAACGTTCGACCCTGAAGCCGGCCTCGCCCGTGGTCGTGTCGCTCCAGGCAAGATTGACCTGGGTCGTGTTTATCACCGCCGTGCTCGGCGATGCCGGCGCCGTCGGGGTCAGGGTCGTGGCAGACGTCTCGTTCCAGCGGGAGACGATACCGCCGGACTGGAAGGTCTGGATCCGGTAGCAGTAGGAAGAGCCGGTGGTCAGGCCGCTGTCGGTGTACGAGATTGCCGTCGGCCCCAGGGTGACCGGCGCTCCCCAGGGGTTGGCATTGTCGGCCGAACAGGCGCCGAGTTTCCGCTCGATGGTGTAGCCCGCCTTGACCAGGGAGCGGTCGGTCCAGCTTAGGGTGGCCGTGGCATACCCTGCCGTGGCGGCAAAGGGAGAAGGAACGGACGGCAGAGCGGTATTGGGAGCGATCTTGTAGACCAGGTAGTCGGCATTGCCGCTGGCATTCTCGCTGTAGCCGGCCACGAACGCCTCGTCAAGGGAGTTGACGGCAATGGCACCGGTCTCGTCGAACAGGTTGGCGGCTCCGTTGAACAGGGTGGCGCCGACCAGGTTCCCCTGGAAGTCGAACTTCACCGTCAGGCTGTCGGTGGAACCGCCGGTGTCGGTATGGCCGGTCAGATAGATGTTGCCGTTGGCATCGAGGGCGATTGCCCGTGCCTCCTCGCTGCTGCCGGGCCGCAGGTAGGCCTTGTTCAAAAGGAGGTCGCCGGCCGCGTTGTAGCGCGCTATGTGCAGGTCCGTATTGCCGGCTGCTGTCAGCGAGGTGCCGGCAACGACGATCCGGGCATCGATCGGGTCCAGGGCGATGCCCGCGGCCTCGTCGTCGCCATGGGCCGCGCCGTCCACGGCCCGCTGCCAGAGCTTCTCGGCCGTCGTGGTGTTGCCCCGGAACTTGATGGTGTAGATGTCGCGGT
>JACRPV010000005.1:6412-17907 GCA_016223015.1 Geobacter sp. | reverse complement strand
CATAGACATCACCTGCCCTATCGACCAGGAGCCCTTTTCCCCTGTTGTCGCCCGTGGCGGTCACGCTGTAGATGTCGCTCCAGATGAGCGCCCCGCTCGTGCCGTTGTAGCGTGCGGTAAAGAGGCTGTAAACACCGCTTGACGGCGCCTTTTCACTGTAGCCGGTCACATAGATGCTGCCATCCCGGTCATAGGCGACCGCCGTGGGGATGTCGTCACCGCCGCCCGGACCAGCAAAGGGGGTGGCGGCCCAGGCCCTGGTGCCGTCGGCACGGTACTTGAGCAGGTAGATGTCGTCGTTGCCGTCGGCGTTCTTGCCGTAACCGACCACGGCGGTGTTGCCGGAGGCATCGGTGGCGCTGGCAATGGCCACGGCACGGTCATCGGTGGCGCCGGAAGCCACGGGACCGTTGTACTGGTCGCTGGCAATGGCGGGCGGCCCGCCGGCAGGGTACTTGATGGTGAAGAGCGAATTGACGTCGCCGCTATGGCCGTTGTAGAGCGTCGCATAGCCCGACACCGTCACCGCATTGGTCGCATCCGCGGCGATGCAGTTGGCGATGTCCGAGGCGCCGGTCGGGTCGTCGTACTGCGCCGACCAGAGCAGCGACCTGTCGAGCCGGTTCAGCTTGACCGTATAGTAGTCAAAGGAGAGGGTCCCTGTGCTGTAGCCCGGCGGGAAGGCGTTGCTGTAGCCGGTAACCACCGGGTTGTTGTCCGCGCCCACGGCAATGGCCGTGGCGTAATCGTCGCTGTTGGCGGCACTGTTGAAGAGATGGGTCCAGGCCGGCGGGGCAAAGGTGACGAAGGTGGTGACCGACTGGGCCACGTTGCTGAAGTGGGAACTGCCGGCAGCGGCATTGTAGGCCTTGACCCGGTAGTAATAGTAGACGTCCTGGGCCAGGCCGCTGTCGGTATGGGTGGCGATCCCGGCGCCGACGGTGGCGACCTGGGCAAAGGCCGTGCAGTCGATGCCGGCGCAGCGCTCGATGGCAAAGCCGTCCTCGTTGGTGGAGTTGACGGTCCAGTCGAGCCGGATCGAGCTGTTGGACTCGGTCCGGGCGGTCAGTTCGGTCGGCGGGTCGAGCAGGCCCGGATCGTACTTGTTCGCATAATAGTCTAGACCGGTGACGCCGCTGTCAGACCACCCCCCCACCAGGACCTCGCCGAGCGGGGAGAGGCCGGCCGGGGAAAGGCCGATCCCGACCGGTCGGTCGTTGGCGTCGGCCGTGCCGTTGAAACTGCTGCTCCAGAGCAGGTTGCCGTTGTCCTTCTTGTACTTGATGGTCATGAAATCGTAGTTGCCGTCCAGGACCTTGTAGCCGGTGACGAACACATCGCCGGCCGGGTCGACGATGATGCCGGTGGGGGTCGTGATGTCGTCGCCGCCATTGCCGGAATCGAAGACCTTTTCCCAGGCAACGCTCCCGGTACTGCCGTTGTAGCGCGCCGTGACAAAATCGTTGCGTCCGGTCAGGGGCCAGGTATAGCCGGTTATGTAGACCGAACCCTGCGCATCCACATAGAGCCCGCTCGGCTCGTCGTCGAAGGCGCCGTTGTAGGTCCGCTGCCAGAGGGGGTTGCCGGTATCGCCGGCATACTTGGCCGTATGGATGTCCAGGTCGAGTTCGTTGGCCGCATACCCGGTGACAACCACGTTGCCTGCACTGTCCATCTTCACGTACTTGCCGACGCTCGGCCTGGTGCCGCCCACCGTGTAGCGCTGTTCCCAGAGCCTGGTCCCGCTGAAGTCGTATTTGACGGTCAGGATGTCGAAGGCGGCGCCGTTCCAGGACTGGCCGGTGACGGCCACACCGTTGCCGCCGGCGGCGATGGATGCCACCTTGTTGGCGCCGGGCGCGGTGCCGCGGTACGTCGCCTGCCAGAGGGGGGTGCCGTCGGGGTTGGGGCCGGCCGGCCCGTATTTGAGGACGAGGTAATCCTCGGAGCCGGAGCTGTTCTGCGTGTAGCCCCCGACATAGACGTTATTGAGTGCGTCAACCGCAATCGACGTGCTGATGTCCTGTCCGTTTGCCGCGCCGTTGAAGCTGTGCTGCCAGAGTACCGCGCCGGTGGCGCCGTCATACTTGATGGTCCGGATGTCGTTGTTCACGCCGTTCCAGGCATAGCCGGTCACTATGACGTTGTTGTCCGAATCGACCGCAATGGCGGTTGCCTGGTCGGCGCCGCCCGCCTTGTCGTAGAGCGCCCGCCAGAGAACGCCGCTGCCGTCGCCAGCCATCTTGACCGTCAGGAAGTCGTCGTTGGTGCTGGTGGCCAAGTTCTGGTAGCCGGTAATGACGATGTTGCCGTTGCCGTCGACCACGGAAGCCCGCGCCTCCTGCTTACCGGCCTGGTAATCGCCATGTTCCCAGATAATGTCCCCGCCCGCACCGTAGGCAAGGCAGGGCATCAGGAGCAGCAACACCAGGAACGCCCCCCGGCAGGATCTCATCAGCCGGACGGCTGCTCCGGTCCGGCGCGACAGGCCGTCGGGATGGAAATGACACATCATCTGAACCCCTCCGCATATCTTCGGGAAACTCTGTGCTGTGCGCTTTCTCATGGCGGCTACCACGGCGTCACCCTGTTCCATGAGTTGTCGGGCCATGCCCCTGCCGGATGGCAGTTCACGCCCGCCTGCCCTTCGCCCCGCGGGAAACTGCCGCTGCCGGGGCCTTCAATGCCATCGCCCGATCCCCAGCCGGCCACGCCGCCCGAGGTGACCCTGCCGCGATGCTTTGGATCGAGGCAGTTGGTGACCATCAGCCGCGGCAGGCCCGTGTTGTGCGAGGTATGGCACTTGGAGCAGGGATAGGAGTGTTCGGTGTTGGCACCCCACCCCTTGACCGATTCGTGCACCCGGTCGATGCTCTTCCAGGCCTGGTTCTTGTTGGTGCCGTCGGTCAGGTTCTGCTTCAGGTGACAGCGGAGGCAGAGACCGGCAAAGGTGCTGTCGTCCTGGCTGATGCGGCTGCCGCCGAAGGTCCGCTGGTCGGTAAAGACGTACGGTGTCGGCGGAACCCCCTGGTAATTGCCGGTAATGGTCTGGGAGGCGTCCTCCTGGTAGGGAGAGGTCATCCAGGTCCCCTTCAGGAGCGGCACGCCGTAGGCCTGCCTGCTCCCCATGGTCGGGCTCACGCCGTGGGGGTCGTGGCACGGGGTGCAAAGGCCGTCGATGGCCCGCTCCGGATTTTTCTCCAGCGGCGAGGAGACATGCAGGTGCCCCCCCTTGATCGGCATCACCTTGTAGGGATAGCGATCCATGAAGGGTGCCGTGGCCTGGCCGAAGCGGAGGGAGTCCATGTACCCCTTGATGGGGGCGGTGGCGCCGAAGGTGGACTGGTATCCCCACGGGGTGGTGCCGGCAGACTGGGTCATGTGGCAGTCGAAGCACTGTCCCGCCCCGGCGTTGTAGGGGTTGACGCTGCCGCTGGCAGTGTTGGCCGTGGCCATGTAGGACATGGCATAGCCCCCCTTGCCCGCCTGGGTCTCCTTCAGGTTGCCGCCGTTCTTGGTGCCGTTGAAGGTGACGTAGCTCGATGTCGTGCCGACCACCCGGGTACCATGGGAGTTGTGGCAGTCGAAGCAGGCGACGTTGGAGGAACCGGAGCGGGTATTCGGGATCGTCGAATCGATGCCGGTGGTGGTGCTGAATCCGCCCTGGTTGGCAACGGCATTGCCATGGGCCGACAGCGCCTTGACCACGGCGCTCTTGCCGTTGGTCGGGTATTTGCCCCAGGGTGTGGTCCCCTGCTGGGAATAGCGGGCCGCAATGCTCTGCTTGTCCCAGGCGTACTGGCGGGGGGTCTTGCAGTCGCCGAACGGCTGCAGATTGTTGTTCTGGTCGCTGTGGCAGCTCAGGCAGTGCGGGGTGATCTTCGCCACTTCCTTCCGCTCGGTGGAGACGATGCCGAAACTGACATTGGCAGCCAGGAAGGAGATGGCCGTGGAATAGGGTCGGTACACGGTCGGGCGGGTGCCCGGCCCCCAGACCACCAGGTCGACCGGCGCGTTTTTCACCGTCGAATAGTTCCGGTAGTTGTACCCCTGGTGATGGGTGACATCGATCAGCCCGTCAGGGGTCGATTCCCAGTGGCAGGAGTAGCACTGCTTGTTGGTCACCGCCATCCCCTGGATGTGGTGGGAGGTGCCGGCAAACTGCCCCATGACGTCGGTCCGTTTGCCCAGGGTGCCGGTATGGCACTTGGTGCAGTCGCGCGGCAGGCCGAATACCGAGTGGCGCGGCACCGGCTTGTTCCGGTGGCAGGTGTTGCAGGGCTGGTTGTCCGCATGGCTGTCAGAGAAACGGTGCTCGTGGCAACCGGTGCAGACCCGGCTGGAGTTGTGGCCGTCGCCGCCGTCGGCGCGGTAGTGCTGGCTCCCTGCCGCATGGCAGACGTTGCAGATGCCGTTGTAGGGGGCGGTCATCTTGACGTAATCGAGCCCGCTCTGCTTCCGGGTGAAGACGACCGCGGCCCGGGACTGGGGGATGCCGATGGTGCCGTCTGTGGAGGTGGCCACCTGGGCCTGGACCATGAAGATGTTGCTGTCGCCATGGGGATCGTGGCAGTCCCAGCAGAACTTGCCCCCCTTCCAGATCCCGTTCCCCTGGTATTCCCGGTAGTGCTTGTAGCCGAAGTGGACCGACGAGGCCTTGGCCTTCTGCGGCTTGATGAAACCGGTGCCCGGATCGAAGCCGACCGTGTATTTGTAAGGGTTGTTTTCCGGCGGCGTGTGGCAGCTGGTGCACTTGTTGCCGCTGTCCTCGTCGTGGCACTTCAGGCAGACCCCCATCATGATGTACTGGTTCCTGACGTCATCCTTCTGCGCGCTCGTCCAGAACCCGGCCCCGGACTTGTGCAGCCGGGCATCGGTGTCGTGGCAGGAAGGGGCCATGCAGCCAGACTGGTAGGCCGTGCCGCCATGCCCGGCCAGCACGGCCTCGCTGGCAAGCTGGGGGGCCAGGGATTCCGCGGCATTGTGGCAGCCGAGGCATTCGGCATCCTCGCCGCTCATGTGGCAGTAGACGCATTCCTTTTCGAAGCGGTTGGCGAACTGGGTGTGCTTGCGCAGCCGGAAGGGATTGGTGGCGTCATTGTGGAAGACGTTGTTGGCGTGGCAGTACCAGCAGGGGTTGCCGGGGAAATTCGCCGCCGGGTTGCCGCTGGCAGGATAGGGACCTGCCGACGTCGGCCGGCCATGGCCGGTGGTCACCCATTCGGTGAGGTTGATGGTCGCCTTGGTCCCGGCAAAGATGGAGAAGCTGTCCACTTCGGAGCTGGTGCTGGCATGGCAGGAGAGGCAGACCACCTGGCTGTTCACCGACCCCCCCCAGATCGGGTCGTTGCCGGCAGTATGGCAGACGGTGTTCCGGCAGGTCTTGGTCACGGCGTCGTACGACCCGCCATCCTTGAAGACCACGTCCTTGGTCTTGTTCACGTGGTAGGCGGCATTGATATGGGCTACCTCGCTCATCTGGCCTGGCGGGATCCCCTCGGTATGGCAGTCGGTGCAGATGCCGTTGAGCACGGTGGCAGCATGGCAGTGATCGCAGGTGAAGTTCGTTTCCGTATGGCGGCTGTGGGAGTTCGCCCGTGCCGTTCCCGGCCCCTGGTTCGGGAACATGGGGATCGAGGCCTTCCATTCCTGCCCTGACGGCCAGGCCGTCTTCACCGTCCAGATGTTGCCGTTGGTATCGGTCCTGCCGTCGTGGCAGCCGGCATTGGAGCAACTGCCGGTGGGGTGGCCGTGGCAGGAGTTGCAGTCGGTCTTCCGCTCGGTCCAGGCAAACGGCTTGACCACGTCGGGGTCGGTGGTGCCGTCGCTGTGGCAGTAGACATTGTCGCAGACCTTGGTAGCCGGGTTGTAGGAGGATGCTGGCCGGCGGACGATGTTCCACTGGGGCGCCATCACCACCTCGCGGCTGCCGTTGACATGGTTCGACTTCACCACCTCGCCGTCGGCGACGATCTTGCCGTAGGAATCGGTCACCGCGGCGACCGTTGCGTTGTGGCAGTAGGTGCAGGGATATTTCCTGACCCACTGCGCCCCCACCAGCCGCGCATGGCCGTTGGAGGTCATGTTGATGAACGGGGTGCAGACCCCGGCCGCCGCATCCCAGGTGCCGCCGATGGAGGCGCAGTCGAGCGGGGTGTTGTCGCCGGTCTTCCCCTTGTGGCAGAAGTAGCAGCGGGAAGCCGGTCCGGACCAGCGGGGGGCGACCATGGGGCCGCCGCCGGCGCCGTTGCTGTGGCAGTAGAGATTGGAGCAGACACCGTCGCGCGTAGGGTTCCGGCTCGGCAGGAAGTTCGGATAGGCCACGTTCCCCGAGTATGTGCCAAAGGTGTTGGGGGCGGTTGTAAAGCGGACATCCAGGCCGCGCGTGCCGGCTTCGAGGGCATGCCCCTGCGGCGAAGCCTCTGCCGCATGGTCTGGGTGGCACTTGTTGCAACTGGCAGTGCCCGTGCCGTAATACTGGCCGTGCTTTCTCCCGTGGCGGTCGTTGTCGGGAGGGGATGCATGGCAGGTGGAGCAGTCGCTTGCGGCAAGGGGCGCGCTTCCCCAGGTAGGGGATGGAGACTCGAAGTGGCAGTTCACGCTGGCACAACTGCTCAAGGTTGGGACAGGGGACTGGGGAAGCGGCGTGGAGTAAGTGCCATACCGGCCGGCATGGGGCGAAGCGTTGATGTTGGGGGAGAGCTGGATCTTGCCGTCCCGGTGATCTGACGTATATCCCGAGCTGCCGGGGTGGCACGGCTCGCAGCCGGACGGACTGTTGCCGGAAGGCACGTGGCTGCGGTGATTACCCTGAAATCCGCCGGTCCAGATGTCGCGGGTCGGGGCATCAACGGGTCGCGAATCGACCGTGTTCCGTGTTCCATGGCAGTCAAAACACTGGATTTCCGCCTGGGCCGTTACCGGTACGCAACAGAGGGACGCAACCAGTAAAAACCCCGTGAATCCTTGCAGCAGCCTGTTCTTATCCCGTACACGCATGCTCATTACCACTCCTTGTCGATACGCATGGTGAAACAGGCCGCACCTGTGCGCGAAACCGGCACCGGCAACCTGCTGGCCAGATCTTCAGATAGCGCAACATCCCTCAGGCGACCCTGAACGCACTCCTCTCATGAAAAAAGGAGAAAGTTGATCGCATGTGCATATTGCAACATATATTCCTTTTAATATTAGAGTTTTTATTAAATTTTCGTGCGGATTCAACCGGATACGAAGATATACCCTGTCGCACAAAGGGCTTGCAGGCGGGAGTCGTCTGACGGGACGGGGAAATTACGGTCTGGTATGGGAGCTACAAAAGGTTCACGCGGAGGGGAAAAGAGAAGAGGGCATCCGCCCGCTTCGCAAGCGCTCACGAAGCGGGATGACGGCAAAGCGGCCGGGTGTCCCGCAAAAGCAGTGCAGACAGTGGTTCAGTGCGCCTCGGTCCGGTCTGCCGCAACCGGCTCGAATTTATAGCCGACCCCGTAAACAGAGCAGATCAGCTCGGTCTCGGGGCTGGCGATGGCGATCTTTTTGCGCAGTTTCTTGATATGGCTGTCGATGGTGCGGTCGGCCACTACCCGCTCGTCGTGGTAGATCCGGTCCATGAGCTGCTGGCGGCCGAAGATCCTGCTCGGATTGGCAACGAGAAACTGCAGGAGCTTGAACTCCACTGCGGTCAGATCCAGGTCGCGGCCGTTCAGGATTGCCTGGTAGCGGCTCTCGTCCAGGGTCAAACCATCGGCCCGGATCGTCGTGCCGCCGCCGGTCCGGCGCATGACCGCCTTGACCCGCGCCACGACCTCGCGGGGGCTGAACGGCTTGCAGATGTAGTCGTCTGCCCCCAGCTCCAGCCCGAGCAGCCGGTCGATCTCCTCGATCCTGGCCGTGGTCATGATGACCGGCACCGAGGAGAACGAGCGGATACCCTTGCAGACCTCCAGCCCATCGGTTCCGGGCAGCATCAGATCGAGGAGGATCAGGTCCGGCTTCTGTTCGCGCACCCAGGCAACAACGGAAGAACCGTCCGAGATGCTGTGCGTTCTGAATCCCGCCTGCCGCAGGTAATCCGACAGGACCGTTGCCAGTTTTTCCTCGTCTTCCACGATCAGAATGGTTCCCTGCATGGTCATGCTCCTTGCTGCGAAAAGGTGATCCGGATCCAGAGCCCTCCCAGGGGTGACTGCTGGGCAGTGATGCTCCCGTTGTGGGCCTCGACGATGTTGCGGCAGATTGCCATGCCGAGCCCGGCACCGCCAGTGGAGCGGTTTCGCGACGACTCGACCCGGTAGAGGCGGTCGAACAGCCTGTCCAGTTCCGAGAGCGGCACACCGGGGGCCGAGTCCTGGAAATCGATCAGCACCGACCCCTTCTCCCGCTGCACCTGGACGCGCAGCTTCCCCCCCTCTTCCGTGTACTTCAGGGTATTGTCCAGCAGGTTGTTGAAAAGCTGGTGGAGGCGCGCCGCATCGCCGAAGATCATCGTCTGTCCCGCTTCCGGCAACCCCGTGGAAAACCTGATCCCCTTGTCCCGGAATTTCTCGCCATAGGCGGCCAGGTCTTCGGCAAGCAGTTGCCCCAGGTCGACGACCTCCTTTTTGTAGGTGAGCGCCCCCAGGTCGGACATTGACAACTGGTAGAGGTCGTCCACCAGCCGGCCCAGGCGCATGACCTCGCCGTGCAGCGAATGGATCGAGTCGGGTGTCGCCTGCCGGACGCCGTCCAGAAGCGCTTCCACCTCGCTCCGCAGGACCGAAAGGGGGGTCCGCAGCTCATGGGAGATGTCGGCCACCCACTGCCGGCGGGCCTGCTCGTTCTTTTCCAGGGTCAGGGCCAGGGCATTGAAATCGGCGGCAAGCCGCCCCAGCTCGTCGGTGGAGGTAACCGGAACCCGCGCGGAGAACTCGCCCGCGGTCAGCCGGTACGTTGCCTGGGCCAGGTCCCGGAGCGGCCGCACCAGCCGCCTGGTGAGCAAGAACGACAGTCCGGCAGCCATCACGACGATGATCCCGGCCACCAGGATAAAGGCAACCTGCAAATCCTTCAGGAAGCGGCGCTCGGGAGGAGCGGAAAGCTTGGTGAGCGGCACGAGCCCGAGATAGCCGACCACCCGGTTGTTGTAACGAAGAGGGGTCGCTTCGTAGTCGGCGGGGAGCTGCACCTCCCCCAGCAGCACCCGCTTCTGCGCGTCCAGAAGATACAGGCGGTGGATGAACTGCCCTGCCACATGAGGGGGCAACGGCTTGACGGGGGGTGGGGTACCGGGGTGGCGGACATCATCCGATGCAGGTCTGTCATCCCGCTGCTCATGCTCCGGCTGATCGTCTCGGGGCGGTCCCTCGTCGGGAAGCGCCGACATGACGAACGTCCGCCATCGTTCCTGGTCGGCGACCACGAAATTCCAGCTCCGTCCCTCGCCGTATCCCTGTTCGAGCTTTGCCGCCAGCCGGGTCACCCAGTTTTTTTCCACGCTGTTCACATAGCGGAGAAACCCCCGGCTGACGTTCCACTGCATGATAAGCACCATGCTGACCACAGCCAGGCCCGCGGCCATCAGAATCGCCAGGAACAGCCTATGGGTTATGCCGATCTTCATGTGCACCCCTGAACCATGATTCCGACCCCAATGCTCATTTCAGTTTTACCACAGATGTCCGGCAAGCAGGCAAGCAGGCTTTTGCAATTCCGCGCATTTCCTCATTTTTTCCTCTTTTCCTGCACAATCGCCTGTTATTCGGTTTACGTGCAGATTTTGTGCACATTTAGCCGATTTCCGGCAGCGACGCTTTTTGCACACCGCGTCCCGTGCCGCAACGGCATCGATCAGGCCGGAGAGGCCAACGGAAGGAGAGGAGACAGACCATGCGCATCACCTCGAACATCACCGCAGACAACGCCGTCTACTATATCCAGCAGGCACGGGAGCAACTTGACGCCACCCAGGAGAAGATCGCCTCGGAACGCAACATCAACAGACCCAGCGACGACCCGATCTCGACCCGCACCCTCCTCGACCTGGACGACAAGATCAACAGCATCGACCAGTATACCACCAACATCACCCAGTCGACGACCTGGCTGGAGGTGTCCAGCACCGCCCTGACCGGGATGGCCGACATACTGGCCCAGGCAAAGGAACTGGTGGCGACCATCAACAGCGGCAGCACCGATGCCTCGGACCGCCAGAACGTGAACGACCAGCTGGAAACCCTGAAGAAGCAGATCGTCGACATGGGAAATACCCAGTTGGGCGACCGGTACATCTTCGGCGGCTTCGACAATTCGTCGGCGCCGTTCAGCAACTCCTCCAACGATTATGCGGGGGACGGCAGCCAGATCGTGGTCGACGTTTCCCAGTCGTCGTCCCAGGCGATCAACATCACCGGCGACCGGCTGCTGAAAGGGACCGGCACCGACCCCAGCTACGGCACCACCGATATCCTGCAGGCCTTTGACGACCTCATGACCGCGGTCGGCGACAGTACCCACGAAAGCGACCCGGCGGCCATCCAGGCAGGTGCCCAGGCCCTTGAAGCCGGCGCCGAGCAGATCACCAACGCCCAGGTCGATGTCGCATCGCGGCTGACCAGGCTCGAAAGCATGACCAACCTGCACACGAGCATGAAGAATTCCCTGCAGACCATAGCCGGCGGCATCCAGAACGCCGACATCGCAAAACTGGGAGTGGAACTGTCGCTGCAGCAGACCGCCTTTGAGGCGACGCTTTCGGCAACGGCGAAGATATCGGAGCTGTCGCTCCTCGATTACCTGTAACAGGTTGTTGAAAAACATGTAGAGGCGCTTGGCGAAAGGGATTGGGCAATTCCTCAATTCCTTCGTATTTCCTCCATACTCATCGAGTATCCATAGAGAAACGCAGAACAAATGGCTTTCCAGAATGGGGGGCCGGATACCTCGCGAAGGGAGAACACCCATGAGAAGAAGAGTGACTATTGCAATCGCGGTGATGGCCGCGATGATCGGCGGCGGGGCAGGTGCCGCCCTGGCGGGCCATGACCCGGCAGGCGAGTTCGGCGGGCCGCCGCCGGGAGCGGAGAGAGGTCCGGGGCATTTTTTCGAGCGGATGGCAAAGATCCTCAGACTGAGCGACGCGCAGAAAGGGAAGATTCAGACCATTCTGGATGCTGAGCAGGAGCAGGGGAAGGCACTGCGCGACAAGCTGCACGAAAACCGGAAAAAGCTGATGCAGGCCGGCGAAGCGACAACCTTCGACGAAGCGGCGACACGGAAGATTGCCATGGCCCAGGGACAACTGGAAGCCGAGCTCACCCTGGCCCGAATCAGAACCCAGAGCCGTATCAATGCCGTCCTGACGGACGATCAGCGTGAATTACTCAAAGAGCTGCGGCCTCCGGGGCCTGAACATCGGCCCGCGCCCGAGCAGTGGAATCCCCAACCTCCGGGCCCCCCCCCTGCCGAGTAGGCGGATACTTCATCCGCACGGTGCCGCTCAGACGATATAGGCTCCATCC
>JACRPV010000005.1:989-6363 GCA_016223015.1 Geobacter sp. | reverse complement strand
GAACCTATTGGTTCCCGAATCGGAAAGGAGGGATTTTTCGTCCTGGCAATGAAATCAAGGGATTGTGCGGAGGCGTACGTCGGTACGCCGCACAAGCAATCCCGCGGATTGACGCCGCCAGGGCGGAAAAGGACCCTTTCCGGACGGGAACCATATAGGTTGGCCGGGGCATGGAGCCCCCCAATTCTCAAAGGAGGTGCTTATGATCAGCAGTATTGGTAGTGCAGCCATGTATCGTCCCGATCCACAGGAGTTCTTCAAGAAGGTGGACAGCGACGGCAGCGGCGAGGTTTCGCAGGCGGAACTGAAGACCCTGGCGGAAAAGATCCAGGAAAAGACGGGGCAGACCATCGACGTAAGCGATGATGCCGTCGCAGGCTATGACAGCGACGGCAGCGGTTCGCTGAGCGCGGAAGAGCTGAAGGCCGTCATGGAAAACAGCGGCTTCTCGGCACCAAAGGGGATGGAGGGGATGGCCCCCCCACCGCCGCCGCCGCAACAGGCGGCAAGCTCCTATGAAGCCAACGCGACCAGCGCGGACGATGACACCCTAGCCAACCTGATCGACACCCTGAACACGCTGCTGGAAAAACTGAGTACCCTTGCCGGCCGCGATTCGTCGGACGACAGTTCCGAGTCGAGCTCCGTTGCGGGGAGCCTTGTCCAGTCATCCATGGCCAAAACGGATGGGTTCTTCAACGAAGTCGACAGCGACGAGAGCGGCGGCATCTCGCAGGACGAACTGAAGACCCTGTCAGAAAACCTCTCCCAGATGACCGGCCAGACCCTGGATGTCAGCGACGACGCCTTTTCCAGCTATGACACCGACGGAGACGGCTCCCTGAGTGCCGAAGAGCTGAAGACGGCAATGGAAAAAAACGGCTTCAAACCGCCGCCCCCACCACCGGGCAGCACGGATGGCACGACCGCAAGCGATAGCGACACCTCGGTCCTTGCGGACCAGATCGCAGAATTGCAGAGCCTGCTGCAAAACCTGGCCCAGTATTCCTCGTCAGGCAGCTCAACCACGAGCTCGCTATTGAGCATAACGTCCTGATCGAGCGCATCTTCGACGCAAAAAACGAAACAGGCTGCCCGACCGTCCGGACAGCCTGTTTCCAACCGTCACGGGCCATTGACAACGGTTTTCAGACAGGAGGATCACCATGATAACCAGCGTAACATCGACGACATCCTCAACCGCATCCTCATCCATGAAGGAAGCGACCGGGCTGGACAAGGACGATTTCCTCAAACTGTTCATCGAACAGCTCAAGAACCAGGACCCGCTCGACCCCCAGGACAGCAGCGAATTCATCGCCCAGCTCGCCCAGCTGACCCAGGTGGAGCAGGCCTACAACACCACGACTGCCCTGCAGAACCTGCTGGCAGCCCAGAACAACAGCAGCAGCCTGTCATCCGTCTCCTTCATCGGCAAGTCGATCACGGCAAACGGCGACGGCATCTCGTTCGACGGCTCTTCGGCAGCAGAGCTCCAGTACAATCTCGAAGGGGCTGCCAACTCCGTGACCATCACCATCTCCGACGAGTCGGGCGCTGCCGTCAGGACCGTCACCCAGTCCGGGCTGGAAGCAGGGGACCATTCCTATACCTGGGACGGGAAAAACAGTTCCGGGGAACTGGTTTCGGCCGGGGCATACACCTTCGCCGTTTCCGCCACCTCCTCCAGTGGCGTCGACGTGACCGCAACCACCTACACCACCGGGCTCGTGGACGGCGTGTCGCTCTCCGACGACACCCCTGCCCTCACCCTGGGCGCGGTATCGGTTCCGCTCACGGACGTCATCAGCATAAAGGCCCTGTAGCCCCGATCCGCCCGGTGTTCCGGGTTGCCGCGGCATGACGCCGCAATGACTGGAGGTCCCATGGAAATCAGCAACATGGCTGAAAAGATGTTTTCAGCCCTCACTTCTCAGCAGGATACCCGCACGTCGCTCTCCTCGACCATGCTGTCGAGCGCCATAACCCTCCTGCAGAATGAGAAATATACCCAGTCGGTGCAGGCGTTCAGGGCTGCCATCGCCTACGACCCCCAATCGACCGATGCCTACAACTACCTCGCCACCGCCTATCTCAAGCTGGGGAAGAACAAGGAGGCTATCGAGGCCTACAAGACGTCGCTGGCCGTCGACAACACCCAGGCGGAAACCCATGTCAACCTGGCCAACATCTACATGGAGCAGAATCAGAACACCGAGGCGGAAAAGGAATACAAGGCGGCAATAAGCGCCGACCCGTCCGAGGAGCTGGCCTCCTATTCCTACGGCCTCTTCCTGCTGAAGAACGACCGGGCCGCCGAAGCTGCCACCCAGTTCAAGAATGCCGCCAGGCTCTCCCCCAACGACGGCAACATCTATTACGGCCTCGGCTGCGCCTACAACAAACTCGGCCAGTACAACGACGCCGTCACCCAGCTCGAAAAGGCGGCGAGCCTGCGTGATGAGTTCTACGACGCCTACTACGAGCTGGGAAACGCCTATGTGGGGCTCGGCAAGACCGACGAGGTGCAGCAGCAGATCAACATCCTCAAGGATGCCGATACCGCAGAGACCGATGTGGATGCGGAGGCGCTCGAAGAAGCGATCCGGCAGCCGAAGATGACCGGCGTCGTCAGCTCGGGGACCACCTTGTCAACGGTATTCATGGGCGCCACCCCCCTCTATCTCCTCGACACGGAGCTTGCCGACCCGAACTCCTCCAAGGACTTCACCATCCAGTTCCAGTTCGACAGCGACATGGATGTAGCCTCGGTCATGAACATCACCAACTGGTCCATCACCAAGGCCACGGGCGGAGTGGCGGGAAGCTACAACAACGGCGTCTACCTCTCCGACCAGAACGACGTGACCCTCTCCCCGATCCCGAAGAGCGTCATGTACGATGCGACCACCCAGCGCGCCACCATCACCTTCACCTTGAGCCAGAACGCCGAAGGGGATGCGACCATCGACCCGGCGCATCTCGTTTTCAAGTTCATGGGCAAAGACGATACCGGCAAGGTTCTCGATTCCAGCGCCGACCAATACGACGGATTTGCGGGAGAGACGTTCTGAGCCACGCAGAAAAGGAGAGTATCATGAAAGCTTCCGGAGAAACGCCGGTCGTTCGCCGCCTGTCGCCGCCGATACCCATGCGGGCGCTGGGAATCTTCGCAGGGGAAATGAGCCGCGAAGCCGCCGAGCTGCACGGCCTTGAGGAAGGAAAAGGGATCGTCGTGACAGGCATGCTCGGCAGCCATCTGAAGAGTCCGGCAGCCAAGGCAGGGGTAAAGGTCGGCGACATCATCTGTGAAATAAACGGCCTCCCCGTTACCTCGCCGGGCGCCATGAAGCGGTATCTCTCCTCGTACACCATCGATGTGCCGATCGGCATCCTGCTCCGGCACAAGGATATCTGGCGGTTTCTGACGGTCCGCCTCAACCGGAGCACGTTTACCCGGAGGCGCTCCTTTTCCGGGCTGTGCGATCCGGTCGTTCAATCCCGGCATCTGTAAGGCCCGCTTGCTGGGAACGCACGACCGGCAAGGCCATACGCCGGCACCCTTTTCAGGGTATTTCATTCCACTACCAGGTGAACCTCATGCCAGAACACGAAATCGACCGGACACCGGCTGAGAACGAAAACGTGCTGCACGCCCTCGGGATGATCATCGCCGAAGCGGACCAGAAACGCCGGGACTGGAACGGCCTGGCAGCGCCGGGGGTCGTGGTGCTGGGGGCGCGGTTCGGCTGCGCAGCGACGAAATCGGGCATCGAATCCGGCGATGTGATCTCCATGGTCAACGGCGAACCGATCACGTCGCTTGCCGACCTCAGCAAGGCACTGGCAGACCGCGATCCGGACAAGCCGGTCACCATGCTGATCTGGTGCCACAGGATATCCCAGTTCATGCTGCTCCGCCTCAGCGAGGAATCGCCGTCGATGCCGCAGACTATCTTCGCGGAACCTGGCCTGACCGGGCGCAGCAGCACGACCTGAGAGCGGGCACCGGCAATCGATCCCGAAAGTGACAACAGTGGAACAGACAACGGAACCCGATGCAACAGACCATGCTGCCTTTGTCAGGCTGGGCGAAACGCTTCTCCGGCTCAACAGGCTGGAGGATGCGGAAAAGGTCCTGCGCCAGGCATTGGTACTCAAGTCCGACTATGCCGCAACCTACAACAACCTGGGGATTGTCCTGCACAACCTCGGCAGGCTCACTGAGGCGGAAAAGGCGTACCGCCACGCCCTGACCCTGAAGTCCGGCTTTGCCATGGCCCACAACAACCTGGGCGCCGCGCTGCAGAACCTCGGCAGGCTCGACGAGGCGGAACGGGAACATCGTCGCGCCATGGCGCTTTGGCCCGACTTCGCCGAAGCGTACAACAATCTCGGCAGCACCCTCAAGGAGCTCGGCAGGCTGGACGAGGCGCGCACCGCCTGCATCCGGGCCCTGGCCATCAAGCCGGGTTACGTGGAGGCGCGCTGCAACCTGGGCGTCATCAGCGAAGAGCTCGGCCTGTTCGACCAGGCAGCCACCCATTTCCGGGCAACGCTCGCCCTCTGCCCGAACTATCTCTTCGCCCTCTGGAGCCTGGCGCTGCTCAACCTCCGCCAGGGCAATCTGCAGCATGGCTGGGAATGGTACGAACTGCGGCTGAAGATCGAGAAGGACAGCCACGCACAACTGCAGGTCCCCGGATTCGACGGCGCGGAACTGCACGACCGATGCATCCTTGTCTATGCGGAACAGGGGGTGGGAGAAGAGATCATGTTCACCTCCTGCCTCCGGGAGATCTGCGACGCGACGGATCACTGCATCCTCGAATGCGATGCCCGCCTGGTGCCGTTGTTCGCCCGCTCCTTTCCGGCCGTCACGGTCATCCCCCAGACCGAGCTGGACGGCGAACCCCTGCAACAGGTGCTCCCCCCGCTCGACTACAAGCTCCCCCTCGGCTCGCTCCCCCGCCACTTCAGGAATGCCTTCAGCGATTTCAATGGCCACGGTCCCTGGCTGACCCCCTGCCGGAAGGCGGTGGACAGATGGCAGAGCCGCTATGCAGCGCTCGGGCCGGGCCTGAAGGTCGGCATCTCCTGGCGCGGCGGCCTGCGGGCCGGTTCCAGCCGCATCCGCTCGACAGAGCTTATCCAGTGGCAGGACGTGCTGACGACGCCCCATGTCCATTTCGTCAATCTCCAGTATGGCGACTGCCAGAAGGAGCTGGACAGACTCCGCGACCGGCTGGGGGTCACCATCCACGACTGGGACGACGCCGATCCCCTGCGCAACCTGGACGACTTTGCGGCCCAGGTTGCCGCCCTCGACCTGGTTATTTCCGTTGACAACTCCACGGTACATATGGCAGGTGGT
>JACRPV010000005.1:0-883 GCA_016223015.1 Geobacter sp. | reverse complement strand
GGTGCCTTTTGGCATACGTTCCCAACTGGCGCTGGATGCTGGAACGTGACGATTCCCCCTGGTATCCCGGCATGAAGCTGGTGCGGCAGCGTGCTCACGGCGACTGGCCCCACCTCTTCGGCCGCGTCGCCCAGGACCTGAACCGGCTTTCGCTGCAGCACCGCACAGCCGCGGCATGACGCAAACCGGGCAGCTCGATCCGGCCGCTCTGACACCATCCCGGAAGGACCATTCTGCATGGAGTTGAAAACTCGGAAACGTTTCATTGCCCTCCTGGTCATCATGGCCATCCTCGCCTGCGGCACCCTCATCGCAAAGCGGCTCTTCTGGAAAAAGGAGCAGACGGCATACATCACGGCTCCGGTGGCCAGGACGGACATCGAGGCAAAGGTGCTGGCCACCGGCACCCTCAACGCCTTCAAGACCGTGGCTGTCGGCGCACAGGTATCGGGCCAGGTGAAGACGCTGCACGCGGCACTGGGGGAGAGGGTCAAAAAGGGGCAACTGCTGGCGGAGATCGACCCGGTCCTGCAGCAGAACTCCCTGCGGGACGCCGAGGCCTCCCTGGAGAACGTGCAGGCCCAGAAACGTTCCAAGCAAGTCCTGCTGCGGCAGTACCAGTTGGCATTGACGCGGCAGGAAAAGATGGCGACCCTGGACGCCTCGGCCCGCGCCGACCTGGAAAGCGCCCAGGCCCAGCTGGAAAGCACGCGCGCCGATCTCGCCGCCCTGGATGCCCAGATCAAGAAGGCAAAGGTTTCGGTGGACACGGCCAGGGCCAATCTCGGCTACACTAGGATCGTTGCGCCGATGGACGGCATCGTCATCGCCATCGTCACCGAGGAGGGGCAGACCGTAAACGCCAACCAGACCGCCCCCACCA
>JACRPV010000043.1 GCA_016223015.1 Geobacter sp. | reverse complement strand
CCGGCCGAATTTTAGTCTTGACCGACTGACGCCAGATCAGTTCTACTTCCATTGGTTGCCTGAGTCCGAGGTGCCTTAAGCCACGTTGGTGTTTTACTTGTGGCGTCGAGCGGGGCTATTCAAGAAATGGCAACAGCACTGCCAGTAGGTGCGGATACGTAATGCGGATCTTGAATAATATTTAGCCCCAATAGTTGATTAGATTACAAGAAGGCAGGGTCGAATATTGAATAATGATAGCGGCATCACTGTCTATAGATTATGCGAATAGCTTTCTGTGTCTATGGCTTCACGGCCGATGTGACAAAACTGCAGCCCTGGCTGACGATACTGCATGTCGCCAATTATCTGAGTGAGCATGGCTGGGATGTGCATATATTGACGGATGCTGATACAGGCAATTTTCTGGACGGCATTAACATACATGTCATTGATTCCCTGCGCGCGACCAACAAGGAGCAGGTGTGGCGAATGCTCAATGTCATTGGTGCCGAATGTTGTGTTGTGCTGACGACACCTTTGAATCTTGTATCGTCCGGGTGGTATCAATACCTGCCAAAGCGGTTGGTGGCTTTCCTGTCATACCCCTTTTATACCAACTCGGAACTGTTGCGCGCCCTGCCGCACCTGACGCTTGAAGACATCAAGACATACTATCGGCATGCGCTCATACCCAGGGTGGTTTGGGCCGGTAATCTGCGGCGCTATTTCAAATCCGTGGTCGCACAATCGCCGCGTACGGCGAATCGGGTGGCTGATGCTGCGAGCGCTGAGATGATGCGCTATGCCATCCCGGCGGGAATCGATCTTGATGTCTGGAAACCTTGCGATCTGAAGCCGGAGCTACCTGTCGGAAATACACGCTACCTATATCTCGGCTGGACGAAGGCGATACGCGGATTCGATGTATTGGTGCGGGCCTTTCGCGACATAGCCGGGCCGGATACCGAATTGCTTGTGTTGGCGCGCGGCGCCACCGATGAAGAGCTGGCAATGACGCAACACAGACTGGCCGCAGCAGGGCTCGATAAGTCCGTTAGATTCATTGGCGGTTGGATGTCGCAAGAAGATTTGCGCAGTGAGATCAGCCAGGCATCCGTGGTTGTACTGCCATTCGTGTTGGTGCCGTCAGAACTCCCAGTGTCAGTGATGGAGTGTATCGCTTGCGGAACTCCTGTAATTGGCACCGATATCGATGGGTTGCCGGATGCGATCGGAAAAGCTGGTATGGTGGTTCGTTCCGGAAGTGTGGGTTCTCTTTCCGAGGCAATGCTCCTGGTGCATAAGGATCGTGAGGCGCTCGCACGGATGAGAGCGGCATGTGTGGAGTCCAGGAATAACATGATGAGCTGGCGGCAGGTGTCCGCCGAGTGGATGCAGATTCTACAAGAATAACTGACTAT
>JACRPV010000042.1 GCA_016223015.1 Geobacter sp. | reverse complement strand
GCTGAACGGTGTATCGGTGCTCTGAATCGCCGTATATGCCTTTGAGTGGCTGAGCGATACGACCAGCCGCTCAGCAGCGGCGCTTCCGACATTGAGCACCGAGACCAGGCAATGGCCGCGTGACGGGTCTTTTTCGTCCCGGTCGATCGACTTGACGATGGCCCGGACCAGCGGCGCAGAGGCGGTCAGACGAAGCTCCTGGACCACGGGCCGCTCGTCCGCAAGCTTCGATATCATCCTGAGCGGCACAACTGCGCTCTGACCGTCGACCAGGTCTGCAGGCGGGGTAAGAGAAACGGATAGTCTCAAGCTGCCGCCGGGCGGGATTTCGGGAGTTTCCGAGATCTGTTTTCCTCCCAGCGAGAATGCCCCGTTCCATGAGGATGGGGCTTTGAGCGAGAGGGTGAAGCGGTCAGGCATGACACCGGGGTTGGTTACAATGATCGGGATGGTCGTCTCTTTTGCAACCTGGACGATCTGCTCTTCAGCAGGGATGGCAAGCATGGCAGCCGGCGTGCTCACAGCCGTGTAGATATACGCTTTGTGGCTCGCAAGGCGCTCGGCTGCTGCCTTTTCCTGTGCGATCCGCTCTGCTTCCGCCTTCTCCCTGGCAATTCGCTCTGCTTCTGCCTTCTCGCGAGCCCTACGTTCTTCTTCCGCCTTCAGCCTGGCGATCCGCTCAGCTTCCGCTTTCTCTCGAGCGACCCGTTCTGCTTCCGCCTTTTCGCGAGCCTTACGCTCTTCTTCCGCCTTCAGCTTGGCAATCCGCTCTGCTTCCGCCTTTTCTCGGGCGATCCGCTCAGCTTCTGCCTTTTCCCTGGCCTTGCGTTTCTCTTCTGCCTTGATTGCCGCGAGACGAGCTGCCTCAGCCTGTTCCCGAGCAATGCGTTCCTGTTCCCGTTTCAATTTTATGCCTCGATAAGCGGCAACATCCAGCTTCTGGGCATTCTTGGCGACATCCTGCTCTATGCTGGCCTTGAGAGTGCTGTGCGGGAATTCTTCCTCCCAGGTCCGGATGAGGAAGGCAGATTCATCACCCTTTCCGTCCCTGAAATAGGATCGGGCCAGGAACAGCAGTGTCAGTTCCCTCAGTTGGGAGTCAGGTTGACTCAGAAGCGGAGAGAGTTTGCCGATGGCAAGGGAATAATCCCCCTTTTTGTAGGCTGTAAAGCCTGCCATGAACTCCTGGGCTTCGTGGGACTGATAGGCCAAAGCCGGTTCGGTGCTGGAAAAGCACCACAGTGCCGCGGAAAGAACCGCTATTTTTCTAATTTTCTTCGTTTTCATGGCGAGATATGATACTTACTCCTTTGAGATGGAATATGTAACAGCTTTAATACACTGAGGTTTGTATTGATGTCAATCATTCTTCCCATGCATCTGTGGTGTGACGCAAAGGAACAGCAGTGAACCCGAAGAAGGAACGGCTCGACAAACTGCTTGTGGAACGTGGACTGGCGCCTTCCCGCGAACGGGCTCGTGCCCTCATCATGGCGGGTCTGGTGGTTGTTGGCGATCATGTTGAGACGAAGGCCGGACACCCGGTTGCAGCGGAGACGGAGATCCGCTTGAAAGGGGCGGACCATCCGTTTGTGAGCCGGGGTGGCCTCAAACTGCAGCAAGCTCTCGATGCATTTCATATCGATGTGACCGGGGCGGTGGGCCTCGACGTGGGGGCATCCACCGGAGGTTTCACCGACTGCCTGCTGCAGCGCGGCGCGCGAAAGGTCTATGCCGTCGATGTCGGCTATGGCCAGTTGGCATGGAGCCTTCGCCAGGATGAGCGGGTTGTGAACCTCGAAAAAACCAATATCCGCTATCTTGAACCGGCGCGACTCGACGAAATACCTGACCTGGCAGTGATCGACGCCTCATTTATATCGCTCGACAAGATTCTTCCGCACGTTATAATGCTAATCAAGCCCACGGGGCGGATAGTCGCGCTCATCAAGCCCCAGTTCGAGGTCGGCAGGGGAGAAGTGGGGAAGGGGGGCGTGGTTCGTGATGAAGATAAGCACCGGGCGGTCGTTGCCAAGGTAACGCAGCTTGCCGGGTCTCTATCTCTGTGCGTCGTCGGGGTCGTTGAATCGCCGATCCAGGGGCCAAAAGGAAACCGGGAGTTTTTGATCTATCTTGTCAGAGATGGCGAAAACATTGCTCAGTGCACTGAGCACGCATGAAAGGAGGGGTATGGAGGACTGCATATTTTGTAAAATCGTTGATGGAAGACTGCCGGCAAAAAAGGTGTACGAAGACGAACTGATCATAGCTATAGAAGACATATCCCCTGTGGCACCCGTCCATCTGCTGCTCATTCCCAAGCGCCATTTTGTCAATTCCCTTGATATGCAGGTTTCAGACCGGGAACTGGTTGGCCATATCTTCCTGGTCGCTGCCGAAATTGCCCGTAGCAAGGGAATAGCAGAGAATGGCTTCCGGATCGTCAATAACAATAACGCCGGTGCCGGTCAATCGGTATTCCACATACATTTCCATCTGTTGGCAGGTCGAACGTTCACCTGGCCTCCGGGCTAGCATAACCTTGAATGAGTGGAGGGATGGATGAGAGCATCAGTGCTGATTGCAGTTCTCATGACCGTTATAATGGCTGTGCCGTCCATGGCGGCCATCTATACTTGGGAGGATGAACGGGGAGTGGTTAATTTTGCGGAGGATTATGGCAAAATTCCGCAGAAGTTCCGGAAAAAGGCGCGAATCGTCGGCGAGGATTCTGTAGATGAGACGTTGGAGATGGAGTCTCCTGCACCGAACGTCAAGGAGAAACCCGGGACGTCCGTCGATCTGCCCAAAGAGGTGTCTCCAGCAGCTTCTGACAGCAGGAAGGTTTTTGGTGGAAAGGATGAACATGTCTGGCGACAGGAGTTTGCCATGCTCAAGGCAGAATTGAAATCTATCCAGGACCAGATCGATGCGGTCAATGCCCGGCTTGCCAAATCCGATCAGATGTCGCGTTCCGAATACCGGATATTGGATAATACGAGAAAACTGTTGGAAGAACAGCAGCTTGCCGCCAAGAACAAGTTTGAGAAATTGAGTGCTGATGCCAAAAAGGCAGGGGTCCCGCCAGATCTTCGCTGATCGGAGTGCGATGCGTTCAAAAGAAAAAGCCCGTTCACGAAGAGCGGGCTTTTTCTTTCAGCAACAATTGGTGGTAATCGGCATTCGTGGCATCCGTCGGTAGGACCTTACTGCAGCTTTCGGTAACGCTCTTTGGCGACCGTCCCCGGAGGATGGTGCAGTCGGTTAACCGAAGTATAGCTGGACAAGAACTATTGTCAAGTTTGGGTATAAAAATTTCAGATGTCAGAAGTGAAGGTGGAAAGGGTGGTCAATGTCAGTTACAGCGCGAATAACGTGTTGATTGCATTGGGGATAATCATATCTAAGGTCATGAGCAGGGTGAGGATGATCATGATTACTACCGTGGTCCAGGCGATAATATTGAAGAATATCCCGTTCCGGTATTTCTGCATCAGCCGTTTGTTGTTGACTAGCAGCAGAATGAAAATCAGAACGAAAGGGAGCATGACACCGTTAACCACCTGGGAGAGGAACATGATGGTTATCAGCGGGGTATTGGGGATGAGAATCAGTGCGGCGCTCAGGATGATGATGAACGTGAAGAGCCAGAAGAACTGGGGGGCCTCCCGGAAATCCTTGTCGATCCCGGATTCCCAGCCCATCCCTTCGCAGATATAGTACGTGGTTGACAAGGGGAGGATGCAGGCGGCAAAGAGTGAGGCATTGAAAAGGCCGAACGCAAAGAGGCTGGCGGCATAGTTCCCGACCAGAGGCTTCAGCGCAACGGCAGCATCGGCAGCGGTCTCTATCCGCAGGCCCTGGGTGTGGATGGTCGATGCGCAGGCAACAACGATAAAGAATGCGACCACTATGGCCATGATACAGCCGATGAACACATCGAGCCGGGAGAACCCGTAGTGTTCGATGGTGATTCCCTTTTCGACCACCGATGACTGCTGGTAGAACTGCATCCACGGGGCAATGGTGGTGCCGACGAGGCCAATGATGGTCATCAGGTAGGCACTGTCCGACTTGATCGTGGGGACTATGGTTGCAGTCATGATGGTATGCCAGTCCGGTTTTGCCATGAATGCCGCAATGGGGTATGCAATATAGACCATGCAGGCAACCAGAAAGACCTTTTCAACCAGCCGGTACGATCCTTTGACGATGAGCAGCCAGACCAGCAAGGCTCCTGAGGGGACGGACAGATATTTGCTGATGCCGAATATTTCAAGGCTGGCAGCAATCCCGGCAAACTCCGATACTGAATTGCCGAGGTTGGTGAGGAGCAGGGCAACCATGACGTAAAAGGTGACCTTGACACCGTAGGTTTCCCTGATCAGGTCGGAAAGGCCTTTGCCGGTAACAGCACCCATGCGGGCGCACATCTCCTGGATCACCACCAGCGCAACGGTCGTGGGGATCATCACCCAGAGGATGGTGTGGCCAAAATGCGCCCCGGCAAGGGAATAGGTGGTAATCCCGCCGGCGTCGTTGTCGACGTTGGCAGTTATGACACCGGGGCCGAGTATGGCCAGAAAGAGCAGGATGTTCTTTCGGTTGACCTTTCCCAGGGGCTTGAAAAATTTCAGCAGACTGATGCCGGTGAACATGCCGTCAACTCCTCGGCTTTCAGTGGTAGAGATTGCGCTTGCGTCTGGTTATTGCAGAGAGGAAATGCTGCAGGATATCGTCGACAGTGACAATCCCCGCCATTTTCCCGTCTTCATCGAGAACGGGAACGGCAATGAGATTGTATTTCGAGAGAATCTCGTAGATGTCTTCCGGTTCGGCATCGATCTTCACGCTCTTGACATTGTCGATCATGATTTCCGTCAAAGGGCAGTCCGGAGGATTGACGAGCAGTTCCTTCAGACTGACGACCCCTTCAATCCGCTCGTCTGCATCCAGCAGATAGGCGTAGTAGATGGTTTCCACATCCGGAGCCACGAGGCGCACCTGGCGCAGGGCTTCGGCAACGGTCATGTCACTTGCGAGCGCGAGGAACTCGGAATTCATGAGACCGCCGGCAGAGTCTTCTTCGTGCTCCATCAGTTCCTGGATCTCTTCGGCTTCGTCGGTTTCCATGAGCCCCAGAAGCTCTTGCGCCGTTTCTTCCGGGAGATCGGCAAGAACGTCCGCTGCTTCGTCAGGGGCCATCTCTTCCAGAATATCCGAGGCCTGCTCGCTTCCCAATTGCTGGATCACCATATTGCGGAATTCCGGTTCCAGCTCATACAACGTGTCGCCGGTGGTTTCGGTGTCGATCGTCGACAGAACGGTCTGGATATTGGTTACCGGGATCTGCTCGATGATGTCGGCAAGGTCGGCCGGATGCAGCTCCTTCATCTGATCGCGTGCCACGGTGAGTGCCAGTCGCGACGTGTGCATCTCCAGTGGTTGCACGAATTGCCAGCTGATCTCCGAGGTGGGGATCTGTTGCTTGAGGAGATGGGCAACCGATTCTCCCAGCCCTTCGTAGCCCAGTCTCCGCAAGAGTCCGCGGAAGCCGATGTCTACCGAGAATATGCAAAGCTGGTCGTTAAAGCGTCCCAGCTTGACGTCATTGACCCGTACAACCTTGGCACCATCAACATCGACGATCTGTTTGTCGAGGATGTCGCGTTTGATCAGGATCTCCCCTTCGGTGGGACGATAGGTCGGCAGAGAAGTGGCAGACGCCTGTGATAACGAGATAACTGCCCGGTTGAAGAGGGAAATCTGCTCCCAGCTTGCTGTGCACAGACCTTGGCGATTTTTCAGCAGGAGGTGGGAGACGATGGGAAAGGTTTCGCCGGGTACCATGATGAGATCGCGGAGCGTACCGATTTCCTGGCCGAGATCGTTGAGCACGGTCTTACCCAGGAGGGAGCTGACAAACAGTTCGCTGACGATGCCGTTCATGATCGTCTCCAAAACAAAAAAGCCCTTCCGGGGAGAAAAGGCCTTTGCGCACGACGACACCACCATTTCCCCCTGGTTGAGTTTCGGCAGAGCACAACGTAGGTTTTCACCAGCTACCTTAAGTAAAGCCTTAATCCGGCCAGACTTGGTCTACCACATTGGCGTCTTTCGACGTTTCTGGGCAGTAGCTTCTGTTTGTGCTAACGCCTCTTCCTAACGAGGAATTATGGGAAATCTATAGACCCGGAGGCCTGATTTGTCAACAGCTTTTTCCCTGCAATTCGGGCAAACCGGCTCGTGCGAGCAACGGTTCTGTTTACATTAGGCCATCTGGATGATAAAAATACACAAGTAGAACTATCCGTGCTGCAAGAGACGCAGAACCGAAGGTGAGGAGTGCTTGGATACCGTGACTCTGGAATTGCTGCTGATTTTCGTCCTGATAATCATTAACGGTTTTTTTTCCTGTTCCGAATTTGCCATTATCTCCATCAGGAAAAGCCGGGTTGCGCAACTGGTTGAAGAAGGTGACCAACGGGCAAAAACGGTGGAGGAGCTGCAACAAGACCCTCACCGTCTTCTTGCCATAGTCCAGATCGGCGTTACCGTGGTCGGTTCAACCGCCTCGGCAGTCGGTGGCATTATCGCTGTCGAACACCTTCGGCCTGCGCTGCGTCTTTCTACGGTCGCACTGATCAGCAATGCGGCCGAACCGATCGCCGTTACCATCGTGGTTGCCCTGGTATCCTATTTTTCTCTTATTTTGGGTGAACTGGTTCCTAAGACCATCGGTCTCCAGTATGCCGATACCATGGCTCTGCGGGTTGCCGGTCCCATCAGGTTTCTGGAGCGGATCTGCGGAGTAGTGGTGAGCTTTTTGACCGTATCCAGCAAGACCGTTCTTCGCCTGTTCAGGATCAAGGGGGAAGAGCGTGCCTTCATAACCAGGGAAGAAGTCCAGCTCATCGTTGCCGAGGGCCACGAAAGCGGAGTCTTCAGCGCCAGCGAACATGAATATATCAAAAACATCTTTGACTTTACCCACACGGCAGTGCGCGAAGTCATGGTGCCTCGTACCAGAATCGCGGCACTCGATCTCGACTGGCAGCGGGAAGAGATGCTTCGCTTCATTCTGGAAAACCAGTATTCCCGGTACCCGGTATTCAGCGGCAGTATTGAGAAGATTGTCGGCTTTGTCCATGGCAAGGATTTCCTCGGCAGGATGGTCAATGACCAGGATTTTGCTATCGAAGCGATCATCAGGCCCCCCTTTTATGTCCCGGAAGGGAAAAAGGTCAATGAACTGCTGAAAGAGATGCAGCGCAAGAGGATTCATATGGCGTTGGTGGTGGATGAATATGGCGGGATCAGCGGTTTGGCTACCACCGAAGATCTGCTGGAGGAACTGGTGGGAGAGATCGAGGATGAGCATGACGTCGGAGAACCGCGGCGGGTGCAGAAGCTGGCCGATGGCTCGCTGATCGTCGATGCTCTCATCTCGTTGAGCGACCTGGAGGATCTGCTGGGGATCAAGCTGGGTGAGGACCTGCAGTATGATACCCTTGCCGGCCTCATTCTCGATCAGTTGGGCAGGTTCCCGGAACGGGGTGAATCCGTGACGTGGCAGGGATTTCGCTTCATTTGCGAGGAGGTGAAGACAACCGCCATTGTTCGTGTACGGATCAGCAAACTCGTGGAGGAGACGGCTCCCTGAATCGCGGAAACAGCAGCGAAGCATGCGGGAGGGGCCAGTGCCCCTCCTTTTTTTCAGTGTTGCGCCTGATGTCGATGACGGCCGATGGTGATCGAGGTGAGAATGGCAATGGCCAGGGAGCCGACAATCACGCCGAGGGAGAAATAGATCGGGATGTGCCAGACATCCACCAGCAGCATCTTGACGCCGACAAAGGTCAGGATGAACGAGATGCCGAGCTTGAGATAGACGAACATTTCCATGACGTGGGCAAGAAGGTAGTAGAGCGAGCGGAGCCCCATGATGGCAAATACGTTGGAGGTATAGACGATAAAGGGATCGTGGGTGACCGCAAGGACTGCCGGGATGGAGTCGACGGCAAAGATCACGTCGCTCGACTCTATCACCAGCAGGGCCAGGAAGAGGGGGGTCGCGGCCCAGATTCCCTGTCGACGGATGAAGAAGCGGTCATCTCGAATCCTCTTGGTGATGGGGACAAACCGGCGCACCAGCCTGACCAGCAGGTTCTTTTCCGGTTCGATCTTCTCTTCCCCTCCAAAGGCCATCTTGATGCCGGTTACCACCAGGATGACGCCAAACAGATAGATCATCCAGTGAAACCGTTCGATCAGCTCGATGCCGGTGAAGATGAAGACGGCCCGCATCAGCAGGGCGCCGATGATACCCCATTTGAGGATCTTGGGCTGATGGATCTTGGTGATGTGGAAATAGGAGAAGATCATGATGAAGACAAACAGATTGTCCACTGACAACGATTCTTCGATGAGATAGCCGGTGAAGAACTCGATCGCCTTGGTGGGTCCCATGCTGTAGTAGATCCAGACATTGAACGCCAGCGCCAGGGTAACCCAGGTGAGTGTCCAGGCAAGGGCCTCGCGGAAACGGATCTCATGGCTTTTCCGGTTGAAGACGCCCAGGTCGAGGACGAACATCACCGCTATTACGATGCCGAAGCCGAGCCACATTGTTGTCTGTCCTGTCATCGATGCTATTCCTTGGGGCGCGGTCTGGTCTGGCGGTTGGCAGCCGCCGAAGTCCTGCGGATGATAGGTGATTGGCGGTGCCCTGTCAAAGTTTTTTCAAATAGTGGATTGATGGTGCAATACCCCCCGGAGGGTTGCTTTTTGGCAGAGGTAGGCATACAATTCATTCCGCAGTGTATCCCAGCCCGCATAGAGAATGCATGTCACTAGGTTCAGAAGAAAAATCCCTCAACATAACGCTGACCATATCGTTTCTGTTGCATGTCCTGTTTCTGCTGCTCCTTGTCTACCTTCCCCAGGGCGAGCAGAAGAAAGAGACCGAACCGATCATGGTCGACCTTGAGGATCTGCCGCAACTGAAAGAGCAACTCCCTCGCGGCGACCAGCAGGCAAAACGGCAGGCAGAG
>JACRPV010000041.1 GCA_016223015.1 Geobacter sp. | reverse complement strand
GTACGGTTGTATTCTAACCACGAAGGGGTGATATAACTTGACGTATAGGAATTTGAAAGTTAGGACTGAAAGGCCGACAGGATATAGCGGGGGGTGAAGCCCCCTGTAAAGATAATAAAATAATACAAGCCCCGAAGGGGAGGCAGGACGTTTTGTTTTCGTGATCAAAACAACAATAAATTATAGAAACAATAGGTGTCCCAGCCATGCTGTGCATCCTTTTCTGTCGCCCCTTCGGGGCTTGTTATGTTATTGCATTTACCAGGGGCTTCACCCCTGGCTATATACTTTCAGCCCTTCGGGCCTGTTGTAGAGCGAAGAGCCTCTTCACACTACATTGAAAAGTCGCCGAAAAAGGCCTAATTTATTATTGACGTGGTATTTCATCCCTTCGGGATTTGATATTATGTTATGGTTTTTACCTGAATCTTTCGCGGATAGAGAGCGATATGCACAAATCCGGCTAGCCTGTCTTCTGAATCCAGAACTGGTACATACCGAAGAATGTATCAGGCTTTTCGCGCTCAAAAATCTGCCATTGGTCAAGATTGGTGGCGGCTGGATCGTCAGGGAAGCGCAGCTTATACTCATTAAGGACGTCGTCTCCGATTTCAAACCCCAGGAACGTCAGATGGTTGTCCCGGAGAAATGTATCAATGCCGGTGAGCGTTATATGATGTTCCTGAACGTGGAAAAGCAAATCACGGCAGGTACTGATAGTGAAAAAATCCGATGATTTCAAAACGGTTCCAAAATCCGCGCATTTGTCCATATCCATCAATTCCTGGCGGCACCGCCGAATCTCGTCGGCGGCTGTCCCATAACCCTGCCCGGCAATAAAGGCACGCGCCTTGACGATATGCCGCCGCGCCGTTTCGCTATAAAGTCCCAGTTTCATGAACCCGGCGGGACGCAGCAGAGACAAAAGTACCCGCCATCCGTCCCATGGGTCGGCAAGATGGTGCAGCACCCCGACAGACTCAATAACATCGAAGCTGCGTCCCAACGAACCCAGCTTCAGCAGGTCGGCCTGAGCGTACTCAATTGACGCCAAACCCAGCTCTCGCGTCTTCCGCCTGGCGTAACTAAGACTGCATATACTCAGATCGACGGCAAGCACTTGCGCCCACTGAAAATGCCGCGCCACTTCAATCGAATGCCGGCCAGTGCCGCAACCGGCAATCAGGAGGTCAAGGCCGCCACTCTTGCCGTGTCTGCGAAAAGAAGAGAGAGGGAACTTCCGGCACAAATATCCGACGAAATCCTTTACGTTTCCGGCAGGTTCCGCCTTGACCCAGCGCGGGTAAGGGCTTTCCTCGTATTGATTCTGAACCGAGAGGGATACGCTATTTTCGATGTCCGTCACTCGGGGTATGCGGGTACGCTCTTGCTGTTCTTCCGCAGGCTCGCGAACCTGTTGCGCCAGCACCGCCGCAACGTCCGCGGGCCATTCCGTATCCAGGAGGTGAGCGGCATGGGGGATCGAGCATAGCGGGAAGTAGGCCGCTACCGCTACCAGCCAAAGGGATGGCGACTGAGTTCCGGCTTCCAGCGCCGCAAGCAAAGCATCCCGCAAGTTGCCGGCTTCCCGGATTTCGTCATTGGTATGAGAAAACACGTATTCATTGATGAAACACTGGCACGCCAATGCGCCGTAGAAACTCAAGGCCGCGCCGCTCTCAGCGTCCGAAGCCGTCATTCCGGCGGCGGTTTGGAGCATGGCGCGCCGCGCCATAGTCAGAAAACGCTCCAACTCAAGGTCACAGATCGGCGCCGAAACGAGCAGGGCGCACAGCAACGGATCAGCAGCAAGCATGGCGAGGCCGTTTGGCCCGAACAAGTCCTGCGCCGGCAACCGCTGAGGCCACGCAGTAGCGGCACGCGCTATGATCCCCTCGATTTCCGGGTTGAGCTTGACCAAGTCGATGCTAACCCTTGCCAGGTCGTCCGGACGGCACCATGGCTCGGCCAAAGCGCGAGTCACGTCAATTCGGATATCGCTGTCGTCGCGCATCAGACGTATATGTTTGACGCAGGAAACAAAAACGTTCCTGGCTTCAGCCGTTTCTTTGATCCTCAAGGATTGTTTGATGACATGCAAGGCCATAGTCGCCTTGCCTTGCGCATTGAGCATCAACGCGAGATTGTTAAGCGC
>JACRPV010000022.1:8540-15079 GCA_016223015.1 Geobacter sp. | reverse complement strand
CGCAAACCTTGGACATGTGAAAAACCTCCTCTAGAAAACTAAGCCTCGATTTTTAGCAAATTGCTCACGAAAGGGCAAGCATTTTTTTTGCCGACCTGCTGCGGGTTGCTGGAGAAACATGATACGCCTGATTGCCCTCATCAAAGGACTCTTCTTTGTCCTGACCATCGGCCTGGTGGTTGTGGCGGTGCTGTTTGTCGATTTTGCCTACAAGACCTTTTCCCTGAAAAGCCGTGACGTCAATACGGATGCCATTGTCGTCCTGGCAGGCGGCCTGGGCAGGGTGGACGAAGGGATCCGGCTCTACCGCGAACAGCAGGGGCAATGGCTCCTGCTCATCGGTGTCGATCCCCTGGTCCGCAAGAGCGAACTCTATCGGGACCGGCCCGGTCAGCGGACCTCCGACAGGGTAGTGCTGGAGAACGTTTCCCGCAATACGCTGGAAAATGCCCTTTACGCCCGCGAACTGATCGTCGGGAAGCGGATAACCTCGATCAGGCTCATCACCTCCCGCTATCACATGAAGCGGGCGACCCTCTTCTTCCGCGCCGTTCTTCCCCGCGATGTGGCCATCTATCCGCACCCGGTCGACAGCCGCAACCTGGTCAGTGCCTGGTGGAGCCACAGCGGCAGTTTCCGGCTCCTCTTCAGCGAATTCTACAAATATACCCTGTTCCGGCTCTTCTTCCTGATCGCTCCCGCTGAACTGCGGCCTTCTCCGGCTCTGCAGTCCCTCCCCGCAGGCGACTAGGCGGTTGTTGAAAACGAAGTTTCAGCGTAGCTAAAAACAGCCGTCTCGCCGCCGTCCTCGAAAAGCCGCTTTGTGCGGCGTAGCGCTGCTACGCCTCCGCAGGGCTTTCTGCGGGTGCGACGATCCGGCTATTTTTGAACAACCTGAGTTATTGAACAACATGCTGGGCGGTATCCATCCGGGAGCCGGAAAAGGTCAGGCGTCCTTTTCCTCGATCCGTGGGAAAAGCGGTTCCGCCTTGGCGATCTTCGTTCCTGCCGCAAGTTTTCCCCAGACCAGTCCCGCTTCGTCCGGTTCCCCCTCCCAGCCGAGGTAGCAGAGCGCCTTGCGCGCCGTGCGCGCCATGAAGGGGGTGAGCAGGAAATAGACCAGCCGCTGGACCTCCGCCAGGCAGTACATGACCGTTGCCAGCCTCTCCTGCAGCGCCGGGTCTTTTGCCAGGGTCCAGGGGGCGGTTTCGTCGATGTACTTGTTGCCGGCCGAGATCACTTCCCAGATGGACTGGAGCGCCTTGCTGAAGGCAAGGTCCTCAAGATGGCCGTCCACCTGTGCAACCATCGTCTCTGCCTTGGCGCGGAAGGCCAGGTCGATCTCCTGGAGCGGGCCGGGCGTCGGGAGGACGCCGTCGAAATATTTGACGATCATGGCGGTGCTGCGATTGAGGAGGTTCCCCAGGTCATTGGCCAGATCCGAGTTGATCCGGTGGACCAGTGCGCTGTGGGAAAAGTCGCCGTCCAGTCCGAAGGGGACTTCCCGCAGCAGGAAGTAGCGGATGGCATCCACGCCGTACCGGTCGACGAGCGAGTTGGGCTCGACCACGTTCTGCAGGCTCTTGCTCATTTTCTGGCCTTCTACGGTCCACCAGCCATGGGCAAAGACCTTTTTCGGCAGCGGCAGCCCGGCTGCCATCAGGAATGTCGGCCAGTAGACGGAATGGAAGCGCAGGATGTCCTTGCCGATGAGATGGACATCCACCGGCCAGTAGGTGCCGAAATTCCCCTGTTCATCCGGATAGCCCAGCGCCGTTATGTAGTTGGTCAGGGCATCGAACCAGACGTAGATCACGTGCCGCTCGTTGCCAGGAACCGGGATTCCCCAGTTGAAGCTGGTGCGGGAAACGGAGAGATCGCGCAGCCCCTCCTTGATGAAAGAGATGATCTCGTTCCGCTTCGATTTGGGCTGGATAAAGTCCGGATTGGCCTCGATGTGCGCCAGGAGCTGCTCCTGGTACTTGCTCATCCTGAAGAAGTACGACTCTTCCTTCAGTTTTTCCACCGGCCGGTTGCAGTCGGGACACTTGTTGTCGATGAGCTGGGTTTCGGTCCAGAAGGTCTCGCAGGGGGTGCAATACCAGTCTTCGTATTCCCCGAGGAAGATGTCTCCCTTTTCCAGGATCTGGGAAAAGATGTGGCTTACCCCCTCCTTGTGCCGCTCCTGGGTGGTACGGATAAAGTCGGAATAGGAGATGTCGAGCTTTTCCCATAACGCCTGGAAACGCTTCACCACCCGGTCGGCGAGTTCGAGAGGCGTTTCGCCGGAGGCAAGGGCCGCCTTTTCCACCTTCTGCCCATGTTCGTCGCTGCCGGTGAGGAAAAAGACGTCAAACCCCTTGAGCCGCTTGTAGCGGGCCAGGACATCGGCTGCCAACGTCGTGTAGGCATGGCCGATGTGAGGAACGTCGTTGACGTAGTAGATGGGCGTGCTCACATAAAAGGTGCGGTTCATGACTTCTCCTTGCCGGCAGGGGGTGTTTCGGTCCGTTCCTTGTCCCGATCCTTGTCTTTGTCCCGATCTTTCCGCTTGTCACGGCGGGGTTTGTTCCCCCCGGACCCTCCCTCTGACTTCTGTTCGTGCCTCGGCTTCTCCTGCTCCTTGGGGAGCTTCTTGGGTTTCTCCACGATGGAGTCGGGCTGGACCTCGTCACAGTGGATCAGGACCTGGCGGTCGTCGTCGGTCTTGAGGGTGAAGGAGCCATCCAGGATGTCGACCTTGACGACTTCGCCTTCGACTGCCCCGCACTGGATGCGCTTGCCGCACTTGGGAAGCCCCTTCTTGAGGGCGCAGTAAGTCTCGAATTCGTAGCCCAGGCAGCAGAGCAGGCGGCCGCACTGGCCGGATATCTTGTTCGGATTGAGGGCCAGGTTCTGTTCCTTGGCCATCTTGACCGATACCGGGGCAAAATCGCGCAGGAAGCTGGAACAGCAGAGTTCGCGGCCGCAGATGCCGATTCCGCCCACCATCTTTGCCTCGTCGCGGACCCCGATCTGGCGCATCTCGATCCGTGTGTGGAACTGGTGGGCGAGATCCTTGACCAGCTCGCGGAAGTCGATCCTGCCGTCGGCAGTGAAATAGAAGATCGCCTTGCTGCCGTCAAAGAGATATTCCACCTTGACCAGTTTCATCTCCATGGAACGCTCGGAGATCTTGGCCTGGCAGAAGGAATATGCCTCGGCTTCCCTGGTCCGGTTCCGTTCGAGGGTGGCCAGATCTTCGGCCAGGGCCTGGCGGATGATCCGCTTGATCCCTTCCGGGACATCCTTGCCTTCAAATTCGATGGGCGGGACCACCACCGTGGCGATGCTCTTTCCCCGTTCGGTTTCAACGATCACCTTGTCTCCGGCCTTGAGGTCGAAGTCGCCGGCATTGAAGTCATAGAGCTTCCCGGCGGTGGTGAATTGTATTTTCACGATTTTCAAATAGTGCTCCTTTTGTGGTGAATCAGGCTACCAGTCTCATCAGCAGGGTATCCAGCGCCAGCCGGGTGTTCACGTTGCGCTGCAGCGCCTGGCGCGCGGCAGCGATGTGGCCGATGGATGCCATCACCCTGGTGGCGGGCTGTCGTGCCGCCTCGCGGCGGGTAAGTTCCAAAAGGTCCAGGTTGACGACGTGATCGCTGCCGGCCTGGACGATCAGGACATCGCGCAGAAAGGCGGTCAACAGGTCCAGCAGTGTCTGGACCTCTTCCTTGTCCGCGGAGAGCCGCTCGGAAAAGGCAAAGAGCTGGCCGATCTCCTGCAGGGAAAGGGAGAACAGCTGTTCGATCTGCTCCGAGCGACCGCCCAGTGTCTCGACGGAGCAGAGCTCCAGCGCCTTGCCCAGGCTTCCTGCCGCCAGAGATGCGGCAAGGCGGGCAGTCTCGGTCTCGATCCCCCTGGCAACGAGTGTCGTTGCCACTGTTTCTTCGGCAAGCGCCGTGAAGTGGACGGCTTGACAGCGCGAACGTATGGTCTGCAGCACTCCGTCGGGGTTTGCACTGAGCAGGATCAGGAGGGCGTTGCCCGGCGGCTCTTCCAGTGTCTTGAGCAGGGCATTGCCCGCTGCCGGGTGAAACCGGTCAGCATCGTCGATGATGCAGACCTTGCACGGCGCCTCGAAGGGGCGCAGCGACAGCTCGCGCTGCAGCGCCCGCACCTGGTCTATCTTGATGAAGGCGCCATCCGGTTCGAGCAGGTGCAGGTCGGGATGCTGCAGGGCAGCTACCTTGCGGCAGCTCGGGCAGTTCCCGCAGCCGTCGGTCCCGTTGCAGAATACCGCTTCCACCAGTGCCAGCGCGGTCGTGCGCTTGCCGCATCCCTCGGGTCCGTCGAACAGGTAGGCGTGTGCGGTTCTCTTTGCCGCAAGGGTGCGGCGGAGGATGCCGATGATGCGCTCGTGCCCGGCGATGATGGAAAATGGCATCGCCTAGTTTCCTGCGAGCCGGTTCAGCACGGTGGCCGTGACGGCCGTGTTGACCATATCGACAGTGCCGTCCGCGGGGAGAACGCGGAGGCGTTCCGGTTCCTGGCGGGCAATCTCCAGATACCCGTTTCTGACGCGCTGATGGAATGCCAGCGATTCGAGTTCGAACCGTTCTTCCTTGATGCCGTGGGCGTTGACCGGCGTGGTGGCGCGGCCCAGTCCGATCTCGACCGGGCAGTCGAGCAGGATGGTCAGATCCGGTTTGATGCCGGTCGTGGCGAGCGCGTTGAGATCGTTGACCAGCTTGAGGTCCAGACCCCGCGCATAACCCTGATAGGCGAGGGTGGCGTCGGTGAACCGGTCGCACAGGACGATCTGGTCTGCTGCCAGCGCCGGGGCGATGACCTCGGCAATATGCTGGGCCCGGGCCGCGGCATAGAGCAGGAGTTCCGCCAGCGGGGTCATGGCCAGGTTGCCGCCGTCCAGGAGGATGCTGCGGATCTGGTCGGCAATGGGGCATCCCCCCGGTTCCCTGGTGACGCGGACCGTGTGCCCCTGTTTCTCCAGCTCAGTTGCCAGGCGTTTGATCTGGGTGGTCTTGCCGCACCCCTCGATCCCCTCAAATGTTATGAACCAGCCCATGCCGCCCCTTTACGTCGGTGAATAGTGCATTATAGGAGAGGAATGGCGATTAATCAAGAACGAATTCCGTTTAAACGTCCATATCTATTGATAAAATTAGCTGCTTTCGGTATAGTGATTGATCCCGTTGCCGCTGCAATCAGGCGGCATTGGCCAGAGAATCCCATGCAATCAGGTGAACCGGACATCCTGGACTCCCTCGAAGAGAGGATCGGCTACCGCTTCAGGGAGCGTCGTCTCCTGGTGGAGGCGTTTACCCATCGCTCCTTTTTGAACGAGGCGGGCGACAAGACCCTCGTGGACAACGAGCGGCTGGAGTTTTTCGGCGATACGGTACTCTCCCTGTTCATGAGCCACCGTCTGCTGCTGGATTTCCCGACGAGCCGGGAAGGTGAGCTGTCGAAGCTGCGGGCCTCCCTGGTGGGTGAGGCGAGTCTCGCCCTCATGGCGGAGGAACTGGGGCTAGGCTCCTGCCTGCGGCTTGGCCGGGGGGAGGAACAGAGCGGCGGCAGGGAGAAGCGTTCTCTCCTGGCAGATGCCTATGAGGCGCTCCTGGGGGCGCTCTACCTGGATGGCGGTGCCGCTGCTGCCAAAGCCCTGATCGAGCGGCAGTATGCCCGGATGGCCGAGCGAACCGATCCGTTTGCCTCTGGCCGTGACAGCAAGACGGCGTTCCAGGAAGCGTCCCAGGCGCTTCGAGGTCAAGTGCCGCGCTATGTCGTGCTTGCCGCCAGCGGACCGGACCACGACCGGACCTTTACCGTTGCCGCCTTCCTGGGGGAGGAGCGGATGGGAGAGGGGAGCGGTCGGAGCAAGAAGGAGGCGGAGCAGGAGGCGGCCCGCCACGGCCTGGCCAGGCTTCGCAGCGGACAAGGGTAACCCGTTGATTGTCCCCTTTTTCATCGCCCACCAGGGCTGCCCCCATCAGTGCGTCTTCTGCGACCAGCGAACCATCAGCGGTGACAACGGCGAATTGCCGTCGGCATCGGCAATCCTTTCGACCATCGAGGCGTATCGCGCCCCTTCCGGCGGGGTCGTCGAGGTCGCCTTTTACGGCGGAACCTTCACCTGCCTTGCCCGCAAGGAGCAGGAGTCGCTTCTTGCACCGTTGCAGCCGCTTTTGCAGAGGGGTGACGTCGCATCGGTACGGATCTCAACCCGCCCCGATGCCGTGAGCGGCGAAGACGCGGCGTTTCTCGCCTCGCAAGGGGTCAGGACCGTCGAGCTGGGGGTGCAGTCGCTGGACGATGCGGTGCTGGACGCTGCCGGCCGGGGGCACACGGCCGGCGATACGGTGCTGGCCTGCCGGACGCTGAAGGCTGCCGGGCTCTGCGTCGGCCTGCAGCTGATGCCGGGGCTGCCGGGCGCATCGTGGCAGTCGGACCTGGATTCCTTTGCCGCTGCACTTCGCCTCGACCCGTCGTTCCTGCGCATCTATCCCACGGTCGTGCTGGCAGGAACCCCGCTT
>JACRPV010000022.1:0-8451 GCA_016223015.1 Geobacter sp. | reverse complement strand
GGTGCGGCTCTGCGCTTTCATGCTCCTTGCCGCCCGCCGGGCAGGGGTCCCGGTGATCCGCGTGGGGCTGCAGGCAAGCGATACCCTGGAGCGGCCGGGCGCGGTGCTGGCCGGGCCGTATCATCCCGCATTCCGCCAGCTGACGGAAGGGGAGCTCTGGTTTGCCCTCCTCTGCCAGATGGTTGCCGGCAGGGAGACCGGGGGGACCGTCTCCGTCAGTTGCGCTCCGAAGCGGGTGTCCGACGTGGCAGGTCAGCGGCGCATGAACCTCGACCGCATCGCCGTGGCCTACGGCATCACCATCGACCGGATCGTGCCGGATGCCGGCCTGTCTTCCCACGAACTCGTCATGACCTCCCAGGGGGGCGAGTGGCGCGCAGACCTTTTGCGAGACCTCAATTACACCTGTGAAAGGAACGACCATGTCAGCTGAACCGTTCCGCTCCGGCTTTGTTGCCATCATCGGCCGGCCCAATGTGGGAAAATCGACGCTATTGAACCGGATCCTCGGCGAAAAGCTGGTGATAACCTCCGATAAACCGCAGACCACCCGCAACCGGATCCAGGGGATCCACAACCTGCCCGGCGGGCAGATCGTTTTCATCGACACGCCCGGGATCCACCGGGCCCGCTCCCGGCTCAACCGCTACATGGTCGACGAGGCCGGGGCCGCCCTGGAGGGGATCGATGCGATCCTCTTCCTGGTCGAGGCCAGCGCCAATCCGGCCGCGCAGTTCGAGCTGGTTGCCGAATATCTTCCCCGTGTTGCCGTGCCGGTTATCCTGGTGGTCAACAAGATCGACCTGGTGAGCCGTGAACAGCTCCTGGAGCGGCTTGCCCAGTACGGGAAGCTCCACCCGTTCCACGAGATCATCCCGATCTCCGCTGCCACCGGCGACGGGGTCGAACGCCTGGTGGAGCTCATATTCCCGCTTCTGCCCGAGGGACCGGCCTATTTCCCGGACGACATCCTGACCGACGCCCCTGAACGGTTCGTGGTGGCGGAGATCATCCGGGAAAAGGTCTTCCGCCTTACCGGAGACGAGATCCCCTATGCGGTGGCAGTGAATGTGGAGCAGTTCAAGGAGCGTCCCGACGGGAGCCTGATCAGCATCTCGGCGGTCATCACCGTTGAGCGCGAGACCCAGAAGGGGATCGTCATCGGCCGCAAAGGCGCCCTGCTCAAAAGGATCGGTACCCAGGCCCGGCAGGAGATTGAGCAACTGCTCGGCACCAGGGTTTTTCTGGAGTTGTTCGTCCGGGTGCGCAAGGACTGGACGGAGAACCCCAATATGTTAAAGGAGCTTGGATACCAATGAAACCTATCGTTGCCATCGTGGGGCGCCCCAATGTGGGGAAATCGACCCTGTTCAATCGTCTGGTCGGGAGCCGCAAGGCGATCGTCGACGACATGCCCGGAGTTACCAGGGATCGGAACTATGCCAGTATCGATCGCTACGAAGTCCCCTTTATCCTCGTGGACACCGGCGGATTCGAGCCGGAAACTGCAGACCGCATGCTGCAGCAGATGCGGGAGCAGTCCCGTCTCGCCATGGAAGAGGCCGACGTGATCCTCTTTGTCATGGATGGCCGCGAAGGGCTGACCCCTGCCGACCGCGAGGTTGCGGAGATGCTCCGGCGGGTGGAAAAACCGGTTTTCTACCTGGTCAACAAGGTGGATGGCGAAAAGCTGGAGATGCTGTCGTCCGATTTCTACGCCCTCGGCGTGGACCGTTTGCATACCATTTCGGCAGAGCATAACCGGGGGGTCGGCGACATGCTGGATGAGCTGATTGCCATCCTGCCGCATTCGGTGCAGGACGGCACGGATCAGGATGTGCCGCGCATCGCCGTGGTCGGCCGGCCCAATGTGGGGAAATCGTCGCTGGTCAACCGCCTGCTCGGCTTCGAGCGGGTGGTGGCAAACCCCACGCCCGGCACCACCCGCGATTCCATCGATACCTATTTTACCTGCAACCGCAAGCGCTACCAACTCATCGACACGGCAGGGATCCGGCGCAAGGGGAAGACCACCCAGAAACTGGAAAAATACAGCGTGGTCGATGCCCTGCGGAGCATCGAGCGTTCCGATGTGGTGCTGATCGTGCTCAATGCCGAGGATGGGGTGACGGAGCAGGATTCCAAGATTGCCGGTTACGCCTACGAGGCAGGGCGCGGTTGCATCTTCGTGGTGAACAAGTGGGATGCCCTGGAAAAGAACAACGCCACGACCGGAAAGTTCGTGGAACGAATACGGACCGAATTCAAGTATCTTCCGTTTGCTCCGATTATCTTTGTATCGGCCAAATCAGGGCAACGGGTGACCAAGATCATCCCGGAAGTGGACAAAGTCATGGCCCAGTACGCCCGCCGGGTCACAACCTCCGAGCTGAACCGGGTCTTCTCCGAAGCGACCGAGACGAAGCATGCGCCCCTTTCCCAGGGGAGGCGGGTGAAATTCTACTACGCCACCCAGGTCAGCATCAAGCCGCCGACCTTTGTTATCTTTACGAACAGCCCCGAAGGGATTCACTTTTCCTATGAGCGTTACCTTGCCAATCGCTTTCGCGAGGCGTTCGGGTTTGAGGGAACGCCGATCCGGCTTTTGTTCCGGGGACGTGAGCGTTAGGCCGGTCTCCGTTACGGGACCGGACGAAGCAGGGGTCAGTCCGTTGCCGTGCCGCGAGCATTGCCGAATCACGGGAGTTGCGGTATGAGCCTTGTCGGCAATCTGGAAGATCTGGGGCTGGGCGAGATTCTGCAGATCGTCAGCCTGAGCAGGAAGTCGGGGGTTCTGGCCATCCACAGTGCCGGCCAAGTGGCGAACGTCGTCTTTCGGCAGGGGCAGGTGGTCAAGGCCGGTTCTTCCGCCAGACCGGTGCTGCTCGACGAACTGCTCGTTTCCAGGCAGATTGTCGATCCGACCGGGGTGGAATCTGCCCGGTGCCTGCAGGAGGATGGCGGCTATCGGCAGCGGCTGGGCGATATACTCGTTGCGCAGGGGATGGTCGAAGGCGCCGTTCTCGAAGAACTGGTCCGCGAGCAGATCGAACAGATCGTCTACTCCCTGTTTGTCTGGCATGAGGGGACCTTTGATTTCGAACTGCAGGAGAACCTGGATGTCGTCGACGATAGCCGGACCGATCAACTGCAGTTCCAGCTGACACAGGGGCTCAATGCGCAGTTCCTGGCTATGGAAGGTTCGCTTCGGCTCGATGAGCAGCTGCATGAACGGGAATCCGGCGGGGATGGCGAAGGCCCGGAACCTGACGAGGCAGAGGAGAATGTGGATTTCGCCTTCGATCTCCTGCTGGAACCTTCTGTCGATGATTCTATCAGGACCGTGCCGGTCCTGCCGAAACGGTACATGGTCATTGTCGACGACGACCAGGGGACGCTCGCTGCAATGGCGGCGCACTTTGGCGAAAATGGCTATGAGGTCATCTCCTGCGACAAGGGAGAGGATGCCCTGATTGCCATTGATACGCTGTTCCGCGCCGGCTGGCAGCCGACCCTGGTGATCGACCTCATCATGCCCAGGATGGATGGTTCGGGTCTGTTGGGAGGGCTCGAACTCCTGGAGCTGCTTCATGACAACTTTCCCCAACTTCCGACCATTGTCCTTGCCGACCATGGCACCGGCGACGCGGAGCGACGCGTCCGCGAGCTGGGCTATGGGCTCATGGGCAAGCCCTCCAAGACGGATATCGTTGCTCCGGCCATCTGTAGCGCCTTTTGTGAGCGGCTCGGCCGGAAGGTGACCCTGGCGGAAGAGGGTGAGCCACCGGGGCCGGCCGATACGGTCAACATCAGCGATGAACTCAGGATGGAAATGGGGGAAGAGGGTGTGCCAACGGTGCCCCAGGTCCAGAGCACCGGGATCTCCCTGCTCCGGGGCATGCTGGAAGAGCTTAACGATCCGGCCCTGGGTGGGGGGATCATCCTGCTGGTGCTCCGCTTTGCCTCGGAGTTCATGGCGCGGGCAGTGATCTTTGTCGTCAAGGAGAACGAGATCGCCGGGCTTGGTCAGTTCGGAATCGAGGATCGTGAGCTACCGGCAGATGTTCTGGTTCGTGCCATGCGCATTCCGAGAGGAGAGGAATCCGTATTCAGTCGGGTTGTTGAATCGCAACTTCCTGTTAAACTGCATCTGGATGACTCTCGATGGAGCGGGTACCTGCGGGAACAGCTCGGGGGGAACCCTGCAGAGGTGTTTCTCGGGCCGATCATCAGCGAGGGAAAGGTTGTAGCGCTCCTCTACGGCGACAACGGCGATGAACATCGGCCGATCGGCGACACCGATTCGTTGGAAATTTTTCTTTCACAGGCAGGGATCACCATGGAGAAGGTGCTCCTGCAGCGTAGATTGAAGGATAAGTCTCCGGAGGGTATGTGAAAAAGATATTGATCGTGGAAGATTCCTCTGCCATGCGTTCCCTGCTGATCTCCACCATCGAGGCGCTGGAGGGGTTCGAGATCGTCGAGGCTGCCAATGGTTTCGAGGCGTTGCGACTGCTTCCCCGCGAGAGGGTCGACCTCGTGATCACCGATATCAACATGCCGGACATCAATGGCCTCGAACTGATCCGCTATGTCAGGAACAGCGCAATCTATAAGTCGATACCGCTCTTCATCATCTCCACTGAGAGCAGCGAACGAGACCTTGCCAAAGGTTTGGCTCTGGGAGCAAACGAATACCTGATCAAGCCGTTCGACCCGGCTGATCTGCAGAAACTGCTCCTCAAGTATTTGGGCTGATTCCTCACCAGGAGGCAGGGCAGGATACCATGACTGTATCAAACGACAGCATAGGCAAAGCGGTCAGAGACTTTCTGGCTGAGGCGGAAGAGATCATCGACCAGCTCAACAACGACCTGGTGAGCATGGGCGACTGCGCCGAGACGGGTGACTGCAATCCCGACCTCATCAATGCCATTTTTCGCGGTGCCCACTCGCTCAAAGGCCTGGCAGGCATCTTCGGATTTTCCGAGATCGGCGATCTGGCGCACAACATGGAGAACCTGCTGGATTCCCTCCGGCTGGGGAGGGTGGAGATTACCCCGGTCATGATGAGCGTCCTCTTCGACGCCATGGACCTGTTGGGCGCACTGGTGCGCGGCGCCGGAGAGGGCCATCTGGATGCAAGCGGCATCCCCCTGATGGTCAGCCGCATCAATGCCTGTGCCAGTGCTACCCAGAAAAGCCAGGAGGTTTCCCCCCTGGCCACGCTCGGTTTGACAGATGCGGTATTGAATGCCCTCACCGAATACGAGGAGCATCGACTGCTTGAGAACGTCAAGAAGGGAAGGCTGATCTATTCCATTATCGCCTCCTTCAGCCTGACCACCTTTGACCAGGAACTGGGAGAGCTGACTGATCTGCTCAAGCAGGGGGGAGAGGTGATCAGCACGCTCCCCACGGTTGGCAGCGGCAGCGAGGCGGGCATAGATTTCGAGATCCTTTTCGGGTCCACCAAGGGAGAGGACGGGGTAAGCGGTCTCTCCGGAAGGCCCGGCATTACCGTGCGGCTACTGGGCGCCCAGAGCACGCCGCCGTCTCCTTCCCAGCCTGCTCAGGCAGCAGAGCCGCCCACCGCATCGCCGTCCGATTCCGCTCACGATCATCCCGCGGCAGCACTCCCGGCGCAAGCGGCAGCGGATGCAGCAATGACCGCCAAGAGCATGAGCCGGATGGTCCGCGTGGACATAGTCAAGCTTGACGATCTGATGAACATTGTCGGCGAGCTGGTCCTGTCCCACTCCGCCATCAATGAACTGGTCGGGAAGGTGCGCAGCAGCGGTTTCTCTACCCTTGCAATCGAGTTGGGCAAGGCTGCCAAGGTGTTGCAGCGCAAGCTCAACGAGCTGCAGAAGGGTGTCATGGAGATCCGTATGATCCCGGTGGGGCAGCTCTACGAAAAGATGTCCCGCATTGTGCGCAAGGTCTCCAGGGAGCAGGGGAAAAAGGTCGATCTGCGGGTGTTCGGAGCCGACACCGAACTGGACAAGCTGATCATCGAGGATATCTCCGATCCGATGATGCATATCATCCGCAACTCCATTGATCACGGCATCGAGACCCCCGAGGAACGGGTTCGCCTGGGCAAGGACGAAAAGGGGGTTATCAGGCTTTCGTCATTTCAGAAGGGGAACCATGTCGTCATCGAGGTCGAGGACGACGGCCGGGGCATCGATATTGCCAGGGTGAAGAAAAAGGCCCTGGAAAAGGGGCTGATCCAGGAGAACGATCCGCTTTCCGAACGGGATGCCCTGGAGCTGATCTTCCTTCCCGGCTTTTCCACCAGCGACACGGTGACCGACATATCGGGCCGGGGTGTCGGCATGGATGTGGTCAGGAACAATATCGCCGCGGTTTCGGGCATGGTGGATATCGAAACCAGACCGGGACAGGGGAGCAAGGTCATCATTACCCTGCCCATTACCCTTGCCATCATCAAGGCGCTGATCATCAACATTGTCGGTCGGACCTATGCCATGCCGATCACATCGGTCCTGGAGACCATTCTGGTCGAGCGCTCCGACATCCGTACCATCGAGCGGAAGGAGGTCATCCAGCTCCGTGACATGACGCTGCCACTGGTGCGGCTCGGCCGCTTTTTCGAGATCGAAGGGGGAGATGTCTTACCCGAAAGCTTTTATGTGGTCGTGGTCGGCGTTGCCGAAAAGAGGCTCGGCATCGTGGTTGACGATCTCTTGGGGCAGCAGGATATCGTGATCAAATCGATCGGAGAAACGTTCAAGGGGTTCAAGGGGATCTCCGGTGCCGCGGATCTTGGGGACCAGCGGACGATCCTGGTCCTGGACGTGGGTGGGATCATATCCGAGGCGACCCGGGGGAGCGTGTGATGGTGACCGCCCATGTATAAGGACTTCTACGGTTTCAGCGACAAGCCGTTCAGCAAGACCCCGGACCCGCACTATCTCTACTTGAGTCGCGGGCACCGGGAGGCGCTGGCGCGGCTCAAATACGTGCTGGAGGAGCGGGAGATGGCCCTGCTCACCGGCGGCATAGGGTGCGGCAAGACTACCATCTCGCGGGCGCTCATGGATACCATGGGAGAGGGTTACCGCTTCTGCTTTGTCCTGAATCCGCGGCTTACCGCCATAGAATTCCTCCGCTACGTGGCGCGGAGCCTCTTTTCCGATATCCCTGCGACCAGCAAGGACGATCTGCTGCAAGAGATCACCGACGCCCTCTACCGGCTCCATTGCGAAGGGATCTGTCCGGTCATCGTCATCGACGAGGCGCAGTTGATCCCGGACCGCGAGGTCTACGACGAGATCCGCCTGCTGACCAACTTCCAGCTTGATGACCGCAACCTCTTGAGCGTGATCCTGATGGGGCAGCCGGAGATAAGGTCCATCCTGTCTGCGCCGCAGTACGAACCGCTGCGGCAACGGATCGCCATCAACTACAGCCTGCAGCCGCTGACCCTGGAAGAAACCCAGGAGTACCTCGATTTTCGCATGGAGACCGCCGGCGGCAGCCCCGGACTCTTTGCCCCTGCTGCGGTACAGAGGATCTTTGCACTGTCGGGCGGCGTGCCGCGGATGATCAATCTGATCGCCACCAATGCCCTGCTGGAAGGGTTTTACCGGGAGGCTGCCATGATCGATGCGGAGATCGTCGAAGCACTGACGGCTGAACTGGCACTTTGAGCCAAGGAGTGGATGTTTCCCTATGAATCTGGCTGAGATACGCAAAAAGGCAAACAGGGATCGCGGGACTATTGTGGGTGCAACGCCCGAAACAGAACGGCCTGCCCAGAGCAGTTCCGATCTGGAGTTTCTGGATGATACTGTCGTGCCGGCCCAGCCTGTGCCAGCGGATGAGTTTGTGGAACCGCCTGTTGCAAGGGAAGATGTTCTAGAGAGCGCAGCTTCCCCTCAGCCTCCTCACGATGTCCCGGTTATTGTCGCTCCCGGTCTGCCAGCCTCGAATGCCGTGTCGTTTGTTGCTCCGGCCGTACCCGGGGTGTCGGATACGGATCTGCCCCCCATGGTTGAGGTCATCGGAGCAGATGCGATCGCCGAACACCAACGAAATGGCTCGTTCGACCCGATCGCCCTGCTGCTGGCAGGGAGAGTCGCGGCCGGATTCGACGAGGAGACACCGCTGGCATCCCCGGACGGGACCGAAACCGAACAGGTGGATTATCATGAATTCCTCTGTTTCAGGGTAGCTTCTGAGCAGTACGCCATCAGTATCATGGAGATCAAGGAGATCATCAAACCGCGCGAGGTAACCGAGGTGCCGCGGGTCCCGGCATTCATCTCGGGTGTCCTCTCGCTGCGGGGGATCATAATCCCGGTATTCGCCATGGGGACGCGATTGCAGCTGGCCCCGGCCGGAGAACCGGGCAAAGAACGCATTATAGTGGTGAGCAAGGGTGAAGAGCTGTTTGGCCTGGCAGTGGATGAGGTGCTCCAG
>JACRPV010000021.1 GCA_016223015.1 Geobacter sp. | reverse complement strand
TCTGCCAAAGTAATCTTGGCCCCTCCCCAATCTGCCGCCAAGCCCTGGGTGGGAAAAGCCGGCTTAGAACAGATGCGGGTATTGTAATTTTGCAGATAAGTCTGATGGTCGGCGTCCTGGGGATAGCTTTCAGTGGCCGGATAAGGATAGCTGCTCATAGCGTGGAAAGGCAGCGGATCAACCGAAAGCGTATTACCCCCTTTGTAATAAAGATCGGCCAAAAGGAGGTATGACCGTTTATAGCCCAAGGCCGGCTTGAGCAAAGCCGGAAAAGTTATGGTGAGTTCATCGCCGTGGCGCATAATCACGAATTTATCATCAGTGGCCGCCAGCAATTCCTTCACCTCGCCCAAACGGGTGAAGGCGCCGTAGAAATAAGCCTCGGGAACATCGGCCATCACCTCATCGCTGGATTGGATGCGGGTGTCTAATTTCGCCGACGCAAACGGCGGGCGGCCGGGATGCTGCAAATCGGCGCTCGAAGCCGTCAGCAACCTGGTGGTGACCGCCGCCGGGGGCGATACGTCCAGGCTCACCCGGTCGACGATAAATTTACCGCTCTTCAAAAGGCCGGTATTCAGGCGAATGCGGTGGTCCTCGGGATGGAGGAACAATCCGCTTAAGTCCACCACCACGGTTTTAAGGTCTCCCGCGGGGATGCCCAGAACTTGCACCTTTTGCCAGTTGCCCAAGGCGTCCACCACCTCAACATAAGGTTGCAGCACCGTGCGGTTGGCGGGCATGCCGGTCAAACCGAAGGCGGTCCAGCCGTCGATTAACAGCTTGACATTGGCGGTATCCTTAATCTTTCCGAAATCAAAGATGTAGTAATCGTCGGCAATCTTATCCGCCGGCGCCGGTTTGTTGTCCACCTTTTTGACCAGGGACAAAATATTGTTGCCGTCTTTGTCCCAGGCCTTTTTGGGCTGTCGGGATTTTTTCACCGTATGAATCTTTGGTTCGGTTCGATAGCCGAAAGAATTGGTGTTCATGGAAGTGG
>JACRPV010000020.1:3967-25238 GCA_016223015.1 Geobacter sp. | reverse complement strand
CCAGCAATGCCTTGCCGGCTTCACCTTTCATGGTGTACAGGTCCTTCTCTGCTGTTGTGAAGGCAATGATACTCAGGAGAAGCCAGGTGAGGATCAGCAGGGATGCGAGGGCAGCCAGGATAGTAACAGTGAGGCTTAAGCGAAAGATTTTCATGGGTTCGCTATCCCCCGGGTAATGCTCCCAGGCTGAGATACCAAGTTATGATCCGATTCCCGTAAAATATATACAGGATAGCACCGAACGCAAGAAACGGTCCGAAGGGGATGGCAAGCTTGGCATCCCTGCCGCGGGCCACCATGAGCGAAATACCGATCACAGACCCCACCAGCGAAGCACTGAAGATGATGAACGGGACGGATCGCCAGCCGAGAAACGCCCCCATCATGGCCAGCAGCTTGATGTCGCCTCCACCCATGCCTTCCTTGCCGGTAAGCCACTGATAGCCGTACGCAACGAGAAGCAGACTCCCCCCCCCGGCAATGATGCCGATCAGCGAGTTCTGCCATGAATGCCCATGAATGACAAAGGAACAGAGGAAGCCGATCACGATTCCAGGAATACTGATCACGTCGGGGATGATCTGATGCTCCAGGTCAATGAATGTAATGACCACCAGCGCACTGCAAAAGATGAAAAGCACCAGAAAAGCCGGGGACGGGCCAAAACTGCGAAAGAGAAACAGGGTGAGCAGCCCATTGATCAGTTCAACCAGTGGGTACTGGGCAGAGATCCTTTCCCGGCAGGAACGGCACCGCCCCCTGAGCAGGGCGTAACTCAGAATCGGGACATTGTCATACCAGGCAATGGAACCACCGCATCGAGGACAGTGAGATGCCGGGAATACCACCGACTCCCCCCGGGGAAGACGGCTGATGCAAACGTTCAGAAATGACCCCACAACGGCACCAAACAGAAACACAACGATCTGGATACTCAGGACAGAACTCACGTGACCCTCAGGCGAATGACGTTTGCAGTAAGGCAACGCCCAGTATACCGGAACATCCGGCAATTTCCAGGGCATTCGAGTCTACAGGAGGTAAGGTGCCCGGCTGGTTCGTTTGGCTTGATGTAAATACATATTCATTTCTTGGAATATATGCTACAGTTCTCGTCCATAAGGAGACACTTCTATGAAAGACATATTGCTACTGCTGGGTTTTCTGGCCTTTTGGGTGGTGCTGCAAAAATATGTTCTGCCACGCCTTGGCGTACAGACCTGAATGTCCGATTCCTGCGACCTCGGGGACCGAGGTAAAAAAAAGAAGGAACCGTAACGGAAAAGGGCCGATCCAAATGGAACGGCCCTTTTTTGACACACGATAAGTCGAACGAATCAGCGGGTCGATTCCTCCAACACCACCATATAGCCGTCGGGATCGAAGCACCAGAGATCCTTGATACCATATGGCTGCTCTTCCAGAGGGTAGAGTATCTCCAACTCCTCCTCCAACAGCGCCTGGTAGATGTCATCCAACCCGGTAACCCTGAAATGCAGCGTTGCCCCTACTCCCTTGGGAAACATGGCAAATCGCTCTTCCAGAACCGGATGGACCTTCAGCACCGTGGCTTCCTCGACAAATATCAATTCCCATCCGTCCAACTTCATCTCCAAATGCTCAGGAGCACCCAATACCGTTACGGCCCGACGCACGGGGAGTTCAAGGATGCCGACATAAAATGCTTCCGTCGTGGAAAGATTGGCAACCGTCAACTGGATGGAAATCTTCGGTACATGGCGGCTCAACCGGTTCACCCCCCGAATATCTTTAAGGAAAATCGTCCCAAAACCGTCAGGTAGTTGGTAAAGATCATCACACCAACGACAATGAGGAACAGACCGGTTACGATCTCAAAGATCCGGATATGCTTTTTAAACCGGTTGAACAGGACGAGGAATTTGTGCATGGCCAGCGCAGAGAGGAAAAACGGGATAGCCAGCCCCATGGAATAGGTCAGCAGCAGGGCTATGCCATGGTAGACCGTGTCTTCCGTGGCGGCAACCATGAGGATCGAGGCGAGGATCGGTCCGATGCAGGGGGTCCAACCTGCGGCAAAGGCAAGTCCCACCAACAGACTCCCCAGATAACCGGCAGGTTTGCGTTGGATACTGACCCGTCTTTCACTCAGAAGCGCATGCATCGGCACCAGCCCGGTCACATGGATGCCGAAGATGATGATGAGCACCCCCCCGACCTTTCTGATCAAAGCCATATGCTCTTGCAGAAAACCGCCGATGAAGGTGGCGGACGCGCCGAGAAGCACAAAGACTATCGTAAATCCCGCAATGAACAGCAGCGAATGAATGATTGTCTGCTGCCTGACCTTGTGGGCGGGATGCTCCTCCTGGAGGTCGGCAAAGGAAAGACCGGTAATGTAGGTGATATAGGACGGTATCAGGGGAAGGACGCAGGGGGAGAGAAACGAAAGAAGTCCTGCGAAGAACGCCCCGATAAAGCTGATATTGCCGGATTCCATGTACGCTCCGATTCGGTCCTCTGCTACTGGGCGGTCAGTTCATTGAAATACTTGATTACCTCGGGAGCGCTCCAATCCAGGCCGCCGATGAATTTTTTGAGTATAACACCCTTCTTATCGATGACAAAGGTTTCCGGAACGCCGGTAACACCGTACATCTTGCCAATGCTCTGGCCAGGATCGTTCAGGGCCGGAAGCAAAAACCCGTTCTCCTTGAAGAAGGCATCCACTGCGGGCTTGCCGCCATCGTCAATGGAAACCGCCAGCATCTGAAAAGGCTTGCCGGACATTGCCTGGTTGAGCCGCATCATGGACGGGATTTCCTCCTTGCAGGGAGGGCACCATGTCGCCCAGAAATTGAGCATGACCACCTTCCCGCGCAACGAGGCAAGGCTCACATCCTTGCCTGAAAGGTCTTTTAGGGTGAACTCGGGTGCGGAGGCACCTACCTTTGCCTCCATGTCCGGGCTCTTGTCCCCTTTGGAACAGCCAGTCAAGGCAACGCAGACTGCCAGCACGATCATCAGTACCATTCTTTTCATCAGCATACTCCCGTCAAATGTTCTTTTCGTTGCTTCTGTGTTGTATCGCTGACGCCGATACAAGGGCGCGCAGGTGCCACTTCGGCATGCAGAGGCAGGATCTCAACACTCTATTATGTCAGATATTACGGGAATGCAAGGATATTTTGGAGACAATACAGGAGGGTTACCATGCCCGATGCGGGCACGGCAGGAGTTAATGCAGATACGCGCAGCCTTCAGGGGTACAGTTCTTCTTTGATCTGCTGGCGGATCCTGCGGGTGGAGATGGCTAACGGGAGAACCTGCTCATGCACATGGAGGACATCTTCGAGTGTCACTCCATCGTTGATGATGATATCCTCTCCCCCCAGATGAGTCTTGGCAAAATGCCGTCCATCATCCCGGCAATAGACCAAGACCTGAAAGCTTTCCCCATCTACCTTGACGTGCGTTTCATGAACCAGTTTTCCGTTTCGCATAACATTTCACCTACAATCTGAACACTTACAGATTTCATATCCTTGTGTATAAGCATGCAATATACTAACCAAATATAAACGGGCTAATTTCCCGGCAGTTACCGGAAAACGCCGTTTGAATGGCCGTTATTTAGCACAAAAGGTACGGGGATTTCGCGAAAGTCAGCGCTGGCGGGTAACCACGTAATCGGAGAGTTCCACAAGAGCGGATTTTACCGGGGAGGGCGAGAATGATTCAAGGGCTTGTTTGGCCCGGCTGATATATTCTCTGGCCCTGCTCACGGTGAATTCGATGCCACCGTAACGGTGAACCGCATCGAAGACGAACTGGAAATCATCGTCGGACAGCTCTTCGGCAGTGACGATTTCGCCAATCCGCTCCCGCTCGTCGGCAGTACAGAGTTGCAGGGTATGAATAAGCGGAAGGGTTATCTTCCCCTCCTCAAGATCGTGGCCGATGCTCTTGCCGAATTCTGCCTGGTTGGCGGCATAGTCCAGCACATCGTCCATCAACTGGAAAGCTATGCCGAGTTGCATGCCGAACTCGCTCAGGTCCTGTTCCAGTTCGGAAGAGACCTTTCCAAGGATGGCCCCGGCCTGGCAGGCAGCAGAAATAAGGACGGCTGTCTTGCACTTGACGACTTCGATATAACGTTCCTCGGTCAGGGAAAGGTCGCTGGTACAGACGAGCTGGAGTACCTCCCCTTCCGCGATCATGGTGGTGGCGCCGGAGAGAACCCTCAGGACATTGAGGTCGCCATCGGCAACCATGAGGGAAAATGACTTGGAGAAAAGGAAATCCCCGACCAGCACCGACGCCTCATTACCCCAGAGGGTATTGGCGGATGCGATGCCACGGCGGATGTTGGCATTGTCGACAACATCGTCATGGAGCAGGGTTGCCGTGTGGATGAACTCGATGACACTCGCCAGGGGAACGTGACGGTCGCCGCGATACTCGCACAGCTTTGCCGACAGCAGCAGAAGCGCAGGGCGGATGCGCTTGCCGCCACTGGCAAGGACATACTCCCCGACCTTGCGGATCAGCGGCACATCCGATGCCAGATCTTTCTTGAACTGCTGCTCTACCTGTTTAAGCTCATCTCCGATGAGTTCCAGCGCTGTTTCCATGACGTATCCTCGGCTCAATGCTTCGGCAATACTATAGGAAGGGTGCAAGATTTGTCAAAGCATTTCTGGCCGCGAGTTCCCCACCACCATGCCCGGAAAATTCGCGCATAGAGAGGGCTCATCACCATCGCTAAGACGGGATTATGGGCCGGACATCACTAGAATATTCAAATGTATACACCATTCACCATTCTTGAAAAATCCCGACAGACTCTGTAAGATTAAAAACCGGTCGGGCTGAGCCCGTCATCCCACACTCATGCGAGGTAGCCTTGATGACCCGATTCATGCAGAACATTCTGGCGGTGACGATCTCTCTCCTCCTTTGCGGAACCGCTTTAGGAGCGGGGCTCGCAGAGCGGGTCCAGGAACACCGGCTTGCAAACGGTATGAAGCTTTTGATGGTCGAGCGGCACACCTCGCCGACCGTCTCGGCTTGGATACGTTTCAAAGTCGGCAGCGTGGACGAACGGAGCGATGAGCGCGGCATTGCCCACCTCCTGGAACACATGCTCTTCAAGGGGACAAAAACGCTCGGAACCAAGGATTATGCAGCAGAAAAGCCCCTGCTCGACCGGATCGAAACCGTGGCCCAGGCGCTGATGGCAGAAAAGCTCCTGCGAGAAAAGGCAGACCAGCAGAAGCTGACGGTACTGAAGAAACAGCTCGCAGACCTCGAAGCAGAAGCGGGTAAATATGTCATCAAAGAAGAGTTTGCCGAGATCTATGCGAAAAATGGCGGCGTCAGCTACAACGCCTTTACCAGCAAAGACGGTACGACCTACCTGATCTCCCTGCCGTCAAACAAGCTGGAACTCTGGGCCGCCATCGAGTCGGACCGGATGAAAAATGCCGTGCTGCGGGAGTTCTATACCGAGCGGGACGTGGTCATGGAGGAACGCCGGCGCTCCTATGACGCCGAACCTTCTGGCCGGCTCTGGGAAACCTTCCTGGCAACGGCATTCGTTGCCCACCCCAATGGTCAGCCGACCATCGGCTGGATGTCCGATATCGAGAATCTCTCCCGAACCAAGGCCGAGAAATTCCTGCATGCCTATTACGCCCCCAATAACGCCATCATCGCCATTGTCGGCGACATCGACCCGGTGAAGACCATTGCCCTAGTGGAACGTTACTTTGCCGACATCCCGCCCGGCAAGACCGTGCCGCCGGTGGCGGTGGACGAACCGAAGCAGCCCGGCGAAAAACGGATCGAAGTGGAGGGAGATGCCGAGCCGCAGGTGCTCATAGGCTTTCACAAGCCGACACTTCCCAGCCCGGACGATTATGTCTTCGATGTCATCGACATGCTGATGGCAGATGGCCGGACGTCGCGCCTCTACCAGAAGCTGGTCGTCGAAAAACAGCTGGCCACGGATGTCGGTTCATTTTCCGCCCCAGGCAGCCGCTACCCCAACCTGTACGTCATTGCCGCCACCCCGCGCGCACCGCACACGGTACAGGAGGTCGAGGCGGCCATCTACGAAGAGATCGAGCGGTTCAAGACCGAACAGGTCAGCGAAAATGACCTGCAGAAGATTCTTAACCGTCTCGAATTCGAAGAGTTCCGGCAGATGGGTTCCAATGGCGGGCTGGCCCGGAACCTCACTGAATATGAAGCAATAGCCGGAACCTGGCGGTACCTCATCGAGCATCGCCAGAAGGTCGCCAGCGTCACCCCCATGGATGTGGTGCGGGTAGCCCGCACCTATCTCGTGCGTGAGAACAGGACCGTCGGCTTCATCACCACGAAGAAAGAGGTCTCCCAATGAGCAGAACTGTCTATTTCCTTACGGCACTTTTCCTGTCAGCTCTCCTGCTCACGGCATGCGCGGCCCGGCAGGTAAAGGCAGATCCCCGCACCATGACCTTCCCGCCGCTTGCGTTCGAGATCCCGAAGAGTCAGCGGGTCCAGCTTTCCAACGGCATGACGCTCTACGTCCTGGAGGACCATGAACTCCCCATCGTCAGTATGACCGCCTACGTCACTACCGGCAGTATCTACGAACCCGCCGAGAAATGCGGCCTGGCCGGCCTCACCGGCGCAGTCATGCGCAGCGGCGGCACCACGGACTACCCGCCGGAGAAGCTCGACGCAGAGCTGGAATTCATGGCATCCGCCATCGAAGCCAGCATCGGCAGCGACGTCGGCAATGTCTCCCTTTCCACCCTCACCAAAAACCTGGACAAGACCTTGCAGATGTTCAGCCAGGTCATGCTGCACCCCGCATTCCGGGAAGACCGCGTCACCCTTGCCAAAAACCGCACCATCGAAGGCCTGCGGCGCCAGAATGACAACCCCAAGGCTGTTGCCGATCGGGAGCTCATCAAGGCGCTGTACGCCGGGCATCCGCTCGGGCGTTATCCGACAATCGAAACCATCCGGAACATCCAGAGGGAGGATATGGTGGCATTCCACCAACGCTACTTCCATCCCGACCGCACCATCCTCGCAGTGGCCGGCGACGTGAACACCGGGGATCTCGTCAAAAAGCTGGAGGCACTCTTTGCCGGCTGGAAAAAATCGGACGAACCCCTGCCGACGGTAGCGGCTCCGGCAACGAAGGTTCGGCCCCAGGTCCTTCTCGCCCGCAAGGAGATCAACCAGTCGGCGATCCGCATGGGGCATCTCGGGGTCAACAAGGACAATCCGGACATCTACGCCATCCGGGTTATGGATTACATTTCGTCGGCACCTTCATCGCCGAAACCGAGACCAAGTCCGAGTCCACCACCAAGGCCATCACCCTCATGCGCGACATCATCGCCGGCATGACCCGTGCGCCGGTCACCGACCAGGAACTGGAACTGGCCAAGGACTCCATCGTCAACGCCTTCATCTTCGGCTTCGTCAAGCCCGACGCCGTGGTCAACCAGCAGGCCCGCCTCGAATACTACGGCTACCCTCCGGGTTACCTGGAAAACTATCGGTCCAACATCGCCAAGGTCACCAAAGAAGACGTGCTCAGGGTCTCCAGGGAATACCTGCACCCCGACGCCATGGTCCTGAGCGTGGTTGGCAACGAATCCGCCTTCGACAAACCGCTCTCCACCTTCGGCCAGGTCACCGAGATCAAGCTCGATGCTGCCGGAAACGGAGCCATGCCGAAATGACCAGATTCCTTGCCTCGATTGCTCTCCTTTTCCTGCTCGTTGCCCCGGTTGCAGCCCAGCCGCCCGTCCAGCAACCGGGCGTACCGATCCTCCTCTACCACCGCTTCGGTCCAACCGTTGCCGACGGCATGACCATCACCACGCCGGTCTTTGAGTCGCACCTCAAATACCTGAAGGAAAACGGCTATACCGTCATCCCCTTGCGGCGGCTCATCGACTGGTACCAGAAAAAGGCACCGGCACCGCCGGCAAAATCGGTGGTCATCGTCGAGGATGACGCCCACAAGACCGTCTATACCGACATGCTGCCGCTGGTAAAGAAATACCGGGTGCCGGTGACGGTCTTCGTCTATCCCTCGGCCATTTCCAACGCCAGTTACGCCATGACCTGGGACCAGCTGCGCGAACTGAAGAAATCAGGGCTGTTCGACATCCAGTCCCATACCTACTGGCACCCCAATTTCAAGCGGGAAAAGCGGAAACTGCCGCCGGCCGAATTTACCAAGCTGGTGGATACGCAATTGAAGAAATCGAAAGACAAGCTGGAAAAGGAGTTGGGGGGGAAGGTCGACATGCTGGCCTGGCCCTTTGGCCTCTACGACGACTACCTGCTCGGCAGGGCTGCTGCTGCCGGCTACATCGCCAGCTTTACCATCGAACGGCACCATGCCGGTGCAAACGATTCGATCATGAAACTGCCGCGCTACCTGCTCATCAATGCCGACCAGGGCACGGCATTTGCCCGGATCCTGGCCGGTACGGCGCCCAAGCGAAACATAGTCTACTGACGGTTACGGCTTCTCCCTGGCTGCTTCAGGGCGGTTGAGGGACTCGTACAGCTCGATCTGCTCCTGCAGGGAGAGCTTCCTCCCGGCAGGACATCCCTGACCGCCGGCAACGGTCGTCGCTGCACCACTGGCAGAAGTGGCAATCCGGGCATGGATGCTTCTTGGCCTCCGCTTCATCGCCCATGATTCACCGTCCGAATGTTCACGCCTTTTTGCCCAACTCCACCGAGCGGGCCGTGGCAGCGTCCACGGCCTGCATCACCGTCCCCCGGAAGCTGCCGATCTCCAGGGCCTTGAGCCCGGCAATGGTGGTTCCTCCGGGTGATGTCACCTTCTCACGCAGCACCGCAGGATGATCTCCGGTTTCCGCCAGAAGCGATGCCGTACCGAGTACCGTCTGCAGGGCCAGGCCAAAGGCGGTCTCACGTGGCAGCCCGTTCTTCACCCCCGCATCGGACAGGGCCTCGATAAAGGTCAGCACATAGGCGGGCCCGCTCCCCGACAGACCGGTAACCGCATCGATCAGCCGCTCGTCCACCACCCAACACTTTCCCACCATGCCGAAGATGGCCTGGGTTACGGCCAGGTCCTGCTCAAGCGCATGGGCTCCCGGTGCTATGCCGGTGGCTCCCTGCAGCACCAGTGACGGCGTATTGGGCATGACCCGCACCACCCTGACCGGCTGGAGAAATGCCGCTTCCAGGGCTGCCGAAGGCACACCGGCCATCATGGAGATGAGGAGCTTCTCGGCTGTCAGCTGTGCGCTGATCCCTGCCAGGGCTGCCGAGGCGACCTGCGGCTTTACCGCCATGAGCAGCACATCGCATCGTTCGACGACCGCCGCATTGTTCTCGCTGACCTCCACCTTATAGCGATCGGCCAGATACTCCCTGCGCCTTTGCAACGGTTCGGCAACCCGCAGAGAGCCGGCAGACACCCCTCCCTGCACCAAACCGCGGATCAAAGCCTCTGCCATGTTGCCGCCACCGATGAATCCGATCTGCTTTCCGTCCAGCATACCGCGTCACCTCCCCAATGGACCTTGTTCCCTTTCTGCCCAAGGGTATAGAACATTTTCGACAAGTCAACAGCTTTTGCACCGTAACAGCTCTCACGCTTTTCCAGGCAGCAGTAAGGTGCTAAACTTTTAACTTGACAGAATTATCGGTAAGGAATATTGGGAAGGGTCCAGCACAAATACCGGAGGTTGGCATATGAGCAAAGTCCTTATCATCGGCGCCGGCGGCGTCGGTCAGGTAGTTGCCCACAAATGCGCCCAGCGCAGAGATATCTTCAGCGAAATCATCCTGGCATCCCGCACCAGGTCCAAGTGCGACGCCATTGCCGCCCAGTTGGGGAACTCCATCAAAACCGCCCGGGTGGATGCCGACAACGTGCCGGAGCTGGTCGCCCTGATCAAAGAAGTACAGCCCAGGCTCGTCATTAACGTGGCGCTCCCCTACCAGGACCTGCACATCATGGATGCCTGCCTGGAAACCGGCGTCGATTACCTGGATACCGCCAACTACGAACCGCTCGACACGGCAAAGTTCGAGTACTCCTGGCAATGGGCCTACCAGGAGCGCTTCAAGGAGAAGGGTCTCATGGCGCTTCTGGGAAGTGGCTTCGATCCGGGCGTCACTAACGTCTATACCGCGCTTGCCGCCAAGAAGTACCTGGACGTGGTGGAGGAGCTCGACATCATCGATGCCAACGCCGGCTCCCACGGCCAGCCCTTTGCCACCAACTTCAACCCGGAGATCAACATCCGCGAGGTGACCGCCACCTGCCGCCACTGGGAAAACGGCGCCTTCCAGGAGTCCCCGCCCCTTGCCACCAAGCGGGTTTTCGACTTCCCCGAGGGGATCGGGCCGATGAACATCTACCGACTCTACCACGAGGAGATGGAGTCCATCGTCAAGCATATCCCGACCATCAAAAAGGCCCAGTTCTGGATGACCTTCTCCGACAACTATCTCAAGCACCTGGAGGTGCTGCAGAACGTCGGCATGACCCGCATCGACGAGGTGGAGTTCCAGGGGCAGAAGATCGTGCCGATCCAGTTTCTGAAGGCGCTCCTCCCCGATCCCGGCAGCCTTGGGCCGCTGACCAAGGGTAAAACCTGCATCGGCGTCATCGCCCGCGGCACCAAGGACGGACAAAAGAAACAGGTCTACATCTACAACATCTGCGACCATGAGGCCTGCTACCGGGAAGTCCAGTCCCAGGCCATCAGCTACACCACCGGCGTCCCTGCCGTGGTCGGCGCCATCATGATGCTGACCGGCAAGTGGCACGCAGCAGGCGTCTGGAACATGGAGCAGTTCGACCCGGAGGTGTTCCTGGACGAGCTCGGCCCCATGGGGCTGCCGGAGGTGGTCGTAGAAGGGGAATGGCCGGAGCTGTAGACAGGTTAAGGTTTTCGTTCGCTCCGCTCACAACCTGACTTTCTGGACGCGTCAATGATCAAGAACAGAAAACTGCCGGATGACATTCTGAACCGCATAAGCCTGCTGGGATCTTTCTTCGGGCGGGACGAGCGGGTAGTCTTTGCCTATCTTTTCGGCGGGCTGGCGAAAGGCGGGCTAAAGCCCCTTTCCGATCTGGATCTTGCCATATATCTGGAAACCGGGAGCGACAGGTGCAACGCAAAACTTGAGCTGTCCAGTTGCCTGTCAGACAGACTCGGCACAGACGAATTTGATCTGGTCATTCTCAATGACGCGCCGTTAAGCCTCGTTGGCAGAATAATCGGAGCCCGGCATGTGATAACGGACAAGCAGCCATTCCTTCGTCATTCCTTTGAGTCCCGCATCATGCGGGAGTTCTTCGATTTCAGACGCAAGGAGCAGGATATTCTTTACAGGAGGTTCGCCTGATGGTGGATGTGACCCTTGTCCTGCGCAAACTGGCGTCTCTGGATGATTACCGCAAGCAAATCGCCGAGTTTTCCACCATCACCGTGGACGAATACCGGAGCGACTGGAAGGTGCAGCGCATCGTAGAGCGGACCCTGCAGATGATAATTGAACTCTGCGCCGACATCGCGGGGCACCTTATTTCAGACCAGGCCCTGAGAACGCCGGAGACCTATGCCGATTCTTTTCGTGTCCTGGGGGAAAGCGGCATCCTGACGGCTGACCAGACGGCGATCATGGAAAAGATGGCCAAGTTCAGGAACATCGTTGTGCATCAGTACGAAGCGGTTGATGCGGAAATCGTCGTGCTTATCCTGCAGCGACACCTGGATGATTTCCGATTTTTCAGCGATGCGATCGCGCGGCGACTCGGTGTGAAGCACTGACTCCACTCACAGGTTAAGGCCAAGGTTAAAGTCCTTTCCTCAACCTCAACCTGACTTTTATGACCGGTATCGACATCCCGAAAATCCTGAAACTCGCCCCCTCCCCGGCCTACGTGGTGGACCTGGGACGGCTGCGCCATAACCTGGCGATCCTGGACCTGGTGCAGAAAAGGAGCGGCGCGAAGATCCTGATGGCTCTGAAGGCCTTCGCCATGTGGAGCGTCTTCCCGATCATCCGCGAAACCCTGCAGGGGGTCTGCGCCAGCTCCCCCTGGGAGGCACGGCTCGGGCGGGAGGAGTTCGGCCGCGAGGTGCATTCGTTTGCAGCTGCCTTCAGCGAGCGGGACGTGGTCGAGCTGCTGGAGATATCGAACCACCTGGTCTTCAATTCCTTTGGCCAGCTGGAGCGGTTCCGTCCGCTCTGGGAGAAGAGCGGCGTTTCCGTGGGCCTGCGGGTGAATCCGGAGCATTCCGAAGGACATACCGCCATCTACGACCCCTGCGCCCCCAACTCGCGGCTCGGCATCCCGCGCCGTGCGTTCGACGGCCGGTCCCTGGCAGGCATCGAGGGGCTCCATTTCCACACTCTCTGCGAGCAGCTCTTCGAGCCGCTGGAGCGGACCGCCAGGGTTTTCGAGGAGCGGTTCGGCGAGTTCCTGCCGGGGATGAAGTGGCTCAACCTGGGAGGCGGCCACCACATCACCCGTGAAGGGTATGACATCGACGGACTGGTGGAACTGGTGCGCTATTTCCGGGAGAAGTACGACCTGGAGGTCTACCTGGAGCCGGGAGAGGCGATCGCCATCGGCACCGGCGTCCTGGTCTCCGAGGTGCTGGACGTGGTGGACAACGGCATGGAGATCGCCATTCTGGACGTCTCCGCCACCTGCCACATGCCGGACATCCTGGAGATGCCCTATCGCCCCGGCATCACGGGGGGCTTTGATCCTGGGGAGAAGGCGCACACCTACCGCCTGGGGGGGCCGTCCTGCCTGGCCGGCGACGTGATCGGCGACTGGTCGTTCGAGCAACCGCTCAGGCCCGGCGACCGGCTGGCCTTCGAGGACATGGCCCATTACACCATGGTCAAGACCACCACTTTCAACGGTATCCGGCACCCGGCCATCTGCACCTTTGAGCCGGAGACCGGGGAGCTGAGAGTAGTAAGGACGTTCGGATACGAGGATTTCAGAAGCAGGCTGTCTTAAAGGGGCGATATCTTCCGACCATCTCGACGCCGTGTCCTCGAAACCCCGCCTCAACGTAGCGCTGCTACGTTTCGGCACAGTTTCTGCGGGCCGACGCCGATCTGGCCGAAATCTCCCGCCCCTGGGGAAAACATCTGGGGTAAAATAACAAGCTTTTGAGATCGTTACAGCGGTGACAGATTCGCGATGATAACGGCGGATGTGAGGAGCCTGGTCCGCAGGCGTAGCAGCGCTACGTCGAGGAACCGGGGGACGAGCAGACGTCGTTAGCGCGCGAATGTGGCACCGCCTTAGGAGAGAATATGGAACGCTGGTCGATCAATGACTCCGCCAAAATCTACAACCTGGACAACTGGGGAGCCGATCTCTTCTCCATCAACAAGAAGGGAAATGTCTGCGTCCACCCCTCCCCCACCTCCAAGCATTCCATCGACCTGCGGGCGCTCATCGACGACCTGATCAAGCGGAAGATAAAGCCCCCGATCCTCCTCCGCTTCATGGACGTCCTCCAGGGGCGGATCGCCAGCATCAACCGCGTGTTCAAGAACGCCATCCAGGAAAACGACTACCCTGCCCGTTACCAGACCTTCTACCCGGTCAAGGTGAACCAACAGCGCCAGGTGGTCGAGGCGATCGCCCAGTACGGCAAACGCTACAACATCGGCCTGGAGGTCGGCTCCAAGCCGGAACTGGTTATCGGCATCTCCTTTGCCACCGGCAACGGCATACCGATCATCTGCAACGGCTACAAGGACACCGAATACATCGAGACGGTCCTCTACGCCACCAAGATCGGTTACGACATCACCATCGTGGTGGAGAAGATGTTCGAGCTGGAAAAGATCATCGCCATCTCCAAGAAGACCGGCATCATGCCGAAACTGGGGATCCGCGTCAAGCTCTCCTCCAAGGGGACCGGCAAATGGGCCACCTCCGGCGGCGAGGATGCCAAGTTCGGTCTCCGTATGTCCGAGATCATCGCCGCCATCGGCATGCTGGAGGAGCACGGCCTCATCGACTGCGTGAAACTCCTCCACTTCCACATCGGCAGCCAGATCACCAAGATCGACAAGATCAAGAGCGCCCTGATCGAAGGGACCCGCATCTACACCGAGATGAAGAAGCTCGGCGTCGGCATCGAATACGTGGATATCGGCGGCGGCCTGGGGGTCGATTACGACGGCTCCAAGTCCAGCCACTTCTCCAGCGTCAACTACTCCATCGAGGAATATGCCAACGACGTCATCTACCAGATCAAGAACATCTGCGAGGATGCCGGGGTGGAATGCCCCAACATCATCTCCGAATCGGGCCGGGCAACGGTCGCCCACTACTCGGTACTGGTCACCAACGTGCTGGACACCAACACCTCCAACACCATGCCCGATTTCGAGGAGATGCTGAACAGCGCCGAGAAGCTCGCCCCAACGGTCAAGAAGCTGTTGGACATCTACAAGAGCATCGACCGCTATTCCCTCCGCGAGGACTACCACGACACAGTGCAGCTCATCCAGGAGGCGGTGAGCCTCTTCAACCTGGGCTACCTGACCCTCAACGACCGGGCCATCGCCGAATGGCTCTACAGCAAGATCCTCCGCAAGATCAACAGCATCGTGGAAAAGATCAAGCCGATCCCGGAGGAGCTGCAGAATTTCCATCTCAGCCTGCGCCAGACCTATTTTGCCAATTTCTCCCTCTTCCAGTCGATCCCCGACTCCTGGGCCATCGACCAGCTCTTCCCCATCGTGCCGATCCAGCGGCTGAACCAGCGGCCCGATGTCATGGCCTCGATAGCCGACATCACCTGCGATTCGGACGGCGAGATCACCAGCTTCGTCGGCGAGCAGGGGCGGACCAAGTTTCTGCCGCTGCACAAGATCCGCAAGGGAGAGTCCTACTTCATCGGCTTTTTCCTCATTGGCGCCTACCAGGAGATCCTGGGGGACATGCACAACCTCTTCGGCGACACCAACGCCGTCCATGTCACCTTCAACAAGCGGACCGGCTACCAGATCGACACGGTCATCAACGGCGACGCCACCTGGGAAAGCCTCAAATACGTCCAGTACAAGGGGCCTGAGATCCTCAAGCACGTCCGCCACAACCTGGAGAAGAACGTGGCCCTGCGCAAGGTCTCCATCGAGGAGAGCAGCCATTTCCTCGAACTCCTGGACAAAACCCTGCTCGGCTACACCTATCTGGGAGAATAGCAGAGTATTACCGGTCACGGCACGTTGAGTGCCGTTCTCTCATGAAAAAGTTCAGAATCACGAAAGGTGGGAAAAGGCCGGAGGGAGAGTTGCCGCTACTGTCCGGCCGGGGCAGGTTTTGCCGAGGTCGGCCGGCGCCGTTCGCGGAATTCATCGCGCAGGGCATCGTGTTTCTGCTGCTGTTCCGGGGTCAGGAACGTATGGATCTTGTCGTAGGTTGCATCATGCTGCGCCTGGATCTTCTGGCGCCGCTCATCCCTTGTCAGACCGCCGTCTGCGCGGATCGCCCTCAGCTGCACCGCTTCCGCTTCCAGGATCGGCTTGATCTCTGCGCGCTGCTCCGGAGTGAGGCCGAGGCGTCGGGTCAGATGACCGAGCCGCTTTGCTACCGTATCCCTCGCCATCCGTCCCGTTCCACGTTTCACGACCGGAGCAGTGTCCTGTTCTGCTGTCTGGGCAAAGGCTTCCACGGAAAGCGCTGCCATACCCACTGACACCGCAACCAGAGCCATCTTCTGCCATAATCGCATCATTGCCAATCTCCTTTCGTTCTACAAATTGATATATTTAACAACGCAACAAACGGCCGGAGGTTGACACAAAAGTCGATACGAATACCTGTTTTGCCGTTACCAGCTCCCCCGAAGGTCTGCCCGCCGTTTTTGCGGCCATTTCAGCCCTTCGCCAGAATCTGCTCGACCCGAGCGCCGTCCAGGGTCTCCTCTTCCTGCAGCGCAGCCGCCAAAAGGTCCAGCTTGGGCCGATTGCCTGCCAGGAGCTGTTCGGCCTTCTCCTCTGCCTGCCGGATGATGACGGAGATCTCCTGATCGATCAGCCAGGCCATCTCCTCGGAAAAACTCTTCTCTTCCGCCAGCTTTCGTCCCAGGAACGGGTGCTCCTCTCCCCGGCTGAAGGTCATGGGCCCCACCTTGTCGCTCATCCCCCACTGGCAGACCATCTTCTCCGCCAGATCGGTCACCATCTTCAGGTCGCTCTGGGCTCCGGTGGAGACCTCGCCGAACACCAGCCGCTCCGCCATCCGCCCCCCCAGGGCCACAGCCAGCCTGCTCTCCAGATAGCTCTTGGGATAGTGGTAACGGTCGTCCTCGGGAAGCTGCTGGGTAATCCCCAGGGCCATGCCGCGTGGGATGATGGTCACCTTGTGGATCGGATCGGTGCCGGGAAGAAATTTTGCCACCAGGGTGTGGCCTGCCTCGTGGTAGGCGGTGATCCGTTTCTCCAGAGGGGAGATGAACATCTTCCGTTCCCCACCCATCAGGATCTTGTCCTTGGCCCGCTCCAGGTGGTCCAGCGTCACCTTCTCCGCCTGCTCGCGCGCCGCCGTGATCGCTGCCTCATTGACCAGGTTCTCCAGGTCGGCACCGGTCATCCCCGGCGTGCCGCGTGCAATGATGGCCAGATCCACCGCCGGGTCGAGCGGGATCTTCCGGACATGCACCTGGAGGATCTTTTCCCGGTCCCGCCAGTCCGGGCGCTCGATCACCACGTGACGGTCGAAGCGGCCGGGACGGAGCAGCGCCGGATCGAGGACATCGGGGCGGTTGGTCGCCGACAGGACAATGACCTCCTCATGCTGATCGAATCCATCCATCTCGGAAAGGAGCTGGTTCAGGGTCTGTTCGCGCTCATCGTGGCCGCCGCCGAAGCCGGCGCCGCGGCTCCGCCCCACGGCGTCGAGCTCGTCGATGAAGATGATGCTCGGCGCCGACTTCTTGGCACTGGCAAAGAGATCGCGCACCCGGCTGGCGCCAACGCCGACAAACATCTCAATGAACTGGGAGGCGGAAATGGAGAAAAAGGCTACCCCGGCCTCCCCGGCAACTGCCCGCGCCAGCATGGTCTTGCCGGTTCCCGGCGGCCCGACCAGCAGGACCCCCTTGGGGACCTTCCCTCCCAGGCTCTGAAACCGTTTCGGGTCCTTCAGGTAATCGACGATCTCCTTCAACTCCTGCTTGCTGCTCTCCATACCCGCCACATCGTCGAAGGTCACCTTGACCTGCTCGCCGACCGGATAGACCCGTGCCCCGGAACGGGCAAACCCGCCCAGAAACGAGCCCGGCCCCTGCGCCTTGGCGCTGCGCATGCCTATGAACCAGATGGCAATGATGAGAATCCAGGGAAGGGTATAGCTGAGGGCATTGAGGAGCGGCGACGGCTCGGTGGAGATGGCGGTCACCTCCACATTGCGGGCAGAAAGCTCGGTCATGAGCGTCGGATCGGCAATGGCGGGAAGCACCGTTACGAACGCGGTCAGCTCCCGTTTCACCGTCCCCCCCTGCACTGTCAGTTCCACGGTGATCTTTCGCCGGAACTCCCCCTTGACCGAATGCCCTTTCATGGCAACCGATTTGATGTTGTCCTGGGCCAGTTCCTGGCGGAAGCGGCTATAACTGATCTCACCGGCCCCCTTCTGCTGGACGAGCGCGGCATAGAGCAGGTTCATGGCCGCAATCATGACGAAAAAGATGATCAGGGGCTTCCATATCGACTGATTCATGACAACTCCTCCCAACAGATGGGCTCTCACTGCACAGTGTACCGGGTCTTGGCCTTATTACAACGGTTCTGCAGCGATCGAAACAGGAAAAGGGGGGCTGCCTGCAGCTCCCCCCTTTCCTGAATCTCCTCTCGCTTGTCAATCGCAACTCTCCAGGAAGTTCCCGGCGCGAAACGGTTCAACCGCAAAGCTAGCCGCGCTCGGCCTATCTTCTGAAAAATGCCTTGAACTCCCTGACCGCCCTCCCTATCCCCTGCTCTGTAACGTCAAGGTGGGTGACCAGCCGCAGGGTCCGACCGGCGCGGATGATAATTCCCTGCCCCTGCAGGTGACGCTCCAGTTCCGCAGGGTCCCCCTTGGCAACGGTCACAAAGAGCATATTGGTCTGGACCTCTGCCGGGTCGACCTCCAGTTCGTCGATACCGGCCAACCCCTCAGCCAAAAGCCGCGCATGGGCATGGTCATCGACCAGGCGCGCCACGTTGCGCTCCAGGGCGAAGATTCCCGCAGCCGCCAGAATGCCGGCCTGGCGCATTCCTCCTCCGGCCACCTTGCGCCAGCGGCGCGCCGCAGCGATCACCTCGCGGTCACCGCACAGAACCGAGCCCACGGGAGCACCCAGCCCCTTGGAGAGGCAGATATTAACCGTGTCCAGATGGCAGGTGATTGCATCAACCGGCACCCCCAGCTTCACCGCGGCATTGAAGAGCCGGGCACCATCCAGGTGGAGCCTGAGCCGGTGACGGTCCGCCAATGCGCGCAGGCGGGGGAAATAACCGAGCGGGAGCACCTTGCCTGCCTGGGTGTTCTCCAGGCAGACCAGCCTGGTCCGCGCATAGTGGCAGTCATCCGGCTTGATCGCCGCTTCGATCCGGTCCGGGTCGAGGGTGCCGTCGGGCTCGAATTCCAGCGGCTGCGGCTGAATACCGCCGAACACGGCGCCGCCTCCCCCTTCCCAGCGGTAACAGTGGGCCGTCTGCCCGGCAATATATTCGTCACCCCGGCCGCAGTGGGACAACAGCGCCAGGAGATTCCCCTGAGTGCCGCTGCTGACGAAGAGGGCCGCCTCCATCCCTGAAAGCTCCGCAGCCAGCCTCTCCAGCCGGTTGACCGTCGGGTCCTCGGCATAGACATCGTCCCCCACCTCGGCCTCGACCATGGCCCGGCGCATTGCCGCAGAGGGCCGGGTCACCGTGTCGCTGCGCAAATCGATTATCTCCTCCACATTCCCTCCTCTGCTGTCACGCCACACCGGTGCAGCCAATCCGACAATAAACGTTAAACCACTGAAATACCTAACACAATACACCGGATACCACAATCGGAAAACTTATTAAAACATAATTACAATATCGTAATGTCGGCATTGTTTACACGACACATGAAGCTGTTTTTGGTACGTGCATACAGAATTTACACTTGTTACATGCGGGAACATACAATTTAGCTGAATAATTATATATGATTATGTCCTTTGATTCTCAGGCGAGTTCCGTATGAATTCCTCACGTTATATCCAATCCACGCAGTCGGGAATATTTACATACTAATGGCATAATCCTCGATGAAACGGGTAGTAACGGATTTGACACCTAGGAAAATCAGCGAGTTCACACAGCGTTTTACTGATGGCACCGCATTTGCTAAAGCCGGGTAACAAGACTTTTTTTGTATGGAAGATAGATTCACCACGACACATAGGGAAAAAGATTCAATCCAGGAAGCTGCCGGGTGCAGCCCCACTTCTCTCCAGGAGGTACTATCATGAAAACACAACGTTCCATCAGTTCCGTACTTGCCATTGCCACTCTCATCTGCGGTCTCTGGGCATAGACTGCCCTGGCAATACCCTCATCGTATACCCTGAGTGGATACGGGTACGGGGACCTGAACGGCGGTGATCCGGTATTCAACGAGGTGGCCTACAACATTACTCTGCAGTCAGACGCATCCTCATCGGTGGACAAAACATCCATAAGCGGCATCACCTATATCCTCGGCCTTTCCGGTTCCGTCACGCTCGGACCTGACGCATATCCCGAGCCAGCGAATACCATTGCCTACAACCAATTTGCCGGCAACTTTACCGATTCTCTGTATCTGTCTTTTGACACTACCAGCAATATCCTGGAATTTGGTGCTTACGATTCCACCGCAGGCGACGTGCTCTCCGGAGTATCTGCTTTCTGGACCTTTGCAGTAAACACCGCTTTGAATCTGGAAACGAGCAGCTCCCCCTTTACGTATTTTGTTGATTCATTTTTTGATCCGGCTAATGCCACTGGAAACATGTTGACTCCGGAATTCGAAGCTCTCATGTCCACTGGCGACGTGCTCATACTCGGAGCCGACACAATGGCATATTCAGCAGTTCCCGAACCGTCGACATTTGCCCTTATCGGAATCGGGATTGCGGGACTTGGGCTGGCCCGCAGGTTTAGAAGCAGCAAACAGTAGTGAATCTTTATCTTTCCCACCCGCCCATTTCGGGTGGGAAAGATAAGTGGGACAAAAATGATCCTTTTTATCCCAGCAACAAGACTACGCGACTCATATTTTATTTTTGAGAGGAGATAAGGACATGTCCGCATCAGAACAGAACGGAAAAGGAATCTCCCGCAGAAAGTTCCTCCAGATCAGTGCCCTGGCCGCTGGCGCAACCATGCTGCCGATGCCGGTTCGCTGGCTGGGAACGAACAATGCCCAGGCCATCGCCCAGAGCCCGGCGCTCCTGAAGAGCCGGTCCTACCTGCTGCGCGGATTGGCGCTCCCCCCCATGGTGCTGGGGCTGATACCCAACACGGCTTTCTATGCCAACGATCCGGGCGGCATCCCGGTCCTCGACGGCACCCCTGACCCGGCATTTGCCGACACCCTGAAGTACAACGTGACGGCGAGCGAGTTCACCGACCAGCTGCATCCCGACATGGGACCCACCACCCTCTGGGGCTACCATGACTCCAACAACCCGGTGCAACGTCATCTGGGTGGAGCGATTATCGCAGCCCGCGGCACGGCAACCAGAATCCGCATGACCAACACTCTCCCCGCAACCCACATTATCCCGGTGGACAACTCCATCCCCGGTACCGGTCTCGGTGTTGCGCAGAACAGGATCGCTGTTCACCTCCATGGCGGTTTCATCCCCTGGATCAGCGACGGTGGTCCGTTCGACTGGTGGACCCCCAACAATGCCGGCGGTACCGGCCTCAGCTTCAAGAACGGCCCGGGCAGCCTGTTCGACACAGCCGATCCGATGGTCCCCGGCCAGGCCGACTACTACTACACCAACGACCAGAGCACCCGGCTCATGTGGTACCATGACCATGCCCACGGCATCACCCGTATCAATGCCTATGCCGGCGTAGCGACCGGCTATCTCTGCCTTGACCTGGCCCAGGAGCAGGCGCTCGGCACCTCCATCCCGCCGGTCACCAGCCTCATCCCGCTGGTCTATCAGGACAAGGTCTTCGTCAACGGCGATCCGGTAAACGGCACCCTGGTCACCGATCCGAC
>JACRPV010000020.1:0-3917 GCA_016223015.1 Geobacter sp. | reverse complement strand
AGCCTCTGGTACGAGCATATCTACGACCCGAAACTCTTCAGGCTCAAAAAGGGGCGTGGTTACCTGACTCCTCCCAATCCATCCTGCATCCCGGAATTCTTCGGCGACACCATGCTCTGCAACGGCACGGTCGCCCCGGTGGTCGAGGTGGAACCGCGCCGCTTCCGCTTCATGCTGCTCAACGCCTGCAATGCGCGCTTCCTGAATATCAGCACGCTGCAGGTCCAGACCAACTGCGAGGTCGTCACCGATCCGAAGACGCTTGCCCCTGCCAGCCAATATGACTATGTCGCCAACGTCGCCGTTGCCGCAGCGCCGCTGCCGGGACCGCAGATCATCCAGATCGGCACGGAAGCTGGCTACCTCCAGGCTCCGGTCGTCTTCCCGGGAGGCTTTGTCCCCTTCAACCCGGCAACCTTTACCGGCAACCTGATCATTGGCTGCGCCGAGCGTGCCGATTTCATTATCGACTTCAGCGCTTACGCGCCCGGCACCGAGTTCGTCTTCTACAACGACGCCCCAGGCCCATTCCCTGCCGGTCCGCCCAGCAACGACTACTTTGCCGGCAACCCGGCAACCCCGGCAGCCGTGCTCGGATCGACCATCGACACCAGAAACATCCTCCGTTTCCGGGTGAAGGCAGGTACCGTTGTCGATCCGCAGGTTGGCTTGCCGACTCTGCCGCCAATGGACCCGCCACCGCTCGCCACACCCGCAGCCGTAGCAGGTGGCCCGCTGACCGTGCCGGCAGGCACGCCGTTACGCGACCTGACCCTGAACGAAGACTTCGATGCCTACGGCCGTCTGCGCCAGACCATTGGCACCACCAAACCGGCCCTGGTCGGCAAGGGCTTCGGCCTCGACTACCTGGCACCGGCCACAGAAGTCATCGCTGCCGGCACCACCGAGGTATGGCGGATTTTCAACCTGACAGCGGATACGCACCCGATCCACTTCCACCTGCAGGACTGCCAGGTCATTTCCCGCCAGCCCTTCAAAGTGGTTTCGGGCAGGTTCACCCCCACCGGTGTCGCCCGCGGACCGGAGCCGAACGAGATGGGGTGGAAAGAAACCGTCAGAATGAACCCGGGCGAGGTCACCTCCGTGATCTTCAAGTGGGACATGTCAGCGGTGCCGTTCACCGTACCGTTCAGCGACCGGCCCATGGGAGCGGCAGCAACGATCATCCCGCAGGCCAATGAGTTCGTGTACCACTGCCATATCCTCGAACACGAGGAGCACGACATGATGCGGCCGCTGGTGATCACCGGCAAGAACCCGCAACGCCCGAACATCGTGCCGACCTTTGCATCAGCAACGGTCACCGGTGCCGTCGCAGCCCCCATCCTGAGCTTTGCGGTGACCCTGGCGGCCGGCAGCACCATCGCCTCGATCACGGCGGTTTCCAGCGATGCCGGCTACCCGGCTCCGGCAGCGGTCACCACCGCAACCGGCTTCGACGTGACGCTGCCGACACTGGTCATTGCACCGGCCGCGCCGATCAAGCTCACCTACACCATAACCGACAGCACCGGACTGAAATCGTCGGTGACCATTACCGCTTCCTGATCGTGACGGGGGAATTCCCCCCCGTCCTGCTTATTCATGGCAGTTGCCAGCCCCGGCGCCTCGGCACCGGGGCTTTTTTCATCCAGATATGCGGGCAGGGCAGAGCTTGACAACGGGAAAGGAATCTCTACTCTTTTTTCTATCCCCGCTCTGCCGGCAACAGGCAGACAGATCCTACTCCGGAGAGATACCGATGAAGAAGAAGTCCTTGAAGAGTCTCATCAGGCAGGTGCGTAACGAACTGGAATGGCCGGTCCTCGAACAGCCTCACGAGATGCCGGTGATCCGCGTGGTTTCCTATCCCCGCACCTGCTCCCATGTTATCCTGATGCCGGACAAACTGCACAACAAGAGCAGCGACCTGGACTATCTGCATGAACTGGGTCACGCCTATTTCTGCGAAAAGGTACACCCGGTCTTCTCGGCAACCGGCCAGTTCGCCCCCCAGGAGAACAAGCGCCTGTTCCTGCTGGTCATCCCGGCCCTCAATGCCGCCTGCGACTGGTTTATCGGCCACTGGCAGCTCGAACTGTCGCCGAAGGAAGCCCGGAAACAGCTCAGGGAAAGCCTCACCCTTGCCGAGGAGGTCCTGGGGGCTCAGCAGCTCCCCCCCCTCGATGTCATCCTCGATGCCTCGCTCCTCATCGCTCAGGGGATTCACTACCTGGAAGAGCCGATCGACTGCGGCGGCGTCCTCAAGGCCGTGGTGGACGCCTTTCTCTCTATCCCGCCCGACCAGCCCTCGGCAGAGAACTGCCTCCTCCTGGTCAACCGGCTTATGGCAACCTACACCGGCCTGGTCATCCTCGTCATCCTGCTGCTGATGGGGGTCTCCTTCCTGGCCGGGGCATGGATCAGCTATCGCAGCGCCGGCACGGTTTCCTCTGCTGCCGGACGGAAGATCCTCCACTACGTGGACCCGATGCACCCCTCCTACACCTCTGACAAGCCGGGGATCGCACCCGACTGCGGCATGCCGCTGGAACCGGTCTACGCGGACGGCACCGTCGGCAGCGGCAACACTGCTCTCCCCCCCGGCACGGTCCGGGTTTCGCCGGAAAAGCTCCAGACCATCGGCGTCAAGCTGGCCACGGTGGAAAAGAGCGGCGGCAGCCAGCTTTTGCGGCTGCCGGGGCGGATTGCCGTAGACGAGACAAAGACCTACGTCATCAACGCCACCATCGACGGCTGGATCACCTCGGTCGGCAGCAACACCACCGGCAGCTTCGTCCGCAAGAACGAGGTCCTGGCGACCTTTTACAGCTCCGAATTCCTCTCCGCCGGCCAGGCGCTCCTTTACGCCCTTACCTCCATGGACCGGGTCCAGGGGGGAAGCCCCGCAGCCAACCAGCAGCAGAAGGACCAGATGCAGCAGTTCAACCTGAGCCTCAAGCAGTACCGCGACTCCCTGCGCAACCTGGGAATGGGGGACCGGCAGATCGACGAGATGATCCGGACCCGGAAGTACATGGAGAACATCGATATCGATTCGCCGGCAGCGGGTCTCGTTCTCGTCCGGAACGTATCGCCGGGCCAGCGTTTCGAGCGGGGCAAGGAGCTGTACCGGATTGCCGATATCTCTCGGGTCTGGGTCCTGGTCGACACCTACGGCGCCGAGGTAGACCAGATGAAGCCGGGAAGAACCGTGACGGTGTCGCTCCCCGGCAGGGACCGAACCTTCCGGGCAACGGTATCAAAGGTCCCGCCTGTCTTCGATGCCGCCAGCAGGACCCTGAAGGTGCGGCTGGAGATGGACAATCCGGGGCAGATTCTCCGCCCGGACATGTTCGTGGATGTGGAACTGCCGGTTACCCTGCCGGAGATGCTCGCGGTCCCGAGCGAGGCGGTGCTCGACTCCGGGCTGAAAAAGACCGTCTATGTGGAAAAGAGCGCCGGGCTCTTCGAACCGCGCGAGGTGGAGACCGGCCGGAGCGTCGGCAACCGGGTTGAGATCCTCTCCGGGCTCAAGCCTGGCGAACGGATCGTAGTCTCCGGTACCTTCCTCATCGACTCGGAAAGCCGGATGAAGACCGCTGCATCGGGGATCACCGGCCCAGCCAGCCTCGACCCGGCCTGCAACATGTACGTGGACGAGACAAAGGCGCGGGCTGCCGGCAACTTCCTGGAATCGGGCGGGACCACCTATTATTTCTGCTCGGACACCTGCAAAAGGCAATTCCTTGCCAAGCTCGGCACAAACGGCGCCAAGGGCACGGCCCCGCACAGGGCGAAACCGCAGACGAAGCCGTCAACCTGGCGATCGAGAACGACATCCGAATGCAGTCGCTACCGAACGACAGCGTCCACCGCGCTCATGTCGGTGTCAATCGAAGCGTACAAGTTGGCGA
>JACRPV010000019.1 GCA_016223015.1 Geobacter sp. | reverse complement strand
TGGGTAGCAACCAACAGATACGACCTGACGGCAGAAGAAGTTGCCCAGGTTTATAAACTGCGCTGGAACATAGAGACCTTCTTTGGCTGGTGGAAACGTCACTTGAAGGTGTACCACCTGATTGCCAGAAGCAAATATGGCCTCATGGTTCAGATCCTTGGCGGTCTTATCACCTATCTGCTGCTTGCAATCTATTGCAGGGAGCAGCACCAGGAGCCGGTAAGCATCTCCAGGGTAAGAGAATTACGAAATCAGATCGCCAAAGAAGCAGCCGAAGAACAGAATCAAAGAACGAGCAAACAAAGCATATCAAACAAAATCAGACAGTTGAAACGTAAGAAACGAAAAGCAAAAACCTAACCGGAAGCTACTGTCTTTATGTATGTATTCATCGGCTACTGTTCCCTCGTGGCCCTTACGCACGTCATAGAATTCATTCGTCTGTGCAACGGCAATTCAGGAAAACACGAAGATCTCGCAACAAGCTCAACAGAAAGCAGCAGCTAGGATTCTAAATTTCGGCAATGAACCTTCTGATGATGCTCTGCGCATCCTCGGGGATCACGGTAAACTCGACCCCGAACCCCTCAGGGAGATCTTCTCTAACTCCTTGAGGGGTTTTATTTATCCAAACCACACGGCCACACACTTCCACGACCGACGGATAGATATCCGAAACGACAAAACCCATCTCGACCATATCTCCCACTGAAACTGGGCCGTCGTAGGCAATGTACATTCCGTGCACCCCAAGATTCCAACATGTACCGTATTGATGCAGATGATTCAAGCGGAATTCGACGGTTATTCGGCAATGTATTCTCACCTCGCGACGGTCACCCCCGGTGAGAAGCGTCTGTCCGATCCCGAGTAGTTGAGCGTAGTTGAGTGGTCTTGTCAGCACTGCATCACTTCCGGTGCTTTTGCAATGGTTCAGATTATCCAGGTGCGCAGTTGCGGCAATGAGTATGACGGGTATTCCCTCTAGCAACTCGGTTCTTTTGAGCATCTCGCAGCATGTCACCCCATCCAAGCCGGCAAGATCCTGATCCAGGCAAATGAGCCTTGGTTTGCACTCCAATGCCTCCTGGACAACCTGGCTGCCATCAGCGACGAGAATGACCTCGCACACGCAATTTTCCCTGATTTCACGAGCAATTCCTCTGAATTCCTCAATGGAACCAGCCAAGAGAAGTACCATGTTCTCCATAATCATCCCCCATCAAACCGAGCATCACTCACTGATTATCTATGCATCGCGCTCCAGACGAGCCTTGCAGCCATGACCAACAGAAAACAGGCAAAGGCTTTCTTGAGATTCTGCACGGGAAGTCTATGGGCAAGTCGCGCCCCCATCGGGGCTGTCAACATGCTGGTAAATGCAATGCCCAAAAGGGCTGGCAGATAGACAAATCCAATGCACAGTGCCGGTAGCCCTGCGATACCGTAGCCACTGATCATATAGCCAGTTGAGCCGGCAAGCGCGATCGGCAACCCGATGGCAGCTGACGTCGCAATGGCGCGTTGCACGGTCACATTGCACCAGACAAGAAAGGGTACCGTCATACTGCCCCCTCCAATGCCCACCAAACTCGAAAATCCGCCAATCAGCGCTCCTGCAGCGAACAAACCAGCCCTGCCAGGTAGGTTGCGCACAGCATTCGGTTTGATATCGAAAATCATCTGCAATGCGACAAAGATAACAAAACAGGCAAACAACCACTTGAGAAAACCGGTCGACAGATGAAGCACCAGCAGTGTCGCGCCACCTGTCCCAATAAGAATCCCTGGCGCCATACGAAAAACCACACCCCACTCAACAGCTCCATGGGTATGATGCGCGCGGACACTGGCCAATGCAGTGAAAATTATGGTCGCCAATGAAGTACCGACCGCAAGATGCACATGATAGGGCGCAGGCAGCTTTTCCGCAGCAAAGAGAAACATGAGCGCTGGAACAACGATCAAACCTCCGCCAATACCCAGTAAACCGGCAAGCGTTCCGACAACACCACCAACGAGAGCATACGCAGCAAAAAACAACGGGCTCACCTCTGAGACTATCACGTCTCTGGCCCACCATGTACTGACGGAGATAGAGGAGGTATATCTATCAAATAACTCTCCAGGACAGGAAACACGACACCTTCTGAATCCTGTCTTTCGTAATATAGCGACACCATAAGCTGTCCTGCAGGATTGTCATCTGTCAATGCTATCCGCATACCAAAGGGAAGCAGGGCATCCGCTGATACAGCACGCGGCAGGAAGATGAAACGTGCAACACCTTGTTTCGTTTCCTGGGCAGGGTAAAGGCGAGTAGAGATTTCCATATTCAGGAGCAAATCTCCTGAACAATTGAGTACACTGCCAGTAAACTCGAGATACTCTTTATGCCTAAGCACTTTCCAATGAACACGTACGTGAGGGTGTACATAGGTACCTTCACTCGTAGGAACCTCAGCGGAAACCGCTATAGGCATCTGAATGAACAGGATACAGAATAGCAGAAGACTACATTTGATGTATCGGATCACGGTGTGATTCACTATAGCGCCTCGTTTTCCGGCACTTCAAAAAATTAAAGCCCCTCTGCAGGCAGAGGGGCTTTAAATGTGAACATCGTGCAGACTCTATTACATCAATACTGCTTGCTGAGCAAGTGAAAGGAGCGTCCCCGGAACGATGCCAGGGATAAGCACGCCGGCAACTGCGAGAATAACACAGAGGGCGATTGCCGGGGAGACCTTGAGCCAGTCGAACTCTTCCGTCGGATCTTTCATGTACATGTAGACCATCACGCGCAGGTAATAATAAACAGATGCTGCGCTGTTCAGTACGCCGATAATTGCCAGCCAGACATACCCAGCTTGAATGGCGCCGGAGAAGAGATAGAACTTGCCAATGAAACCTGCTGCCGGCGGAATGCCTGCAAGGGAGAACAAGAAGATCGACATGCACATGCCAAGTACTGGGTGCTTGAAACCAAATCCAGCGTAATCAGAGACGTTATTGTTTTCTTCGCCTTTCTTCCCAACCATAACGATGATGGCGAATGCCCCAATGTTCATGAATGCATAGGAGAGCATGTAGAACATGACCCCCGCAGTTCCAACGGCGTTACCTGCAGTAAAACCGACCAGGACATACCCTGCAT
>JACRPV010000018.1:6552-14957 GCA_016223015.1 Geobacter sp. | reverse complement strand
GCTATGTCAAGGGCGCTGCGTCGGCCGGTCCCCTTGAACATCAGATGCTCGATGAAATGGGCGATGCCGTTCATGTCAGAGGATTCGTGACGGGAACCACTGGTCACCCAGATTCCTATCGATACGGAATGGGCATGGGGGATCTGTTCCGAGACAATCCGTAATCCGTTATCCAAAATAGTCTTATTTACCATGTCGATAACTATACCGTGAAACCGTAAAATTGCCAGATCGCCCCGTTTGGAGGTGTCCTGGCCGCTCTGGCACAAAAAAACATTGGGCGGTCACCTGAAAAGGGACCACCCAATGTTTACTGCCGTGATAAAGGCCTAATTCTCCGGGAAGGTCGCTCCCAGAGCTTCCTTGCGGGAGAGTTTGATCTTGCCCTGTTTGTCGATGCCGATGCACTTGACCAGCACCCGGTCCCCTTCCTTGAGGATGTCGGAGACGTTTTTGACCCGTTCCTTGTCCAGTTCGGAGATGTGGACCAGCCCGTCGGTACCGGGGAAGATCTCGACAAAGGCGCCAAAGTCCATGACCTTCTTCACCGTACCCATGTAGAGTTTGCCTTCCTCGGCTTCGGCGGTAAGGTCGCGGATCATCTGAATTGCGCGGTCACAGGCGGCCTTGTCGTTGCTGGCGATGTTGATCTTGCCCGAATCCTCGATATCGATGGTGACGCCGGTGCTTTCGGTGATGCTGCGGATAGTCTTGCCGCCGGAACCGATAACGTCGCGGATCTTGTCGGACTTGATCCAGATGGTCGTGATGCGCGGGGCATACGAAGAGAGTTCCGCGCGTGGGCTGGACATGGTTTCGGCCATCTTGCCGAGGATGAAGAGCCTTCCCTCGCGGGCCTGGGCCAGAGCGGTCTGCATGATCTCACGGGTGACACCGGTGATCTTGATGTCCATCTGCAGGGCCGTTACCCCGACAGTGGTCCCTGCCACCTTGAAGTCCATGTCTCCGAGATGATCCTCGTCACCGAGGATGTCGGACAGGATGGCGACATTGTCCCCTTCCTTGATCAAACCCATGGCAATACCGGCTACCGGTGCCGCAAGGGGGATACCGGCGTCCATCATGGCCATGGAGCCGCCACAGACCGTGGCCATGGAGGAGGAACCGTTACTCTCCAGGGTATCGGAAACGATACGGATGGTATATGGGAAATCGTCGTGCTTGGGGAGAACCCGCTCCAGCGCACGCTCTGCCAGCGCGCCGTGACCGATTTCGCGGCGGCCCGGAGCAAGGCGGAAACTGGTTTCACCCACCGAATACGGCGGGAAGTTATAGTGAAGGATGAATCGCTTCTTGCTTTCCCCATAGAGCGAATCGATACGCTGTTCATCGATGGAGGTGCCGAGCGTTGCGGCAACCAGCGCCTGGGTTTCGCCACGGGTAAATAAAGCCGCACCATGGGCGCGCGGCAACAGGCTCACCTCGGTGGTTATGGGGCGGATGGTCCGGGTGTCGCGACCGTCGATCCGCTCCCCATCCTTGATGATATGCTCGCGGACCAGTTCGTACTCGAAATCGCCGAGAAAACCCTTTATTTCCTTGGCACGCCCTTCGTATTCGCCAAGCAGCAGTTCCAGGACCTCATCGGTGATGGCGTCAAGACGGTTGTGCCGCTCCTGCTTGGACTTGATCCGGACAGCTTCACGCACCTTGTCGTAAGCCAGTGTGCTGACCTTGGCCCTGAGTTCCTCGTCCACGACCTTTTCGGCATTTGCACGCTTCGGCACTCCTGCCAGCTTCTTCAGCTCCTGTTGTGCCGACAGGACATTCTGTACTGCTGCATGGCAATGAAGCTGCCATCGACCCTGCCGACCTGCACCCCGGCAATGGGGCCGAAGAAGGGGATGTCGGAAACCTCAAGGGCTGCCGAGGCGCCGATCATGGCGAGAATGCCGGGGTTGTTGTCCTTGTCGGCGGAAACGACCGTAGCCATGATCTGGGTGTCATTGAGAAAGTTTTCCGGGAAAAGCGGACGGATGGGACGGTCGATGAGCCTGCAGGTCAAGGTCTCGTTATCCGAGGGACGCCCTTCGCGCTTGAAGAAGCCGCCCGGGATCTTCCCGCCGGCATAGGCCTTTTCCTGGTAGTTGACGGTCAGGGGGAAGAAATCCTGGCCTTCCTTGGCCGTCTTGGTGGCCACTGCCGTGACCAGGACCATTGTGTCGCCGCACCGTACCACCACCGCGCCGCTGGCCTGCTTTGCCATCTTGCCGGTGGATATGGTAACGGTTCTGCCTCCGAGTTCTGCCTGTACGATCTGTTCCATGTAATTTTCAGCTCCTCAACGTGAGATGTGTTGGGGCCGTCGACAAAAGAACCATGGCACGGTGTTGCTCCACACTGTCGCCGATAGCCGCTCGCCTGACGATTCATCCGACGGGAAACGGTTCATGGTTGCTTTATCCACGCCCCCAACAAAAACAAATGGGCTGCAAAGCCCATTAAAAAACAGAAAGGCAATATACCCCGGTGCGAGGTATACTGCCTTCGCTTACCTACGAATGCCAAGTTTTTCGATGATTGCCTTATAACGCTCGACATCCTTGGACTTGACATAGTCGAGCAGCCTGCGCCGCTGTCCAACGATCTTCAGAAGCCCCCGGCGACTGTGGTGATCCTTTTTGTGGATCTTGAAGTGCTCGGTCAGGTAGGTAATCCGCTCGGTCAATATCGCGATCTGGACCTCCGGAGAACCGGTGTCGCTATCGTGACGTTTGTGGCGGCTGATGATCTCCTGTTTTTTTTCAGTTACCAGCATGTTCACACCCCCTTTCATTTTGATTATCGGGCAATAAGTTCTGTGTTCATACCATATTAGACGCTCGAAGTAAAGAAAAACTAGGTGAAAACCCTGAGCAATCGTAGAGTTGACGTCCCTTCGGACAGGAAACAGCGGGCAACCGCCAGAAGTCGTTCGCCATGCATCAGCAGTACCCGCTCACAGTCAACAGGCAGGCACGTTGGAAGAAATTCCCCGATTGCGGGGATCACGCCATTGAGCACCTTTCGCGCTCCTGAGTCCGAGAGCTGCAGCTCGTGCAGCTTCCCCAGAGCCGAGGGAACGGGCATGAGCCAGGAGCCTGGCTCTCCACCCTCGACATTCAGGGCAATCTGCTCCAGGGTCAGCGCATTGTCGATGGAAAAAGGGCCGCTCCGGGTTCTCCGCAGGGAGACGAGGTGTGCGCCACAACCCAGATGCTGCCCCATATCGTGGGCCAGGGTTCTGACGTAGGTCCCCCGGGAACAGCTGACCAGCACGGTTATCTCGGGGAGGGATATCTGCTCCACACGGATGGTGTGAATGGTGATGTCCCGCAATTCCCGCGGCACATCGGAGCCCTGACGGGCAAGCCGATAGAGCGGCACCCCGTTTTGCTTGATTGCCGAGTACATCGGAGGGAGCTGCTTCTGCGGGCCAAGGAACAGAGCGGCAGCACGCAGGATGTCGTCATCGGTTACCTGCTGCCAGGCATGCTCTTCGAGCAGCGTACCGGTGCAGTCCTGGGTATCGGTTATCTGCCCGATCCGCATGACTGCACGATATTCCTTCACTGATTCGTCCAGGAACTGGATCGCCTTGGTGGCGTCCCCGAGGGCTACGGGGAGGACACCGGTCGCAAAAGGGTCAAGCGTACCGGTATGACCGGCCTTTTTCTGTCCGGTGATGCGACGAATCCGACTAACCACGGTATGGGAGGAGATCCCGGGCGGCTTATCCACTACCAGAAAGCCGTTCATCGTTACAGAGAATACTCCAGGTGGGTCATGATCCGCTGACAGACTTCGGCGAGCTCGCCGGTCATGGAGCAGCCTGCTGCATTGTGATGACCGCCGCCGCCGAATGCCGCTGCCAACTGCGCCACATTTACCTTCCCCTTGGAACGGAACCCGACCTTCCAAGCCCTGCCAGGCTCCAGCTCACGGAAGAGGATCGCCACTTCTACCCCCTTGATGGAGCGGGGATAGTTGATGAAACCGTCCGTCAGCTCAGCTCCGGTTCCGGTGGCTTCGTACATGTCCAGGGTGATGGATACCGAAGCCACATCCCCGCGGGGAGAGACGATAAGGGTGCCCAGAACCAGGGCGAGCAGCTCCAGTCGCTGCCGGGGCTGGCTTTCGTAGAGCTTCTCGGACACATCCCAGGCATTGACCCCGCAGGAGATCATCTCCCCAGCGACCGCAAACGCCTCCGGGTTTGCATTCGAGTATCTGAACGACCCGGTATCGGTAATGATCGCCGTGTAGATACAGAGAGCAATGTCAAATCCGATCGGATGCCCGGCTGCCGTTATGATCCGGTAGACCAGGGTCCCGGTTGCACAGGCAGTGGAATCGATCAGGTTGTATATCCCGAATTCTTCGCAGGAAAGGTGGTGGTCGATATTGATGAAACTGCCGATGGTCCTGCACGCGCCGATTGCTTTGCCGGCACGGTGGAATTCGCCGACATCGAGGACAAAGCAGACGTCGAAGTGGCGATCGGGGATGGTCTGCACCACCATATCGGCCTGGGGAAGAAAAGCGTAGAGTTCGGGAACGGGATCACAGATATGGACCGTGACATCCTTCCCAAGCTCACGCAGGTAACCGGCAAGGGCAAGACTGGAACCGACCGCATCGCCATCCGGGTTCTCATGGGTGGTCACGAGGAAGGAGGCGGCATCTGCTATGGCTTCGTTAATCTTCCGAATCGTCTCGCTGCTCATGTGCCTTGATTTCCCGTAAAAGCTTTTCGATCCTGTTTCCCTGGTCGAGGGAAACATCATACTTGAAGAATATTTCCGGGATGTAGCGCATGTGGAGCTGCTTACCCATCTCGCGACGGATGTATCCACGGGCGCTGTTCAACCCCGCCTCTGTCGCCTTCTTGGCATCGTCGTCGCCAATGACGCTGAAATAGACCGTTGCCTGGTGAAGATCATCGGTGACCTTGACGCCGGTAATGGTCACGAAGCCGATGCGAGGATCCTTGAGCCCCTTCACCAGGAGCTCGGTTACGACTTCGTGGATTGCCTCTGCTATCTTTTCCGACCGTTTATACATATTTACACATTAGCCAGCACGCCCGATTTCTAGAGCGTAGCCGCTACCTTTTCCATTTCGAATGATTCTATGATATCGCCGATCTTGATATCGTTGTAGTTCTCCAGGCCGATACCGCACTCGTACCCGGTTGCCACCTCTTTCACATCGTCCTTGAAGCGGCGCAGCGACGACATCTTCCCTTCGTAGATCACCACGTTGTCGCGCAGCAGGCGAACCTGGGAGTTGCGCAGCATTTTGCCATCCTGGACGTAACAGCCGGCAACGTTTCCGGCCTTGGGAACCGAGAATACCTCGCGGATCTCGGCTCTGCCCAGATACTTCTCCTTGAAGGTCGGCGACAGGAGGCCTTCCATTGCTTTTTTGACATCTTCAACCGCATCGTAGATGACGTTGTAGAGCCTGATGTCGACCCCTTCCTTCTCGGCCAGGTTCTGGGCCTTGACCTCGGGACGGACGTTAAAGCCGATGATGATGGCATTGGATGCCGTTGCCAGATTGACGTCGGTTTCGGTAACGGCACCAACGGCGGAGTGGATGACGTTGAGACGGACGGCATCGGTGGAAAGCTTGCGGAGCGACTCTCCAACAGCCTCCACAGAACCCTGCACATCCCCTTTGACAATGACGTTGAGGTCCTTGACCTCGCCGCTCTGGATCTTTTTGTACAGATCTTCCAGGGAGAGCTTGCTGTGCTTTGCCAGTTCTGTCTCGCGCTGCTTGATCTGGCGCAGCGTGGCAATCTCCTTGGCCTGCTTTTCGTCCTTCATGGCCACGAAGATGTCGCCTGCATCGGGTACGCCGGAAAGACCGATGACCTCGACAGGAGTGGACGGGCCTGCTTCGAGCACCTTGTCCGCCCGATCGTTCTGCATGGCGCGGACACGGCCGGAATGGATGCCGACCACGCAATAGTCGCCCAACTTCAGGGTGCCTTCCTGGACCAGCACGGTAGCCACCGGCCCGCGCCCTTTGTCGAGTTTCGCCTCGACAATGGTCCCCTTGGCGAGTTTGTTGTGATTGGCCTTGAGTTCCATCAGATCGGCCTGCAGGAGAACCATCTCCAGAAGCTCCGCAAGATTCATCCGCTTCTTGGCGGAAACTTCGACCATGGTGGTATCGCCGCCCCAATCGGAGGAGACGAGGCCGTGCTCGGTCAGTTCCTGCTTTACCCGCTCCGGCTTGGCATCGGGCTTGTCGATCTTGTTGATGGCAACGATAATGGGAACACCGGCTGCCTTGGAGTGGTTGATCGCCTCGCGGGTCTGGGGCATGACGCCGTCGTCGGCCGCCACCACGAGAATGACGATATCGGTTACCTTTGCACCGCGAGCACGCATGGCTGTAAAGGCTTCATGGCCAGGGGTGTCGAGGAAGGTGATCTTGCGACCGTTCAGTTCCAATGGTCGCGGTATCCACATCCAGAGGATGGTTGATGGTCACCATCATCCCCATCTTCATCAGCATCCTGATCAGATCGGTTGCCTTGACCCCCATCCGCTTGGCAAGTTCGCCAACAGTAATGGATTCGGTGATCTTGATGATACGCTTGATCGCCTTGGGAGTAGTGATCTCGGTCTTGCGCCCTTCGGTGACCCGGTCCTTCTGTTTTTTCTTACCCTTGCCCGATTTGGGCCCCGGCTCGAAGATCCGCTCCCGTTTTTCCGCCAGATCTGCCTTGCGCACGACCTCTTTCTTCCGATCGCCCCCCTTCTTCCCTCCCGGCTTGTTGCGATCCGGAACGGCAGTGGCCGTCATATCCACTTCTACACGCTTTTTGGCTTTGCGATCGTCTGCCGCAGCCGGCGTTTCAGTGGTGGGAACTGCAGGTCGATCGCCACGGGGAGCAACCGGTCGATCGGTGCCGCGCTGCGGACCACGATCCTGTGGCCGGGGGCTGCTCCCCGGACGCGCAGTTCCTCGCCTGTCGGTGGGGGCTTCCTTGGTTCTCACTCCGGGGATTTCAACCCGTCCCAGAATGACGGCACGATTTGCCGTAGCTCTCTGTACCGGTACTTCCTTGGGAACGACCGGCTCCACTTTCGCGGGAGGCGGTTCCACCTCGACCTTGGCAGGCTCCTGGGGAGCCTCGGCAACCACCGAGGGCTCGACAATGACGGGCGGCTCTACCACTTCGGCAGGCGCAGTAGTCACAGGAGGCGCAACCACAACCGGCTCCTCTTTGACGACTTCCACCGGCGGAGGTTCAGGGGCCGGGGGTATCTCCTCGGCGGCCTGCTCTACAATCTTTGCGCGGCGTCGGATGATGGTACTGGTGACCCGTACCTCCTCCTTCGACTCCGGGGTGGCAACCGCCGGCTTGGACGCGGGCGCATCCAGTTTCTTCGCATCCGCCTCATCAATCACGGCCATATGATTTTTAACCTCGACCCCAACGGCCTTCAGCTTCACAATCAGCTCCTTGTTGTCGATGCCCATTTTTTGGGCCAGTTCATACACGCGGATTTTACTCATTCGTGCGCCCCTTCCTCAAAGAAGTTCCTCATCCGTTCGATCTCATTCGTGATAGCGTGGACAAAACCGCCGGAGCCGATTGCAACGGCGCTGCGGAGTCCTTTCCCCACCAACGCCCCCAGTTGATCCTTGGTAAGGATGTAATAGCAGGGGAGTGATGTTCGTTCCGCCAGGCGAGCAATCTTCTCGCCTATCTCTGACGATACGTCCTGCGCTATGATGACGAGACCGGCCTTCTGCTTCCTGATCGCCTCTTCCACCATGTCGCTGCCGGTTATGATCTTGCCGGCCTTGTTTGCAAGCGCGATATAGGAGGAGATACGTTCCAATAGCCGTGCCGACACTTCGTCTGCCAGTTCTGCTGCCGTTCCGTGGCTTACCGCCCCCTTGAACGTCCTCGAAAACTGGTTCCTTCGCACTGCTTCGTCGAGACATCTCTTATTGAAACAGGTATATGCGCCCCGTCCCGGCAATTTCGCCTGGATATCGGTCACCAGGGTCCTCTCCGGCGTCAACACGAAACGGAGCAGATCTTCCTTGTCCCTCACCTGTCGACAGCCGATACAACTCCGCTGTGGAGAATTCCGGACCATTACGCCCTACTCCACGACCTCTTCAACGGGCTTTGTCTCATCGCCTTCAACCGGCACGGATGCGGCTTCCGCTTCCTCGATTTCCTCATCCTGGGAGCCATCGTAGGAGGCATACTGCATAAGCTCGGTTTCCGCCATGCGCGACTCGCTTTTCATGTCGATCTTCCAGCCGGTCAGCTTGGCAGCCAGGCGGACATTCTGTCCCCGCTTGCCAATGGCGAGCGACAGCTGATCGTCGGCAACGATGATTTCCATGGAACGGCTTTCTTCATC
>JACRPV010000018.1:5710-6520 GCA_016223015.1 Geobacter sp. | reverse complement strand
GGTTACCGTTGCAGGCGAAAGCGCATTGCAGGCGACGCGCGCCACATCCTCGGACCAGGGGATGATATCGATCTTTTCCCCGCGCAGCTCGGAGACCACGTTCTGGACCCTGCTCCCCCGCATGCCGACGCAGGCACCTACCGGGTCCACGTCGGAATCGTGCGAGTAGACGGCAATCTTGGCGCGGCTTCCCGGTTCGCGGACAACCCCCATGATCTCCACGATCCCTTCGGCGATCTCGGGTACTTCGGCCTCGAACAGTTTGACCAGCATGCCGCCATGGGTGCGGGACAGCAGTATCTGCGGGCCTTTGGTCGTCATGCGGATATCCATGATGAGCGCCTTGACCCGATCTCCCTGGCGATAAACCTCGCGGGGAGCCAGCTCTTTGTGGGTCAGCACGGCTTCGGCCCGCCCCAGGTCGACGACGAGATCACCTTTTTCGTAACGGCGCACCAGGCCGTTGATCAGCTCTCCGACCCTGTCCTTGAACTCGTTGAAGATCGTCTCGCGCTCCGCTTCACGAACCTTCTGGATGATAACCTGCTTTGCCGTCTGGGCAGCGATCCGGGAAAACTCGCTCGAAGGAAGCTTCATGCCGATGGAATCGCCGACTTCCACCTCCGGGTCTTCCTCGCGCGCCTCCTCCAGGGTGATCTCTTTATAGGAATCCTGCACTTCTTCAACGACCGTCACAAACTCGAACAGTTCCACCTCGCCCAGATCATCGTTGAAATGCGCTTCCAGATCGCGGGTATTGCGGTATTTTTTGTTGGCGGCAGTAAGCACGGCCTGCTCAAGAGCCTCAAT
>JACRPV010000018.1:0-5663 GCA_016223015.1 Geobacter sp. | reverse complement strand
TGCTTCAGATTGAAGTTCGTTTCCACGGCAGTATCTCCTTGACTATGTTCAAAATGCCGGTATTTCAGAAATTATATTTCGAATTCCAGGTTGGCCTTGGCAATCTTTCCCAGCGGCAGAGATGCCGACTGACCTTCCTGCAATGTAAGCCTGACCATACCATCCTCAAGACCGAGCAAGGTCCCGACAAAGGTCTTGCGCATGTTGCCGGCATCATCGGGCAGGAGCTCGAAGGTTCTCAGCTTTACCAGACGGCCGGCGTAGCGCAGATAGTCCGATTCCTTCTTCAGCGGCCGGTCAAGACCGGGTGATGAAACCTCGAGCGTGTAAAACTCGCGAATGAAATCTTCCACATCGAGAACCTGCGACAATTCGCGGCTCACTGATGCGCAATCGTCAAGCGTCACGCCGCCGGGCCTGTCAATGAAAAGCCTGAGCACCATCGAACGACCGAAGCGCTTGTACTCCAATTCGACCAGCTCCAGCCCAAGCGAGGCCAGTAGCGGTTCCGCAAGGGCGGTCACCCTTTCTGCAACTGTCATCTGAGCCATCCGTAAGTCCAAAAAAAAAGTGAGCCGGAAGAGCTCACTTTTTAGTAGTGAACATGAATTGTGGGTGTTTTGTAGCATCGGCAAGAGGAAAATGCAAGTATTTTTTTACATCTTCGCCTGCCTGATCAGTGATTTTATCCCGGATTGGTCAACCTTGACAGCTTTTTGAGTTGACATAAAAAATCCGGCCATGATAGATCATTTGCGGAGGTTCCATGAACGACAAACTTTCCGAAATCACTCAACGGATCATCGCCGGTGGTGCCATCAGCGAAAACGAGGCAGAGCAGCTCGCACAGCGGACGGGTACCGATCTGTTCGAACTTTTTCTTGCCGCTTCACGTGTACGCGACCATTTTCTCGGTCAATCGGTTCACCTCTGCTCAATCATCAATGCCAAATCCGGCCGCTGCCCTGAAAATTGCTCATTTTGTGCCCAGTCGGCCCATCACGCGACCGGTGCGCCCGAATTCCCACTGGTCGATGAAGACGAAATCGTTTCCGCGGCCATAAAGGCCGATCAGGAAGGTTCGGGCTGCTTCGGCATCGTGACCAGCGGCTCCGGAATCGGCGCGGGCGCGGAGCTCGACCGGATCACCCGTGCGCTCAAGCGCATCAGGCTGGAAACCGGCATCATCCCTGCCTGCTCGCTGGGCATCATAGATAGCGATACGGCCCTCCTGCTCAAGGATGCCGGTGCCGGCACCTATCACCACAACCTGGAGACGAGCCGGAGTTTTTTCCCCAAGGTCTGCACCACTCACAGCTACGATGACGACATCGCAACCGTACGGGCGGTAAAAGAGGCAGGCCTGCGGGTCTGCTGCGGCGGCATCCTCGGCCTGGGCGAAAGCGTGAACCAGCGTATCGAACTGGCCTTCACCATCAGGGAGCTGGGAGTGGACTCAGTACCGCTCAACTTCCTCAACCCGATCAAGGGGACGCGCCTGGGAGAAGCCTCGTTCATCACCCCCCTGGAGTGCCTCCAGGCCATTGCCCTCTTCCGCCTGATCCTGCCGGACCGGCAGATTTCCATCTGCGGCGGGCGGGAACACAACCTGCGCGACCTGCAATCATGGATCTTTTTTGCCGGCGCCAGCGGCACCATGATCGGCAACTACCTGACCACCTGCGGCAGGTCGGCGGAGCAGGACCGAATCATGCTGCAAGACCTGAATCTAACCCTGGAGGAGTGCCATGCCTGAAAAAGGGATCTTCATAACAGGAACCGACACCGGCGTGGGAAAGACCATAGCCGCGGCTGCGCTGGCGAGAATCCTCATGCTGCGCGGCATCAATGTGGGAATCATGAAACCGGTAACCAGCGGCTGCAGCAGTCGGGATGGCCGACTCGTCTCCGACGACGCCGAGCTCCTTGCCTGGGCAGCCGGTGCGTCGTCGGTGACCCCGGATAACGCACCCTATCTCTTTGCCGACCCCATTGCCCCATCGGAAGCTGCTTCCCACGAAGGGGTCCGGATCGAATTCAGCCGGATCAGGGGGGCCTACGAGCGGCTGGCCCGACAACACGATTTCGTTATAGTCGAAGGCGCCGGGGGGCTGATGGTCCCTCTGGCCGGCGGCCTTTTGATCGCAGACCTCATCAACGACCTGCAGCTGCCGACGTTGGTGGTGACCCGCCCGAATCTCGGCACCATCAACCATACCCTGCTGACCACCTATGCGGCAAAACAGATGGGGATAGCGGTTACCGGCATCATCATCAACAATTACCCCGCTCAGCCGGACGAAGTCGAATCGTACGCCCCCCACCTACTGGGATCGCTTGCCAGCGCCCCTATCCTCGGCGTATTCCCCAAAGTCGATGCGGACGAGCCCAAAAGGCTTGTCGAACTGCTGGTGGAGCAGCTCATCCCCCACCTGCTCACCCCATTTCTTCTCAAGGAGCTCGGCTTTGAGTAAACCGATTTCAACTGCAACCCTGCAGGCATACGACCGGGACCATATCTGGCACCCGTTTACCCAGATGCGGGAATGGGAAGCGAGCGAACCGCCGGTCATCGTCCGCGGCGAAGGATGCTGGCTCGTCGACAGCGAAGGCATTCGCCTGCTGGATGGAGTCGGCTCCCTCTGGACCAATGTCCACGGCCATGCGGTTCCCGAGATCAATGCCGCCATCAAGGACCAGCTGGACCGGATCGAGCATTCCACCCTGCTCGGGCTCACCAACGAAAAGGCAGCACTGCTGGCCAAGCGGCTTGCAGACCTGGCACCGACAGGACTCACCAGGGTCTTTTATTCCGACAACGGTTCAACGGCAGTGGAAATCGGCATCAAGATGGCGTTCCAGTACTGGCAGCACCGGGGACGACCGGAAAAGCAGCGATTCATCTCCTTCAAAAACGCCTACCACGGCGACACCCTGGGGGCAGTCAGCGTTGGCGGGATCGACACCTTTCACGCCGTGTTCCGGCCGCTTCTGTTCCGGACCATCCAGGCGCCCTCCCCCTACTGCTATCGCTGTGAGTCCTGCGTGGAGCGGGATCACACCCGCTGTGATCTCCAATGCCTGCAGGAATTGGAACGACTCATGGAGGCCCATGCCGGGGAAACTGCCGGGCTGGTAATAGAGCCTCTGGTCCAGGGGGCCGGCGGCATGATTGTCCAGCCTCCCGGCTTCCTGAAGCGGGTGCGGGAACTCTGCAGCCGCCATGAAATCCTGATGGTCGCCGACGAGGTCGCCGTCGGTTTCGGCCGGACAGGGACCATGTTCGCCTGCCAACAGGAGGCTGTGACCCCGGATATCATGGCCCTCTCCAAGGGGATTACCGGCGGATACCTCCCCCTGGCGGCAACTCTGGCCACCGAAGAGGTATATGGCGCTTTTCTGGGAGAGTACAGAGAGCTAAAAACCTTTTTCCACGGGCACACCTTCACCGGCAACCCGCTCGGCTGTGCCGCAGCCCTGGCCAGCCTGGATCTGTTTGAATCTACGCAACTCCTCGAATCCCTTCCTCAAAAGATTGCATACCTTGGCTCGCGACTCACTGAGCTGTCGCACCGGCCACATGTGGGCGATGTCCGCCAGTCGGGCATGATCGGCGGCATCGAGCTGGTCAGGGACAAGGACTCGCGTGATCCCTATGCCTGGGAGGAACGTGTCGGCGTACAAGTCTGCCTCGAAGCGAGAAAACACGGCCTGTTCCTTCGCCCGCTCGGCAATACCATTGTCGTCTTCCCCCCCCTGGTCATCTCTCTCGACGAGCTTGCCTTCCTCATGGATGGAATCGAGCAATCGATTCGTTCGGTGTGCGACTGAGAATCGCAAAAGCCTGTAGCACCCACCAAAAGGCTGCCTTCTGCCTGAAGGCGGCCTTTACCACTAAGACGCTCTGATCACAAATCCGTCGACGATCAACATGCCGCTGACGACATCTCATGAATTGCGAACAAAACCTCAATTTTTTTCGTATCAAGCCGATAAGGAACGCAAGGGAGGTGGATATGGAAACAACTGCAATTGCCGGGGCAGCCATGATGATGACACAGGCAAAAACCCAGGAAGGGATCAGCATGGCGGCATTGAAACAGGCTGCCGACAGTCAGAACCAGGTTGCTAACATGCTCGCACAGCAGGTACAACAGCTTCAACCTGATCCGAGTTATGGTTTTTCTACATATGCGTAATTGGAGGGAGAAGGAGCAGTGCCATGACCGATGCAACCAGTATTGCATCCAGCGCGCTTGATGCCTACAGCACGAAAATCGAGGTAACATCACACAACGTAGCCAACACGAATACTGAGAATTTTAAACCGTCGCAGGTAACCTTGCAGGAGACGCATTCAGGAGGCGTCAGTGCTGCTGTCAGACCCACTGATGACCAGGTTGACATCTCTCGCGAAGCAGTTGAGATGCTTTCCACGGTCAACGGTTATAAAGCCAATCTACAGGCCATTAAAACCGACACGGAAATGACACAGAGCATGCTGGACATCATATCCTGAGAACTGCAGTCGTAAAGGAGGCGATGCCTCGGTTGGATCATCAGGAAATATGTCGGATACTGAGTGGAGCGGTTAACCGCTTCCGGACGATACCCGCAGGTACGGGTAGAACAGGATTCAGTTGACAAAGGCCATGCAAACAGATGCATGGCCTTTGTTCTTAGTACGATAGACTCCCATCCCGTCACATTCAGATAGCTACACCTTTAACCAGATTGCGGCCGTTCTGCTTAGCCTGATAGAGACAGGTATCGGCTACTCGAATGAGTTGTTCAGAATCGATTGCCAAATCCTGCTGCCAAGGAGTGTGACTGGCAACCCCAAAACTGGCAGTGATACGAATGTCATGCCCCACATCCGAAATCACCAACCCTGAAATCAATTTTCGTAACCGTTCCGCAACAATCAGAGCTCCATTCAGATCGGTTTCAGGAAGGACGACAACAAACTCCTCACCTCCATAACGGGCCAGCCAGTCGACCTCTCCACGGATACTCTCTCCGACCTGTGCAGCACAGATCTTGAGAACGGTATCACCTGCCTGATGACCGTACCGGTCGTTGACCAGTTTGAAATGGTCAATATCCAGCATGGCTATGGAGAGGGGCCGTTCATAACGATATGCACGTTTAAGCTCCTGGAGTAGCCGGTCATCGAGATAACGTCGGTTGAACACACCGGTGAGCGCATCGGTGAGGGATAACCGTTTGATCTCTTCCAGGCTCCGCTGCAGCGATCTTTCCAGGTCGATGATGCGACGGGCCGTCTTGATCCGCACTGTCAGCTCTGCTGGATTGACCGGCTTTACCAGATACTCGTCAGCCCCCGCTTCGAGACCCTTTATGATATCATCCTGCCGAGCCTGGGAAGTCAGAAGGATGATGTATGTATATTGTTGTCGATGAGATTCGCGGATTGCCCGGCAGAGTTCGACACCATCCATTTCCGGCATTACCCAGTCGCTGATTACCAGGGGAAAATCCCCTTCTGCCAGCATCTCCAAGGCAATCTTGCCATTTGCGGCAGTCTCAACTTTGTAGCCGAGGCGAACAAGAGCATCTTCCGTGATGCGTCGGATAAATCGATCATCATCAACGAGCAGAATCGGATAATCGCATATTTCAGTATCACAAATATTCATGCT
>JACRPV010000096.1 GCA_016223015.1 Geobacter sp. | reverse complement strand
GTCTATAAGAAGTGAGCAATCCCCTTCAATTCGGCATCCCCAAGGGAAGTCTCGAAAATGCCACGGTCGAACTGTTCAAGAAGGCGGGCTGGCAGATCAGCATCTCGTCGCGGAGTTATTTCCCCGGTGTGGACGACGAGGAGATGAACTGCAAGCTGATCCGTCCCCAGGAGATGGGGAAGTACGTCGAGCGGGGGACCATAGACGCCGGCATAGCCGGTCGGGACTGGGTCCGCGAGAACGAATCGGATGTGGTGGAAGTCTGCGAGATGGTCTATTCCAAGGTCTCGCGGAGACCGGCGCGCTGGGTGCTGGTAGTGAACAAGGATTCGAAGGTCGAAAAACCCGAAGACCTCCATGGTGCAACGATTTCGACCGAGCTGGTCGGTTTTACCAAGCGGTATTTTGCTGAACGCAATATCCCGGTCACGGTGGAATTTTCGTGGGGAGCCACCGAGGCCAAGGTCGTGGACGGGTTGTGCGATGCCATTGTCGAGGTTACCGAGACCGGTTCGACGATCAAGGCCAACGGCCTTCGAATCGTCTGCGAGCTGATGGAATCGGTGCCTGTTCTGGTCGCCAACAGGGCCTCCTGGGAGGACCCCTGGAAGCGGGAGAAGATCGAGACCATTGCCACGCTCCTCAAGTCTGCCCTGTCGGCCGAGGGGATGGTCGGTCTGAAGATGAATGCCCCCAACAGCGCCGTGGAAGCGATCATCGAGATCCTGCCGAGTCTCAACAACCCGACGGTTGCCCATCTCTACAAATCCGACTGGGTCTCCATCGAGAGCATCCTCCCCGAGCAGGAGGTGCGCCGCATTGTGCCGAAACTGATCAAGCTGGGTGCGGAAGGGATCGTTGAATACTCGCTGAACAAGGTGCTCTGACGTCCGGGGAAGCAGTGCAGATGGACAGATGCGGTATTTATCGCCGTAGACGATAAAAAACCCGGCTGACCAGTCAGTCGGGTTTCTCTGTGTCATGCGGCGGTTCTGCGGTTCAGGCCTTTTTCGCCTTGCTCGTCTTTGTCTTGACCGCAGCGGGCGCCTTGGCCTTGGCAAGCTTGGCGGCCCGGACCGCCCTGGCCTTGGCCAGGTTGTCGGCCAGCCCCCGTTCGTTGGCCATTTTACGACGGGCATCGGAGAAGTTCTTGGCGGTCAGCGACTGGCTGCTGGGGATGCCGAACTGCTTCCGGTATTCGCGGGGTTTCATGCCGTGAACCTGCGACAGGTGCCGGGTGAGGGTCTTCATGCCGCCTTTGCCGCAGATCATGCAGAAAATCTGGTCGGGCTGGAACGCCTTCTTGAGACTCATGGTCGGCGCCTTTGCTAGTTCCCCGGCAGCATCCGGGGCAGCACCTTCAAGGACCTGCAGGGACGAAAAGACCCTTTGGATTTCCTGAAGGAGTTCTTCTCCTGACATTTCTGTCACTGAAGCATGTGCTGATACAATACTAGCCGTCAGTTCTAACAGTGTCTGTGCCATGCATTCCTCCATAAGGGGATTGTAATCGTACTGTGTACCTATTTAACGACATATTATTTGGAAATCAAGTAACTTTTTATGATTACTTATTTTTTCTCACTGTGAAGCTCTGTTGACTGGTCAGCTCATCTTTAGAGAAACGTATCAGCCTTTCATTTCATGAACAAGGAATGCCGTTATGCCTAGAATAGAGATTGACGAGTTGCGCTGTAAAGGATGCGGTCTCTGCACTACCGTCTGTCCCCACAACATTGTGATACTGTGTGAGAAGATCAATGCATACGGTTATCATCCCGCAGCAGCTCCT
>JACRPV010000095.1 GCA_016223015.1 Geobacter sp. | reverse complement strand
TTGCACTAATCTCTAAACGTTTACATGATATTCTCTGGGGGGAGGGACGAACTACCATGCACAGCGAACCGGGCAAGACAAAGTTCCAGATCGACCTGCGGCGACACCTGCGCGGACAGGATATCTGCGACAATCTTATCCACGTGATCTGCGAGATCGCCGAGGCAAGCAAATACGTGATCAATGCGGTCCGTACCGGTGACCTGGGTGTGGCAGGTACCTCCAACCTCTACGGTGAGGAACAGCTCGCCCTTGATGTCCTCTCCGACCGGATCATCCGCAAGCGCCTGATCCATACCGGCGTGGTCTGCAACATCGCCTCCGAGGAGATGGACGAGATCTTCCAGGCCCAGGCAGCGGCAGATGGCCTCTACTCCGTGGCCTATGACCCGCTGGACGGTTCCTCCCTGGTCGACGTCAACCTGGCCGTCGGCACCATCGTCTCCATCTACAAGGGGTGCGATCTCCTGCAGACCGGCCGCAATCAGGTCGCTGCCATGTATATCCTCTACGGACCCCGGGTTTCGCTGGTCTATTCCGTGGGGAACGGCGTCCACGAGTTCACCCTCAACCAGTTGATGGAGTTCACCCTTACCAGGGAGAACGTCACCATGAAACCGTCTGGCGACATCTATTCTCCGGGCGGTCTGCGCAACAAGTATACTCCCGAGAACGAGAAGTTCATCCGTTACCTGGAGGCGAAGGGGAGCAAGCTCCGCTACTCCGGCGGTTTTGTCCCCGACATCAACCAGGTGATGATGAAAGGGAAGGGGATTTTCATGTATCCGGCGCTGCAGGGTTCTCCCAGGGGAAAGCTCCGGCTTCTGTTCGAACTGAACGCCATGGCCTACCTGATCGAGCATGCCGGTGGGGCCGCCAGCAACGGCGTTATCGATATCCTCGATGTCCAGCCCGAGAGTCTCGATCATCGTGCCCCGGTCTACATCGGCTGTAAGGAAGACGTGGAAAAGGCCAAGGAGTTTCTTCGCGGCGCATGAACGGCGATGAAGCAGCGACTTTCAGGTGAGGCTACCAATGGCACAGAATGAAAAACCGCAACGGCTCTGCAGTGAAATACAGCTCTTTGATCTCTGTGAACGCGACGTCTGTGCGCACCGCGATGGCCGCTACTGCACCAAGGGTGACATCCTGGCGCGTTTCGAGGCCATTCACGATGCCGAGGACGAGCGCACTCCCGAACAGTTCTTTGCCGAAGAGCTGGACGATGTGGAAGGGGCCGGCGATCTCGGCTACGACGAGGCGTTCGGGGTAGACGAGTATGGTGAAGAAGAGGATGACGACGACGAATGGTGACATCCCGGTATCATCGTAAATAATAAGGCCGTTCAGATTTCTGGACGGCCTTATTTGTTTTAAAGCTGAACACCTCTTCGCCGATATATGGATACATGAGACTTGAATGCATGCATGTAGGGGGGGACTTATGAAACCAGGGATCATGATCCTGGACGACGATGTGGC
>JACRPV010000094.1:12015-34726 GCA_016223015.1 Geobacter sp. | reverse complement strand
ACCCGGTGCACGGAAACATTGTCGTCTGCGATCAGTACTTTCACGCTATTTCCTTTGTCGAAGGGGTAACCCCTGCAGAAGGCAGGTCGCCCCGGATTCTCAACGTGCTATTTCCGCAACGCTTTGTTCTGCTTTACCATAGTGCGATCTCCTTTACAAGCGCCGGAGCGTGCGCTATTGTAGCTTCATTTTTGCAAGGATGAGGTGTTTCGTGGCGACCCGGATCAGGATACTGCCTGAACAACTGGCCAACAAGATAGCTGCCGGAGAAGTGGTGGAGCGGCCGGCAGCGGTGGTGAAGGAGCTGGTGGAGAATTCCCTTGATGCCGGTGCGCAGGAGATTTCCGTCGAAATCGAATCCGGGGGGAAAAAATCCATCAGGGTCAGCGATGATGGTTGTGGACTCTCGCGCGAGGAGGCTTTGTTGGCCCTGGAACGTCATGCGACCAGCAAGCTGTCAAGCGATGCCGATCTGGCCGCCATTGTGACGCTCGGGTTCCGCGGCGAGGCGCTCCCCTCCATTGCATCGGTTTCCCGGCTGACCCTGGCGAGCCGTGAACGCGAGAGTGTCGAAGGGACGGAGATCTATGTCGAAGGTGGCAAGATTGTCTCGGTAAAGGCGCATGGCATGGCCGCAGGGACGGCGATCGAGGTGCGCAACCTCTTTTTCAACACCCCGGCACGGCTCAAATTCATGCGGAGTGCCGAGACAGAGGCGGGTCATGTCGGAGAACTGCTCACCAGGTTGGCTCTCTCCCGTCCCGACGTCAGAATGTCCTATGTCTCCGATCGCCGCAGTCAGTTCAGGGTCCTGCAGGGGAATCTCCACGACAGGGTCGCATCCCTGCTCGGCAGCGATGTCAGCCAGGGGCTCTGGCCGCTGGATGTCTCGGAAGGTTCTATAACGGTTCGCGGATTCATCAGCCGTCCCGCATTGAGCCGCTCCACTACCACCTACCTCTACACCTATATCAATGGCCGATTCATCCGTGATCGCGTAGTGCAGCATGCAATCCTCCAGGCGTATCGCGGTGTGCTTGAACGAGGGCGCTATCCCGTGGTGGTTCTTTTCATGGATATCCCCCCGGAAGAGGTGGATGTAAACGTCCATCCAACAAAGCACGAGGTGCGGTTTCGAGAGCAGGGCAGGGTTCACGACGTGATTCAGGCTGCGGTGGAGAATCTTCTGCGGACCTCCCCCTGGACCGTGCGGGCTGCTAGCACACCCGTGACGGTTGCATCTGCTGACCGGCAACTGCGCGAAGCACGGGATACGGGTGTCCGTGAGGCGCTGGCACGTTATGCGGCTCTACCGGTCAGGGAGCAGCCGTCCGTGTTTTCCGTACCGCCTGCGACGTCCTCCCGGAGCTTCTCCTCTTCGGTGGCAAAAGCTGTTGCCCCTGAGAGCAGGGCCGGGTTACCTGACAATGGCGGCGGATATTACTCATCCCTGACGGTTCTGGGCCAGTTCAATGCCATGTATATCCTCTGCCAGGACGGTACCGACCTGGTGCTCATCGATCAGCATGCCGCGCATGAGCGCATCGCGTTCCAGCAGTTGAAGGCCCAGTTCGGGCAAACAGGGGTGGAGGTCCAAGGCCTGCTCTTCCCCGAGACCATCGAGCTGACCTTTGCCGAAAGCGCCTGTGTCAAGGAATTTGCCGATACCCTGGAGAAACTGGGTTTCGAGCTTGAGGAATTCGGCGGCACCACCTCGGTGATCAAAGGGGTGCCGCGGATGTTTGCCCATCTCGATTATCAACGGGTGCTGAGAGATATCGTCGCAGAGCTGTTGCAGATCGGGCGCAGCCATGCTGCCGTTGAGCTGGCGGATGATCTGATGGCCTGCATGGCATGTCACAGCGTGGTGCGGGGGAGCCGTTCACTTTCCGTGGAGGAGATCCGCAGCCTGCTCAGGCAGATGGACCAGGCCGAATTCGCCGCCACCTGTCCCCATGGCAGGCCTGTCCTCTGCAGGTTCCCCCTGGGCGATATCGAGCGGATGTTCAAACGCTCGAAGAGCGGGAATCCGTAAGTGGATACGGCTGTGGCAGGGGATTGCAGCGGTAAGACCCGAATCGTCATTATCCAGGGGCCGACGGCCTCGGGCAAGAGCGAGCTGGCAATCCGCATTGCCGAACAGATCGGCGGCGAGATCGTCAATGCCGACTCCATGCAGGTCTACCGCGGAATGGATATTGGCACTGCCAAGCCTTCCCCGGCCATGCAGCAGCGCGTGCCGCACCATCTCATCGATATCGTAGATCCTGACGTGAATTTTACCGCTGCCGATTTCCAGCGCCGGGCCGGCGAGGCTATCGACTCGATCCAGAGGCGTGGGAAGCATCCCATCATCGTAGGCGGGACAGGGCTCTATATCCGGGCACTTCTCAACGGTCTCATGGAATCTCCTGCCAGTGACGAGGAGTATCGACGGGAATTGAAGGCCTTTGCGGCCCGGGCAGGGAATGAGGCTGTCCACCGTTTGCTTTTGGCCGTTGACCCGGCTACTGCTGCCATGCTCCATCCCAACGACCTGGTGCGGATCATGCGGCCGACCTGAAGGCGATGCGGGCCATAGGCTATCGACAGATCTGCGCGTATCTTGCCGGTTCAGTACCGCTGGAAGAGGCGATTGCGCTGATCAAGCAGGAAACCCGGCACTATGCCAAGCGTCAGGATACCTGGTTCAAGAGGGATGCAGAAATTTCCTGGGTTGATTATCAAAAAAGTTTTGCTAGTATCGTAGACTATGTGATTGATTTCTTGTCAAAAGGAGTGTGTTATGGCAAAAGCACCGTTCAACATCCAGGACCAGTATCTGAACCAGTCCCGTAAGGAGCGGGTTAAGATTATCGTCAAGCTCATGACCGGCGAGACCATGGAAGGGTATATCAAGTCATTCGATAATTTTTCGGTTCTCATGGAGGTGCAGGGGGATATCCTGATCTACAAGCATGCCATTGCCACCATTACATCGTCTGACGGGACCTTCAAGCTCCATCAGTAGCATCCGGACGCCATGATCGGAATATGGGAAGGGCGGCCCTGTGGTCGCCCTTCCTTTATGGGATGATATTTTCTATGCGGAACCGTCAAATCATTACGGCCGGTGTGCTCATCTTCACGGCCATCGCTTTCGTAGCGCTCTGCTACTGGTTATCGGCAATCGTCCTGCCGCTCTTCCTTGCGTTCATCATTGCCTACATCCTTGCGCCTCTCGTTGCCTGGGCAGAAGCAAAAGGGGTGAAGCGCAGCATCGCCGTCCTGGGGATGTTTGCACTGATCTCTTTGATTGCCGGCGGGATTTCATGGTTTTTCCTCGGTTCGCTCAGCCGCGAGTTCCAGGCTATCCAGGCGGCCCTTCCCGACTATGCATCCCGGCTCTATTCGCTGATCCCGCAGCAGGTCAAGGTCTATCTCGACATCGAGACCCCGGAGAAAGTCTATAGCCATATCAATACGGCTCTAGCCACCCTGAGGGAACTCCCCATGGGGGTTTACCGCGATACCTTCCTGGTTGTCCAGAAGGCGTTTGCCACGACCCTCTCGCTTATCCTGACGGTCCTCGGTTACCTGATCATTCCGGTCTATCTCTACTACTTCCTGAAGGATCTGCCGCGGATGTGGGAGGGTACCCTCGACCTGGTCCCTCTTTCCTGGCGGCCGTGGTTTGTCGCGCGGATCGACGAGGTGCAGGACGTCCTTGCGGCATTCATCCGCGGGCAGCTTTCGGTCTGCCTGATCCTGGCTGTGCTCTACAGCATCGGGCTCTCCCTGATCGGCATCGACCTGGCCGTGATGATCGGGACCTTGGCCGGGCTTGCCTTCATCATCCCCTATCTCGGCACTCTGATCGGGATCGTGCTGTCAGTATTGATGGCGTTGCTCAAGTTTCAGGACCTCCTGCACCCGCTGCTCTGTCTGGGGTGGTTTGCCCTGGTACAGGCGTTCGAGGGGAGTGTGATCACGCCGAAAATCGTGGGCGACAAGGTGGGGTTGCATCCCCTGGTGATCATGATTGCGCTGCTGGTCGGCGGGCAGGTCGCGGGCATCCTCGGAATGCTGCTGGCAGTCCCGCTGACGGCCATATGCAACGTCTTTGGCCGGTCGATGATTGCCCGATATCGCAAGTCTGACTTCTTTGCGGGGGATCTATGAAGGGGCTCCTGATCGAAGATGTCATGAAGGGGAGTGTTGCCGACGAACTCGGCATAGAACCGGGGGATCGCCTGATCGCCATTGACGGTCATCGGTTACGCGACATCATCGATTTCCATTATTGGGCGTCCGGCGACCAACTCGTACTCGATCTGGAGCGGGCCGACGGGAGCCTCTGGGAATGTGAAGTGGAGGATGCCATGGAGCAGCCGCTGGGGCTTCGCTTTGCAACACCCAGCCCGGCACGGTGCCGCAATGCCTGCGTCTTCTGTTTCGTCCATCAACTCCCCCGCGGGCTGCGTCGCCCCCTCTATGTCAAAGACGAGGACTATCGCCTCTCCTTTCTGTACGGCAATTACGTCACTCTTGCGAATGTCCGCAGGTCTGAACTGGTTCGTATCAAGAAACAACGGCTTTCACCGCTCTATATTTCCGTTCATGCCACTGACCCGGCTCTTCGCGATCGCTTGCTGGGGCGCAGCGGAGCTCCCCCCATCCTGGACATCATGCAGGAACTGGCTGCCGCACGGATCGTCATGCATACCCAGGTAGTGCTCTGTCCTGGTCTCAACGATGGCGCGGCCCTGGAACAGACAGTGCGCGACTTGGTGGAACTCTACCCGCAGGTCGCTTCACTGGCCATCGTGCCTGTTGGGCTTACGAGCCATCGCTCCAATCTGCCCCGCTTGTCCCCGGTGACTGCCGAGTATGCCGCCGCGTTCATCCGGGAATGGCAACCTCTGGCGGAGCGCCTGGAACGGGAGCTCGGCGAGCCGTTTCTCTTTCTGGCCGATGAATTCTATCTCAAGGCAGGGCTGGCGTTTCCCGAATTTTCATCCTATGGCGAATTTCCACAGCTGGAAAACGGGGTGGGCATGGTGCCTCTTTTTCGGAATGAGGCTGCCAAGGTCCTGCGTAAGGCCCGCCAGCTCGGTAATGGTTCTGCAACCGTGGTGACCGGTCTATCTGCGCTGCCGGTCATCAGCGAATTTCTCGACGCCCTGTCGGTCAAGACCGGTGTGACGCTCACCCCGCTTGCGGTCGAGAACCGGCTGTTCGGCCCCAGTGTAACCGTTACCGGGCTTATTTCCGGCGGGGATATCATTGCTGCACTGCAGGGGAGGGCCGTGGGTGATCTGATGCTGATCCCCGATGTCATGCTCAAGGAAGGGGAGGGGATCTTTCTCGACGACCTGACGGTTGCCGATCTGCAAAAGGAGACGAATGCGCGAATCGTCGTTGTAGACACCTCTCCGTCAGGGCTCTATGAAGCCATCAGGAAACAGTTCCGGACGAGGCGTTGATGGATGACGTGTTGTGACGTAAAAAGGCGGGTACCCGAGGGCGCCCGCCTTTTCTCTGCTTCGTATGCAACGTGACGTTACATCTTATGGCACTTTTCGCAGTTTTCCTTGACGCTGAATGCGTCTTTGCCGTCATTGTGGCATCCGCCGCAGGAAGCGCCTTTTTCCATCTCGCTCATGGTGGCCTTTTTCACGCCAACCTTGAACGGGAAGAGCTTGGTGTGACAATTGGCGCATTTGTACATGTTCAGGTGATAGGCGTGGTTAAAGATGACCTCGCCCCCTTCGTTCTTGAAGGTAATAGGTGCTGGTTTGAAAGCGGCATGGCAGCGTTCGCAGTCACCGCTTGAGGAAAAGGCGTCTTTGCCGTTGTGACAGGCTCCGCACGATTTCCCCTGCTCCATTTCACCCATGGTGCGGTGGAGTGTTCCGGCTTTGTACGGGAAGATCGAGGTGTGGCAGTCATTGCACTGGTACATGCCCAAATGGAATTTGTGGCTGAAGGCGGCGTTGGTGATACCTTTGAGGCTGAAGGTGATATCGCGCGGCTGATAGCCCTTGTGGCAACGGGTACAGTTGCCGCCAACCGTGAATGCTCCCTTGCCGTTATGACAGGCACCGCACGTCCGGCCCTTTTCCATTTCAGCCATGGTGACGTTCTTGTCTTTGCCGGTAATAACCTTGCCGTTGTGGCAGTTGCGGCACTTCCCCTTGGTCTTGTCAATGTGCAGGGCGTGGTTGAACACGACCTCGGTTGCCTTCTTCATCTTGTACGTGATGTTGCGGGTCTTTCCCGTATGGCAGTGGATGCAATCGCTTTCACTGGCGACGCTGAAGGCCTTTACCCCACTATGGCAGCCTCCGCACGACTTGGTCTTCTCCATGTCGGCCATGGTGTAGCGCGTGCGATTCTTGAGATTGAAAATGGCATTATGACAAACCTTGCAGTTGTTGTTATATTTGGAGAGGTGAAGGTCGTGGCTGAATATGACCGGATCGGCATTCTTGAACGTGAAGGAGATGTCTTTGGTCTCCTTGGCATGGACAACGGCGGCAAACAGCATGCAGACGGCAGCGGCTAGAATGGTGCAACATCTTGAATTCATAATGGGCTCCTCTTTTGAGGGGGGTAAATGTAAGTAAAGCACTATACTAATATATGGTATTCCCGTCAAATTGAAAAATTGTCCGGAGGCAAGAGAGGGGCTGACGTATGAGGAACGATCTGCTGTATCTATGTACGCTGGGACTCATCGTGGCGGTTGCTGTCGAAGTGCCTGCAGCCACCTATCAATGGGAAGACAGCAAGGGCGGGATGCACTTCACCGACAACCCCGACAACATCCCGAAAAAATACCGGGGAAAGGCGCGCGAGCTCGAATCGATCGAACCCTCGGCGATAACCGTCATTCCCGAAACGCCTTCTGTGCAGCCGGCTTCCCCGAAACCAGCCGATCGGCCACAGGACGAAGGCGTCTGGAGGCAGCGATATGCCGCTATCAGGGGTGAACTGGCGAGCATCAGGGAGAGAATTGCGATAAAGCAGGAAAAATTGCAGGAACTGCGCCGTCAACGGACCCTCTTCCACAAGGTGAGTGACCGTTTGGCCTATAATGATCTGGAAAGGGAGATCGGGCAGGATGAGGAAAGGGTCAGCCAGCTGGAGAAAGAACTTGCCGACCTGGATGTTGAGGCGGCACGGGAGGCCGTACCGCTGGAATGGCGCAGGTAGCCGTTGCGAGCGGATCGGTCAGCGCCGGTTTTTTCGTTCCAGTTCGACGTCAAGGTCTTTCAGTTTGTCGATGCGCTCCTTAATCTCCTTGTTTTCCTTGGTGAGCGACTGATTTGTTCCCTGCAACTGCTGATTGGCAAGGTGCAGTTCACGGTTATCTTTTGCCAGTGAAGTATTGCGTAGTTTCAGGGCGCGAAGATCTCCCCGCACTCCTTCTACGGAGTTCATGTACTCCATGAGCGGCCAAGCCAGCCTTGTCCATTCACTGGTGGGAAACTCCGTCCGGAGCCGCTCCATCCGTTTCTGCACCAGCTGCATTCCCTCAGGCTCCTTGTATTGCCTTAATCCGAGCATGCTCAGTCGGAACAGCGCTTCGTCGGTTACCCCGGATACATTTTCGCTGGCGCAGATCTCCTCAAGGAGCTTGGTTGCGGCCAGTTCGTTCCCTTTATCCATGGCGCTGATCGCTTCGGACAGTTTCCCTTTTTGCGTCAAGTCGGAGAATATCTGCATGTTTCTCAGCGAACATCCTGTGAGCAGAAGTGTCAGCAGTACGGCTGTTACAAGTCGTCTCATCGTTTCCCTTTGCGCCGGTTTATAAAGAAATTACTTCCCGGTTGGCCTTTGACGTGATCCTTGATCTGGGCGGCTGTTCTGGCGATCTCTACTGCCGAATCGTATTCGTCGCCGTGCTGGCAGATCAGGACGGCAATAGAGACGGTCATGATGGGAAAGGTGCGGTGTACGCCATAGCGGTCAACCCCTTCGATTGAACCGCGGGCCACGTCTTCCTGGGTGTAATGTGCCACAATATCACGATCGAAGCGAGCCGTTACCGCTTTGCAGACCTCTTCAGCGTTGTCCGCCTCGAGAACGATAACGAAATCGTCTCCTCCCACATGGCCGACAAAGGCATCGTCGCCGGCGAGTCTCGTGGTTTCTTCGTAGATTATTTCGCCGCTCATCTTGATCAGTTCGCTTCCCTTGATATAGCCGTAGCGGTCGTTGTATGCCTTGAAATTGTCGAGGTCGACATAGCAGACCGCGAAGGGAAGGCAACTCGACAGCCGCTTGTTGAGGACCCGCTCAATGGCAATATTGCCCGGCAGTCGGGTCAGGGGGCTCGCATCGAGGCTCATCTGTTCGAGTTCTTTCAGCCGGGCCGCCATGTGGGTGAAATCCCTTGCCAGGTCGCCGATTTCGTCGCCGGGCGGGATCTGCGGGTCGTAATCGAATTCGCCTTCGGCGATGCGATGGGTGGCTTTTTTCAGTTTTCTGATGGCCGTGGAGATGGAAAAGGTCACATAGGTGGCAACAGCTGTAGCAAGGAGAAAGCCGGTAAAGGAGAGGATGAGGGTCCAGCTGACGGTCCACTGTTGCCGTTGGTCAGCCGATTCCAGCTTGGTGTTGAGCCTGACCTGTTCGTTGGTGGAAATCGTGTCTATGGATGAAATCACCCTGGCAGCCGCGGCCTGGAGTGCAACAGGACTTTTGCTCTCTCCCGTGAAAACGGTATTGGCCAAACGACGGTACTGGGCGTAATTGCTCATGAGCGTCGTCAGCTCAGGCAGGTTCTTTTTCCGTTGCATCGATGTGAGGATGCCGATGAATTCGTCTTCCCGTTTGGTAAAAAGTTCTTTGAATTCGTTGCTGCCAAGGATCAGATACTTGCCGGCATAACGCTCTTGTGCGACAATCGATTCCCTGAGCTGCTGGGATTCGTTGATGAAAACCAGGTCGGTTTTCGCAATCTCGCGGGCTGTCCTGTGCAGTGAAAAGAGACCGTAGGTAGCAAAGGTCAGAGCTGCAATTGTGAAGAATGCCATTGCGGAGTATCCGGCAATGATCTTTTTCACCAGGGTAAGGCGAGGGGTCTGGCGCTCAGAAGGAGATGTGCCGTGCCTGTTCATAACGGCACATTCTAGTGCAGTAGGGTGGATAAGTCAACAAACGTGGGACAATGACGTTCGGGACACGCGCCAATGCCCCTGACAGTGGGGAATGACAACGGATCCCCCTTCATTAGCGGTTGCGGGGCATTTGATCCTGTGTTATAAGTTGGCTACTTATCCCTTGGAGAATTCTTATGACCGGTGTCGACCGGATCATCGAAAATGCGCTGTTCGAAGATATTCATACCGGCGACATAACCACATTGGCGGTTGTCCCCCAGTCGCGCCAGATTCATGCACGCCTGATAGCCAAGGAAGAGATGGTGCTGGCAGGGATTGAGGTTGCCGCACGGGTTTTTGCGGTTCTCGATCCGCAGACGTCCTTTACCCCTTGTTTCCGCGATGGCGACCGGGTGCCGTGCGGAGGCCTCCTGGCCGAGATGGCCGGTGACGCCGCCCTGCTGCTGCAAGGGGAGCGTGTGGCTCTCAACCTGTTGCAGCGGATGTGTGGTGTCGCAACCCTGACTGCCCGCTATGTGGAACGGGTTGCGGGAACCAGGGCACGTATCGTCGATACCCGGAAGACTACGCCTGGTCTCAGGGTGCTGGAGAAGTACGCCGTGCGCGTAGGGGGCGGCATCAACCACCGGACCGGCCTTTACGACGGCGTTCTCATCAAGGAAAATCATATAGCCGCTGCAGGTGGCATCGCCGAGGCGATCCGGAGAGCACGGGCCTACATCCCCCACACCCTGAAGATAGAGATCGAGACGGAAACGATAGCCCAGGTTGAGGAGGCGCTTGTTGCAGGTGCTGAGATCATCATGCTGGACAATATGGACGTGGCTGCCATGCGAACGGCAGTGGAGCTGGTTGGCGAAAGGGCGCTTCTTGAGGCATCGGGCGGGGTTAACCTCGACACCGTGCGCAGCATTGCCGAAACCGGCGTCAGTATCATATCCGTGGGGGCATTGACCCATTCGGCGCGGGCCATGGACATCTCCATGCTCCTGGAGGAATATTGAGGGGAAAGGCTGGCCAGAGTGTGGACCGGGCGATCGACCGGCAGATTCTGGAACTGTTCCGGGAACGGGGCAGCGTTATTTCCGGCGGCGAATTGAGCCGGGTCCTCAAGGTTTCGCGCACTGCCGTCTGGAAACATATCACCGGCCTCAGGGGGCAGGGATACCGGATAGAATCTCTTCATGCCAGCGGCTATAGGCTGGTCGAGTCCCCGGACGTCCTGACGTCTGCTGCCGTTACCGCAGGTCTTTCCACAGATCGTCTGGGCCATCAGGTGATCTGTCTTGCAGGCACCGGTTCCACCAATCTGGAAGCCTATCGCCTCGCCGACCAGGGTGCTCCGGAGGGAACCCTGGTCCTGGCCGATGCCCAGAATCAGGGAAAAGGGAGACTGGGCCGCAGCTGGCATTCGCCACCCGGCGTCAATCTCTACTGCTCATTGATCCTGCGTCCGTCGATCCCCCCTGTTGCAGCTTTCCAGCTCACCTTTCTCTCTGCTGTTGCCGTAGCCCGGGCGATTGAGTCCGAGGCGCGATTGCGACCATTCATCAAATGGCCCAACGATATCCTGGTGAACGGGAAAAAGACTGCCGGCCTGCTCAATGAAATGAGCGCCGAGGTCGATCGGGTAAACTTCATCGTTCTCGGTATAGGCGTCAATCTGAACATGCGGGCTGACCAGTTTCCCAATGACCTGCGGCATCCGGCCACCTCCCTGTTCCTGGAAACGGGGGAGACGGTCAACCGACTCTCGTTCGTGAGAACGCTGATCGAGACCCTGGACGATCTCTATGACCGCTACCTGCGGGACGGCTATGATCCTGTTCGGAAGGAATGGCTGGAGCGCTCCGGGATGGTTGGCCTCAGGGTTGCGGTTGACGGTACGACAGAACGCCTGGAAGGTGTCGTAATGGGCATAGACGACAGCGGTGCCCTGCTGGTAGACCAGGCCGGCGGCACGGTTGCGCGGGTCCTTGCCGGCGATGTGAGAATACTTTGAAGCTGATGAAAAACGTTTGAAGCTGATGAAAAGCGTTGTTCATGAATCCCGACCCGATGCTGCAGGCTCGGGGAGCGTTTCGGCTGGCGGAGGTTTTCTGTGCTGCTCGTAATTGATGTGGGTAACAGCAATATCGTTCTTGGCGTCTACGATGCCGTGCGTCTGGTCAGAAACTGGCGGATAGCCACCGACAAGGCGAAAACCCACGACGAATACGGCATTTTGCTCCACAACCTCTTCCAGCTGTCAGGGATCAACCAGTCCGATATTTCGGGAATCATCATATCGTCTGTGGTGCCGCCTCTGACCGGGGTCCTGGAACTCCTTGCCCAGCAGTACTTTACCGTGCGGCCGCTGGTCGTGGGGCCGGGGATCAGGACCGGGATGCCGATCCATTACGACAACCCCAAGGAAGTGGGTGCAGACCGGATCGTCAATGCCGTTGCCGGCTATGAATCCTACCAGACTGCCCTGATCATCGTCGACTTTGGCACGGCCACCACCTTTGACTATGTGAACGGCAAGGGTGAGTATTGCGGCGGCGCCATCGCACCTGGGCTGAAGATCTCGCTCGAAGCGCTTTTCCAGCGCGCCAGCAAGCTCCCGCGGGTGGAGATAGCCAAACCGCCGATGGTCATTGCCAAGAATACCGTCAATTCCATGCAGGCCGGGATCGTGTACGGTTATGTGGGGCTGGTCGACGGCATCGTGACACGGATGAAGGCTGAGGCACGGGATAATCCAAAGGTGATCGCGACCGGGGGACTTGCACGATTGATTGCTCCTGAATCAAAGACCATCGACCAGGTGGAAGAGTTTTTGACGCTGGAGGGATTGCGTATCATTCACCAGCGTAACCGGGAGGTATGACGACAGGTTATCAACCTGATCCACACACGCAAGGGGGGGGAGTTCTATGGCCAAGAACGACACAGCGAAAGTGAGAAACCTCGGCATTGTGGCCCATGGAGGGGCCGGTAAAACGTCGCTTTCAGAGGCGATCCTGTTCGATACAGGGATGAACGACCGCCTGGGGCGCGTTGACGACGGCACTTCCACCATGGACTTCGAACCTGAGGAGATCAAACGCAAGATTTCCATTACCTCGGCGCTGGACCATTGCGAGTGGAACGACCACTCCATCCATTTTGTGGATACCCCGGGCTATGGCGATTTCATCGCCGATACCCGTGCCTGCATGCGTGCGCTGGATTGTGCCGTGGTCATCCTTTCCGCCATTTCCGGGGTCAAGGTGCAGACCGAAGAGGTCTGGAACTGGGCCAATGAATTCGAGATCCCGCGTATCGCCTTTGTCAACAAGATGGATCGCGAACGGGCCAGTTTCCTGCGCGCCATCGACGATATGGAAAAGGCCCTCAAGTCCCGTGGAGTGGCGGTCCAGATGCCGCTCGGCGCCGAGGAAAGTTTTGAGGGCGTTGTCGATCTCATCCGGATGAAGGCCTATCGATACGAAAAGGACCTGTCCGGGCAGTTCACGGAAATAGAGATCCCTGCAGAATATCTGGATGAGGCGCAACGACTGCGTGAACACATGGTTGAGACGGTGGCCGAAGCCTATGACGCGCTGACCGAGAAGTACCTGGAAACCGGCGAACTGACCGAAGAAGAGATCATGGACGGCCTCAGGGTCGGCACCATGCGTAACACCTTTACGGCTGTCCTGTGCGGTTCGGCTACCCAGAATATCGGGGTGAAACAGCTCCTCGATGCAATCTGCAGCTATCTCCCCTCGCCGCTGGACAGGACCAAGGCCGTGGGGGCCAATCCCAAGACCGAAGCGGTCGAAGAACGTGCTCCCGACGAGGCAGAACCCTTTTCTGCCCTGGTCTTCAAGACCACCTCGGACCCGTACACCGGTAAGATCACCATCTTCAGGGTCTACTCCGGGGTGCTCAACTCCGATTCGACCATCTTCAACTCCACCAGGGGGGTGGATGAGCGGATCGGCCAGATCTACGAACTGGAAGGGAAGAAGCAGAAGCCGGTCAAGCAGGCCTTTGCCGGCGATATCGTGGCAGTGGCAAAACTGAAGGAAACCATTACCGGCGACACCCTGTGCGATCCCAACAAACCCATCGTGTACGAGCCGGCAAAACTGCTCAAGCCGGTCATTTCCTATGCTATCGAGCCCAAGACCAAGAATGACGAGGACAAGATCCACGGCGCTCTCCACAAGATGATCGAGGAGGAGCCGACGCTGGAGTCGCATCGCGACACCCAGACCAAGGAGATGATCATCTCGGGCATGGGGCAGGTGCACCTGGATGTGATCGTCGAGAAAATGAAGCGGAAATTCAACGTGGAAGTTCTGCTCAAGACCCCCAAGGTCCCCTACCTGGAAACCATCCGCGGCACGGCCAAGGTGCAGGGCAAGTACAAGAAACAGTCGGGCGGCCGGGGGCAGTTCGGCGACTGCTGGATAGAGATGGCTCCCATGCCCCGCGGTGAAGGCTACCTCTTCGAGGACAAGATCGTGGGCGGGGTCATCCCGCGCCAGTATATCCCCGCTGTAGACAAGGGGATTCAGGAGGCCTGCCTGGAAGGCTTCCTTGCCGGGTATCCGGTGGTGGACTTCAAGGTCGCGCTGTTCGACGGCTCGTTCCACACCGTTGACTCCTCAGAGATGGCATTCAAGGTTGCGGGCTCCATGGCGTTTAAAAAGGCGATGGAATCGTGCAAGCCGGTCATACTGGAGCCGATCATGAACATGAAGGTTACCGTGCCGGACGAGAACATGGGAGATGTCATCGGCGATATCAACTCCCGTCGCGGCAAGGTTGTCGGTGTCGAGCCCAAGGCCAATTCCCAGATCATCCGCGCGGTTGTGCCGATGTCCGAAGTGCTGGCCTATTCAAACGATCTCCGCTCCATGACCAGCGACCGTGGCCTCTTTACCATGGAATTCTCCCATTATGAAGAGGTGCCGACCCATCTTGCCCAGAAGGTCATTGCCGAGTCGCAGGCGAACGGTCATTAAGAAGACAATGGATGAATTGCAGCGGGAGGAGGCCTTGTGCCTCCTTCTGTTGCTGATACCTATGCCTGGGACTGTATCGGCTTTTCTGCCAGCATCCCAATAATCCCGTGGAGGTAGGGTCATGATCCCTCACGATGCAAACCATGACGAGGAACAGCGGGTGGATTCTTCCCAGAAGGGAAGCAGCCAGAAACTGCTTCTCTGCGTGCTGGCAATCCTGCTGGCGGTGTTTGGCTATCTCTATTTCTTTACCGGGCTGATCAAGCAGCATGGTGGCGAATCTCCGGTTCCTCCACCGCAGGCTCAGCAGATCAAGCAACCGATGCCCCCACGTCCTGACGAGCAGGCAACGAAGGAACAGGCAGTTGCGGCCAAGGAGACGGTGCCGCCGGTTGCTCCTGCTACTGCTGAAAAGGCTGCCCCAGCGGCATCCAAGGCTGCGCCGAAGCTGCCCCCCCCACCGGCGGCAAAGCCGGCAGCCGCTCCGGCAAAACCTGCCGAGATCAAGCCGAAGGTTGCGGCATCCGCTCCAATGCCGCAGCCAGCCGCAAAGCCCGTGAAGGCCGAAAAACAGGCTGTTCCGGCCAAACCGCCTGCAAAGGCCGTTGTGGAGAAGGCCGCCCCCCAGCCGAAGAAGGTAGCCAAGGCAGCTGCCGCCAAGCCGTCCGAAAAGCAGGTCACTGCCAAGGAGGCGAAGAAGGTGCCCGAAAAAGGTGCGGCCGCAAAGGAATCACAGCCGGGGCTTTTCAGGCTGGAGTCCGGAGAGATCCTTTCGGCACGAAAAGCCGATCAGGTTGTGGCTGAGTTGAAAAAGGCGGGATTCACCTCTGTCGAAAAGAAGCTCAACCATGAGGACCACACCATGCAGCGGCTCTTTGTGGCCGAGTATGATGACGTTCAGGCAGCGCGCGACGAACAGCAAAAGCTGAGCAAGACGGCAGATGGTGTCTTTGTCCTGCCGCTGAACGGCAAGTATCAGGTCTATGCCGGGTCTTACGAGCTGGAAAAACGCGCTGCATCGGAACGGGACCGCCTGGCTGCAAAAGGGCTGCAGGTAACCGTTCGCAAGGCCTCGGTGAAGGTGCCGGTCTATCGGATTACTGCCAAGGCCAAGGTGAAGTCGAAGGCGGACGAGATGGCTGCTCGTCTGAAGAAGGCCGGTGTCGGGGCGAGCGTTCAGTCTGCCGGAAAGTGAGTGTGCTGACGTGGCGGAACCGTTACTTCTCGAAGTCTCTCCATCGGCTGCGGCGCTCGTTGCAGCCGATGTGCCGCTGGAAGTGAAGCTGCAGGCCGCTCGTGGCGAGGTCCCCGGAGATGGTGCCGATCTGGCTGCCGTCCTCTATTATCTGTGCCACGATCCTGATACCGAAGTGAGCACCACGGCACGGATCACCCTGCGGGAGTTGGGGGATGACCGCCTTGCGGGAGTTGTTGCCGCATCCGGAACCCATCCGCGGATTCTCGATATCCTGGCCCGGTTACATGTTGGCAAACGGGATATTGCCGGGCTGATCGCACAACACCCTGAGGTATACCAGGAGACCCTCGAATTCCTCGCCGTCCATGGTGTGCAGGGGGCCGTGGACATCCTTGCGGTGACCTCGGAGTTGGACGAGATTGCGGAAGAAGCTGAGGATGTGGACGAACTCCCGGACGCGGAATCTCCGGAAGAGGAGATCGAGCCGGAAGAAGAGGTTGAGGAGAACGAGGAATTCCGGTCCAAGTACCAGTTGGCGCAGACCATGGGCGTGGCAGAGAAGGTAAAGGTCGCCCTGACCGGCGACAAGGAATGGCGGTCGATCATGATCAAGGATTCCAATAAGATGGTGTCCGGTTCAGTCATGAAAAATCCCCGTATTACCGATGCCGAAATCCTCACCATCGCCAAGTTGACCGGAATGAATGATGAAATCATCCGGGCTATCTGCGTCAATAAGGAGTGGGTCAAAAAATACCCGATCCGCAAGGCCCTGGTGGAGAACAACAAGACGCCGCTTCCCTTTGCCCTCAGATTCATGGCATCGTTGGGTGAAAAGGATGTTGCCGCCCTGGCCAAAAGCAAAAACGTTTCCACTGTCATTGCTACCCAGGCGCGCCGTCTCCTGATGAACAAAAAGAAGGATTAACCGGAGGAGCCCATGGCACTCGTCAATCACGCCAAACGTGAGATCAATGCGAAGATCGTCTACTGCGGCCCTTCTGCAGCAGGGAAAGGGTCAATCCTGAAGGCAATCTGCAGCAAGCTGCCGCCGGGATTGCGCGGAGCGCTCCGCAGCATGGCACTGCAGCAGGATCGCATGCTTTTCTTCGATCTGACCCATCCCGAGGGGAGAGAACCTGATGGTTACCGGGTCCGTTTCCATATCTACACCCTGACCGGGGACGTTACCCAGGAGAATGCCTGGAAAATGGTGCTCAAGGGCGTTGATGGACTTGCCATAGCATTGGACTCCGACCCGGCCCGGCAGTCAGCCAACAGCGATCTCCTGGATGAGGTACAGACTGCACTTCATGGATATGGCAAGAATCTGGACGAGGTTGCGCCTCTGGTCCTGTGTACCAAGCGGGATCTGCCGGATGCCCTGCCGATGGAACAGATGCGGGAGTCGTTGGGAATCGGCCAGCGGCCTCTTGTCCCGGTCAGCGCGACATCGGGGGAAGGGGTGATGGAAGCGATTGGGGAATTGATGGACGCCATCCTCGACAATCTGGAAGACCTGGGGTTGTTGCTGCAATCCACGGTTTCTTCGCTCAGGGACCTTTGTCCGGCCCGTCAACAGACGCCAATCCCGGAAGTGACCGACTCTCCGGTTGCTGCTGTCGCACTGGCAGTAGAGCCGCCGAGCGATCTGCCAGCCAGGGAAGAGTTTCGTGATCAGGACAAGCCGTTGATATCCGTTGCCGGTCCGGCAGAAATTGACGATACTGGGGCTCTCCAAGTGCCGCTGGTGCTCAACTGCTGCGACAGGTCGGCAAAGCTCGTATTGACTATCTCATTCAAGTGATCTTCCCCGGCGTCAAATTGCGGGGTCATCTCTGTTCAGAAGGTGATTGATGGAAGTAGTGTTTTCCTGGGAGATAGCATTTCAGCTGTTGTTGGCTTCTCTGCTCGGAGGTCTGATAGGTCTCGAGCGGGAAGTTCATGGCCGGCCGGCCGGTTTTCGCACGCATCTCCTGGTCTCTCTCGGTGCGGCATTGTTCGTTGTCACTTCGATCCATTTCTATCAGCGGTTCGGCAATTTTTCCGGGCAAGGACCCGTAGGTGTCGATCCCGGTCGGATTGCCGCCCAGGTTGTAGCGGGCATCGGCTTTCTCGGTGCCCGCGCCATCATCCGGGAAAAGGCTTCAATCAGGGGGTTGACCACAGCGGCCTGTGGGTTGCCGCGGGCGTGGGTGTGGCGGTTGGGGGGGGGATGTACCTGGCTGCCATTGTGGTGACGTTCCTGGCTGTGACCAATCTTATCTTCCTTAAAAAACTGGAAAATCGACTGAAAAAGGATATTTACCTGAGGATCCTGGTCTGGAGTGACGATCTGGACGGCCAGTTGATGCGAATCGAGATGGTATTGGCGGAGTGCTCCATGGAGGTCGTCAGCATGGGGATCGAAAAGGATATTCTTGCGAAGGATGTTCGCTTCGAGGTTGACGTGAGAAGTCGTACCCGTGGCGAGTTCCAACGGTTGACCGATCGCATTGCCGCTTTGGAAGGGGTCAGACGGATCAGGCTCGAGTAGGGGGAATATCCGGCCATTCAGTGTGTTATGCCTTGAACAGTCGATAATTACGTGATAGCATCCCCGCTGGTTTTCGGTAAACGGACGAGGTCAGCTTCGAGGAGGGTACGTTCAGATGGCGATTATTACCATTTCCCGCGAAATGGGCACCGGCGCATACAAGATTGCTCAGGATGTTGCCAAGAAGCTCCGTTACACACTTGTTGACGGGGTAAAACTTGCCGATCATGCCCACAAATACGGGCTGAGTCAGGAAATCCTCGAACGCGTCGACGAAAAGCCGCCGGTGTACATGACGGCCGAGGATCGTCGCCAAGCTGCTCATCTTGCGACCATTGAGCTGGCACTGCTCGACTTCGCACGTACGGGAAACGTGATCCTGTATGGCAGGGGAGGGCAGGATCTCCTGATCGGCATGTCAAATCTCCTGCGCATCCGGTTCAATGCCCCTTTCGAAGAGCGGGTGGAGAGATTTGCCGAGCGTGAATGGATGGACCCCGAGCTTGCCAGGCACCTGATCCGCAAATGCGATCATCAGCGGGGCGGATTCATCCATTTCTATTTCAATCGCGACTGGAAAGACCCGCTCGGCTACGATCTGGTTTTCAATACGTCGCAGATGTCTGCCGGGGCGATCGTCGATTGCATCGTTGCAGCGGCCAAAGACCCGCGCCTCAAGGAAGGCGAAACCTCTTCAATGGCAATGCTGGAGGATATCATCCTCAGTAAGCGGGTGGAAACCGAACTCCTGAAGTCGGACCGCCTTGACTATCTCCATTTCAAGATCACCTCGTCAGGCAGCGAAGTTACCCTCTCTGGCCACGTACATTCCGAAGAAGAGCGGAAAACAGCCGTTGATATCATTTCGCGGGTCAAGGGTGTCAAGAATGTGCAGGATCATCTTCAGGTAGTCGGTTTTTCCTCGGCTCACCGGGAATAGCCGTTACTTACATGCGGGGTATGGAAAAGGGCTCGTCAGAGCCCTTTTCTATTGGTGGTCATCCTTTGGCGCAGGCTGGACGATGTGGATGCTGATCTGCCGGATCAGCTTCTCGATGGTAGCGAGACGCTCCCGATATTCCTGCAGGTAAAAGGCAGCCCGGTGCGGGGAATGGAACGTGGTCCCCTGCTCAAGCAATTCGAGACGCATCTTCGCGACTTGTCGCATCATTTCGAGGACTTCACGCGCATCGGCCATCTCAGGTCCCCATGTCGGCGCGCCTCTCGTTGAGCCGCTCTTTGAGATTCTGTACCAGTTCATAGGTGATGGGACCCCTGTTGCCGTCAATTCCCATGCGGTCATCATCCTCGTTGCCATGGAAATCAGAGCCTCCGGTAACTGCCAACCGGTAATGGCGGGCAATCCCGAGCAGGAAGTCGCGTTCGTCGGCGCTACAGAGAGTGTTGTATGCCTCCAGCCCGTCCAGGCCGAAACCTGCGAATGCTGTCAGTAGCAGCCGCAGCAGCGAACGGTCACGGGTAATGCTTGTGGGGTGCGCCAGAACTGCGAGCCCGCCGATGCGCCTGATTTCGGAAATGGCTTCGTGCAGGGGAAAGTACAGTTTGGGAACGTCGCAGGGGATGAGATACCTGTCGAATGCATCTTCCATGCTGCTAGCGCACCCTTGTGCAACCAGGACCCTGGCAATATGGGGTCGCCCGAGGGCCTCGACCGACTGGCTGATGACATCCGCATAACTGATGCAGGGTTTCCCTTCCTGTCTCAGCTTCCCGTTGATCCGGTCAATGATTTCTGCTCCCCTCTGCATCCGCCGGACGCGGAATTGCTCAAGCTTTTCCAGGAATGACGTGTCCCTGTGGTCGATGAAGTATCCGAGCAGATGGATATCCCGGTATCCGCCATACTCTACGGATAGTTCCACTGCCGGTATTACCTCGATCCGGTGCTGCTCCCCGGAGGAAATGCATTCGTCAATACCCGATACGGTATCGTGGTCGGCAAGGGCAATGGCCATCAACCCCTGGTCGGCGGCCATGGCCGCCACCTGTGCGGGTGTCAGAGTTCCATCGGAATGGCAGGAGTGCAGGTGGAGATCTATGCGGTTCATTGTCTGGGTGCAGGGGTGCTAAATTTTTGTCCGGTCGCGCTGATTATGCCCGATTGCCTTGGTAATGTCACGCTGATAATGGTTGCGATGACCCTGGACATCGGTTAGAATGCCGCAGTACACGATGGGGGGAGTATGGCAAAACAACAGGGAATTGCATTGGCAGTGGTGGCTTTTGCCGTCTATATCCTGGGTGGTATCTCTGCTTTTGGCGGTCTTGCTTTGATCTTTCTCATGAAGGGACGTGACCTGTTCGGTTGGGGAGAAGGGCGGACCATCGGTTATCTCTTTCTCTGTGTCGGGGCCTGCCTGTCGGTGCTGGGTGTGCTGCTCATGAGGATATTTCGCAATAGAGGGCTTGCTTGAGGGATGACGACATCCACGAGGTGGTGAGAATCCTGCGGAGTGACGTGCTCGTTTGGCAGTCACCGGCAGTGACCATAGTCTCCCAGAGGGAAGGCAATCCGTTCAAGGTGCTCATCTCCTGTATCCTTTCCCTGCGCACCCAGGATCAGACAACCGGACCGGCCAGCGAACGGCTCTTTGCCCTGGCTGATACCCCTGAAAAGATGGCGGTTCTTGCTCCGGAAGCAATCGAGACTGCTATCTACCCCGTTGGTTTCTACCGCAACAAGGCAAGGCAGATCAGAGAAATCTGTCGAGCCCTGCTGGAGCGATATGGAGGGAAGGTCCCCGGTGATCTTGACGATCTCCTGACCCTGAATGGGGTGGGGCGCAAAACAGCGAACCTGGTCGTGACATTGGGGTTCGGCAAGCCGGGAATCTGCGTCGATACGCATGTCCACCGCATCTGCAATCGATGGGGATACGTGGAGACAGGGACACCCGAAGCAACCGAAAGTGCCCTGCGACAGAAGCTGCCTGCCGAATACTGGCTCGAGATCAATGATCTGCTGGTTACCTTCGGCCAGAACCTCTGTCGACCGATCTCTCCGCACTGCAGCATCTGCCATGTGCGGGCCTTCTGCGATCGTCGTGGAGTCAAAACCTCTCGATAGGCGACAGATGCGATTTTTTCTCATTCTACGTACTTGTCTTGTGCGAGCTGAGCATGTAATATGAAAAAAACATGGTTTGTTTTATTCTTGAATGATACAGGAGGTCGGGCATGCTGAAGAATATCGGTTTTCTCGGACTGGGTACGGTTGGCCGTCACATGGCTGCCAATCTTACGAAGGGCCATTATGATCTGACGGTCTATGATTCAGACCCGTCGGTGGTAGCCGAACTGGTGAAGCAGGGCGCATCCGGGGCTACCACGCCCAGAGAGGCTGCCAAGGGGCGGGATATGGTGGTGCTGATACGCCCTGAAAAGGAGCGTCTCCGTCCCGATATCTACGGCCCTGACGGCCTCTTTTCCGGCATCGCCGCCGGTACGATCGAAGAGGCTGCGAACCATCGCGTGATGTTCCTCGATGCCCCGGTCTGGGGGACCAAGGAACATGCCGCAAACGGGCTCCTGACCATCCTCACCGGGGGGGACCCGGCGCTGGTCGGCCGCTGCCGCGAGCTCTTCTCCTTCTTCGGCCTGAATATCATCCATGTCGGCGGCATTGGCGATGCCACCCGCATGAAGTTCATCGTCAACCTGGTTCAGGCTGAACTGATGCAGGCGCTTGCAGAAGGTCTCGTTTTCGGAGAGAAAATGGGCTTTTCCGCCGACAAGATCCTCGAGGTGCTGGCTTGCGGCGGGGTGGCCTCACCGCTTTTCCACTCCAAGGGGCGCACCATGGCGCGCGGCGATTTTACCCGCAACCTGGCCCTCAAATACGTTCACGAGCAGCTGGAACTGGTGATGGAAAAGGCAAAAAAACTGGGACTCACCCTGCCGGGAGCCGAAGCGGCCTGCAAGATCTACGAGCAGGCGGACAAGGATGGCCGTGGGGAAGAAGATTATTCGGCAATCATCAAGGTACTGCGCACGTAACCTGAAGATGGATCGGGTATACCAAGGGCGTCCCATCCGGGGCGCCTTTTTTCATGTGACATCTGGAGGAGTGGACATGTCTCCCTTTAACCGGCCGCGCAGACCCCGTCCCATGCCCGCAAAAAGCCAGGAAGAGCTGGATGACCTGGTCAGGCAGCTGAAATCGGAACAGAGGACAGCAGGGAACTACCGGGATCGATCTCTCGAACTGCATGGCTGGATCTGCGCAAAGTGCGGGCGGGAGTTTGAACGGAACAACCTGCACCTGCTCACGGTACATCACAGGGACGGAAATCACCACAACAATCCGTCGGATGGTAGCAACTGGGAGAATCTCTGCGTCTGGTGCCATGATGACGAGCACAGCCGTTCGATCCTGGCCGAGTATCTGCACAATGGCGGGAAATGATGACGGCTGCGGCTATTTCCTGGTAAGGAGGGCAACGTTCTCCACGTGTGGCGTCTGGGGGAACATGTCCACCGGCTGTATCGTGTCGGTGCGGTAGCCGAGACCCGCGAGGATATCCAGATCGCGCGCCAGGGAGACGGGGGAGCAGGAGACATAGATCAGTTTCGCCGGCCCGAGCGCCGTTACCCGCTCCAGCACCTTTTGATCACACCCCTTGCGGGGGGGATTGAGTATGATCACGTCGACCCGATCATGCTCGGTCTGCAGTTCTGCCAGTAACTCGGCCGCATCGCCCGTTTCGAACCGGCAGTTCCGTATGCCGTTGAGGCGGGCATTCCGCACTGCATCCGCAACAGCCGCTTCGACCACCTCGATGCCGATCACTTCCCGGGCCTTGCCTGCAAGGTAGAGAGAGATCCCGCCAACGCCGCAATAGAGGTC
>JACRPV010000094.1:0-11991 GCA_016223015.1 Geobacter sp. | reverse complement strand
GCCCAACCCCTGACCGTATCGTAGAGGATGGCTGCGCCACCGCTGTTCACCTGGAAAAAGGAACTGGGTGAAAGGGTAAAGCGTGTCGTTCCTATGGTGGCCGTCAGGGACCGTTCCCTGGAGAGAAAACGGTCATGGTCGCCCAGGATGACATTCCCTTCCGAACTGTTGCTGTTTTGCGCCGTAACAACTACCTCGGGGACCGCTGACTGGACATGTTTCGCCAGGTGATGGATCTCATTGTAGCTTTTCCCGCTGGTAACGAACACCACCATGGCCTGGTTTGCCGTTTCCGAGACCCGTATCACCAGGTAGCGGAGCAGTCCGTTGCCTGTTCGCGGGCTGTAGATATCTACCTTGCCCTTTCTGATCCCGGTTCTGACCGCAGCAATGATGCGATTGATGAGGGGGTGGTGCAGCGGGCAGTCCACCATGTCGATGACATCATGGGTGTTGCGTCGATACATGCCGATGAGTGGTTGCGCATGCTTGCCGGCAACCACCAGTTTGGCCGTGTTCCGGTAGCCGAGCTGAGCGGGCGAGGCGATTACCGGCAGGATACGCGCGCTGGCAAGGGATTCGTAGCCGCCCATCTGTTTGGCGATGAAGGCACTTTTCCAGGCCAGCTGGGCAGGATAATTCATGGCAACGAGCGGACATCCGTCGCAGTCATGCACTGCGCAGGGCGATTTGACGAGCCGTGCCGGCGAGTGCCTGAGTATCTTGACCGTTGCCGCAAAGGAGATACGCCGACCGGAATGGGTGACCCGGCTGCGCACTGTTTCTCCCGGAAGCGCTCCGGAAACGAGGTACTTTTTCCCCTCGTGATGTGCGATGCCGTAACCGTCCTCGTCAAGATCCGAGATCACCAGGTCGAGCAGGGTTCCTGCCTTGACGGCTGCATGTGGCGGTGAAGGGTTTGGTGTTTGGGGTGTGCGTCGCATCCGGTCACTAAACAGGAATTCGGCATTCTTGTCAATGGAGAGTTGCGGGGCATCGCTCTCCTGTGTTGATTTGTGTATTAAGAGTGTAGAAATGATAGTCTCTGTGGGTGCGGGCATGATGAAATGCTGTGCATGCCGGCTCCTGTAACTGCACGTTATTTAACCGCTCGTGCATAAAATAGCGGCAGCTGCCTATTTGTGGCGCATATGATGCATTTCAGCTGCTCAATTCTGTGGCCTGTCATGAGTGATGTCTCATCGCTCAACATATTGTGCCACTATATTAAGCAATGGAGGGTGTCATGACGATGCAGCTCGATGAGAAGTTGGAAGGGATTTATCAGGATGTCTTGAAGCGAAATCCGGGTGAGGTTGAATTTCACCAGGCAGTCCGTGAAGTTCTGGAATCTTTGGGACCGGTCATGGTGAAGCACCCCGAGTACATGGAGCGCAAGATCATTGAGCGGATCTGCGAACCTGAGCGCCAGATCATCTTCAGAGTACCCTGGCAGGACGACAAAGGGCGGGTACACATCAACCGCGGCTTCCGCGTCGAGTTCAACAGTGCCCTCGGACCTTACAAGGGCGGCCTTCGTTTCCACCCCTCCGTTTACCTCGGCATCATCAAATTCCTCGGGTTCGAGCAGATCTTCAAAAACTCGCTCACCGGCATGCCCATCGGCGGCGGCAAAGGCGGGTCCGACTTCGATCCCAAGGGGAAGACGGACGACGAAGTGATGCGTTTCTGCCAGAGCTTCATGACCGAACTCTATCGCCACCTGGGTGAGCACACCGACGTACCTGCCGGCGACATCGGCGTGGGCGGCCGGGAAATCGGCTACATGTTCGGCCAGTACAAGCGGATAACCAACCGTTACGAGGCCGGTGTCCTGACCGGTAAAGGCCTCAGCTGGGGTGGTTCTCTCGTTCGTCCCGAAGCGACCGGTTACGGTGCCACCTTTTTCATCAACGAAGCGCTCAAGGTCCGCAAGGAATCCTTTGACGGCAAGGTCTGCCTTGTTTCCGGTTCCGGCAACGTGGCGATCTACACCATCGAGAAGATCCACCAGCTCGGCGGTCTGTGCGTTGCCTGCTCCGACTCCAACGGCGTCATCTACCACGAGAAGGGTCTGGATGTGGAGCTGATCAAGCAGCTGAAAGAGGTGGAGCGTCGTCGTATCCATGATTACGTCACCTACCACAAGGACGCCAAGTACATTGCCAACGGCAACATCTGGGAGATCCCCTGCCAGGTGGCAATGCCGTCCGCAACCCAGAACGAGATCAATGGCAAGGATGCCAAGACCCTGGTCAAAAACGGCTGCATCGCGGTTGGCGAAGGTGCCAACATGCCAACCACCCCTGAAGGGGTCAAGGTCTTCCTCGATGCCAAAATTTCCTACGGTCCGGGTAAGGCCGCCAATGCCGGCGGCGTGGCAACCTCTGCCCTGGAAATGCAGCAGAACGCCAGCCGCGATTCCTGGAGTTTCGATTTCACCGAAAAGAAACTCGAAAACATCATGGTCGGTATCCACAAACTCTGTTACGAGATCGCCGAAGAGTATGGCGCTCCGGGCAACTACGTACTCGGTGCCAACATCGCCGGCTTTATCAAGGTGGCTGACGCCATGGTCGCCCACGGTCTGATCTGATCGCAACGTCCTGCTGAAAGGTGCGGGGTGTCATAATCGGCACTCCGCACCTTTTTCATCGGCAGGATACCCCCGCTACAACTCTCTTTTTGCTTGACAGCAACCGGTGCATGAAGTATATAAACTATCCGTTCTGGCGCAGATCCGCAGCACAGATAGGCGCCTCCCTCTTTGGTTCGCCAAGGAGGTTTTTTGTGTCATAACAACCAGGTTCGGCGGTGTAGCTCAGCTGGTTAGAGCATACGGCTCATATCCGTAGTGTCCGGGGTTCAAGTCCCTGCACCGCCACCATAAAGAAGGCCCTGTACCATTCCGGTGCAGGGCCTTTCGTATTTGGGGCCTACCTTGGTGTTTGTTGGGATTCAAATGATGCTTGATTCACGACAAATCGCGACAGTTCGCGACACATAATCAAGAATTGCGACACACCTATTGGCATAAAAGCATTTATGCGCCATTTAATGGCGCAATAATTGACATAATGCGCCAACTGGTGTATGGTACTAGTGCATAGATACAGCTATCATAACCGCTTCGAGGAAACAGGGCATGCCCAAGAAAATAGCCATTGATACGGATGCCCGCATCATCGCCGAAATTGGCCGTCAACCAGCAGGGATTGGCATGGATGCCCTGCATGCTCTGGTGAAGGATGTCATCAGCCGGCGGAGCTTGCAGCGCCGACTTGCCCAATTCGTGGCCGAGGGGCAGGTTGTCAGGGAGGGCAAGCAGCGGGGGGTGCGTTATCGCCTTGCGTCGATTTCAGGAGAGGCCAGTATCACGCTCCCCTTGCCTGTCGTCGAAGCCACTGCAGAAGCCTACGTCCCGATTTCGCCGGAAGGCGAAGAAATCAGAGCATACGTCCGCCAACCCCGCCAGATGCGGACACCAGTTGGTTACAATCAGATTTTTCTCGAAGCTTACTATCCCAATGAGACATGGTATCTGCCACTCGAATTACGGGATCAGCTTCGCCAGATCGGCACGCCTCCCGACGATGAACGACCGGCCGGAACATTTGCCCGCAATATTCTGAACCGGCTGCTGATAGATCTTTCCTGGGCCTCATCGCGCCTTGAAGGTAACACCTATAGTCGGCTTGACACCCAGCGGTTGATTGATTTCGGTCAGGCAGCCGAAGGGAAGGATGCCCTGGAAACCCAGATGATCCTCAACCACAAGGCGGCCATCGAACTGCTGGTGAATGAAGATGACCTTGTCGATTTCTCGCCGTACACGATTTTCAGCCTGCATGCTTTGCTCTCCGATGGGCTCTTGGCGGACAGCAGTGCATGCGGACGGATTCGGCACCGGCCGGTGGATATCGGCGGCAGCGTCTACCTGCCGATTGCCATGCCGCAACGTCTGGGCGAGCTGTTCAAGATCATCCTTACCATGGCCAAAGAGATCCGCGATCCATTCGAGCAGGCATTTTTCGTCATGGTGCATCTGCCGTATCTGCAGCCGTTTGAAGACGTCAACAAGCGTGTTTCCCGACTGGCCGCCAACATCCCGTTGATCAGGCACAACCTCTGCCCGCTCTCCTTCATCGACGTGCCGGAGCGAGCCTATGTCGAAGCCATGCGGGGTGTACGAGCTTAATCGGATTGAACTGTTGCGTGATGTCTTTATCTGGGCCTACGAGCGGTCGTGCCAGCAGTAGCTGGCAATTCGCCAGGAGCTGGTGCCTCCTGACACCTTCCGCCTGCGGTACCGAAAGGAACTCAGCGTGGCAGTCAAGGCGATTGTACTTCAACAGCAGGCTCCGACTGATGAAACGGTGTCAGCGGTCATTCCCACGTCGGTCGCTAAAGAAGATCAAACCAAGTTCGTAAAGCTCGTTCTGGAAGAGTTTGATAACCTGCACGAAGGGAATGCGATACGTTTTGGCATTCGGCCTGCAGAATTTGCCGCGTGGCAGGAAAAGGTACCGCCCCAAACTTAAGAATGGGGGAAGCGTCCCTGATTTTTCTTTTCTTAAGTGCACTACAGATAGCTGAATACGAGGTCTATTATGGTCGATGAGCCGAAAATCCCACAGCAAGACCTCCCGTCTGCATCCCAAATTGACTTTCTCTTCAAGATCATCAGCCGTTACGACACCTACATTACTTCTACGAATGCGAAGGCATCACTTATAATCGCCTGGAACGGTGTGGTGATCGGTGCGATCCTGCTGAAATATCAGGAAATCATCAGCCAATTTTCGTGCGTATCCAAGGTGTCAACACTGGCCGGACTTCTGCTGGTGATATGTGGCATTTTGGCGCTGGTATCAAATGGATTGATTTTCGGCGTCGTATTTCCATTTCTCACAGCCAGCAGGGAGGACGGAAGGGGGAGTCTGATCTACTTCGGTTCTGTAGCAAAGACCGACCCACAGGAGTACACAAGCTCAATCCAGGCGGTGTCATCCAGTGACCTCATCGAAGAGCTGGCGCAGCAGGCGTCCACGCTTGCAGTTGGTCTCGAGAAGAAAATGCGGCGCCTTCAGAAGAGTATCTGGGCCATATATGGAGAGCTCGTCTCAATAGCTTTGCTGGTCATCCTATTTGCCTGTAATGTCTGAAGTGGGAGTAATGGTCATGAAACGCCCTTTATCGCGGCGCTGGACGCCTGAAATACACAAGAGGGTTCAGACTTACTTGAAGATCATGGCACGACGCGCGACTGCAACACGGGTGCAGATCCCGAACGGTCAGACCATGCCGGACATTAATTCAATCCAGATTGGCGGGGCAAAGCGTATGGATGCCGCCATTCTTTTCTTCGATCTTGAAAGCTTCACCACGATTACCGCTGAACTGCAAATGGAGCGGACACTGGAACTTTTGAACTACGTTATTCCCAGTGTCATGCACATTGTCCGGAATTGGGGCGGATTCTTTGAGAAAAACACCGGCGACGGGGTAATGGCGATACTGGGAACCGAAACCAAAGACCTCAATGTTATAGCCCAGGATGCAATAGAATGCGCCATGGCTATCCGCTATGTGATGGAAAACGATATCCAGCAGGCGCTTTCAAACGCTGGGTTGCCGAATATCAATTTCCGCATCGGGGTTGATATGGGGGCGGTTTTGATCGGCAAAGTCGGCGTGCATAGCCATAACTTCCTTTCGGCTATCGGAACGATAGCTAACCTTTCATGCAAGCTTCAGTCGTATGCCCGACCGAATGGAATCTGTATCGGTGAAACATTGGCTCGAAATCTTCACTCGTATTTGCATCAATTCTGTGAACAGGGCGAACATCCTGATTGGAACTGGCAGCGAACGGCCACCGGCCAGCCATACCATTTTTATCATTTTCACCATGATTGGCCTGATCCAGCAGTGTGGGTAAGGGGTGGCTTTGTTCGACAGCCGGTACGATAGCGAGAGATGGAGAACAACATGGAAAAGCAAGCTCTTTCTCCTAGAGAATTTCTAAAGACCAGAAGGCCAGAGCGGTTTTCGGATACCGTAACAGAAGAGTGTCCTGTGTTAGACCGCTCAATGCTGGAGTACCATCTGGATACACTTACCAATCGGGGCCAGGAAACAGATTTTGAGCGTTTTGCACGGCGGCTTGCCAGCCTGGAAATATGTCCAAATCTGTTACCGCAAACTGGACCTACTGGTGGCGGCGATAGCAAGGTTGATTCGGAAACTTACCCGGTCGCTGACGATTTGGCCCTCATCTGGTACATCGGGTGTGGCAGAGAGGCTGCTTCCGAGCGGTGGGGGTTTGCGTTCAGCGCGAAGCAAGACTGGCGACCCAAAGTCCGATCCGATATCGCCAAAATTGCTGCAACGGCGCGAGGGTACAGCAAGGCGTTTTTCATTAGCAATCAATATATTCCTGATCGAGTCAGAGCCGAGGTAGAAGATGAACTGAGGAACGAACACCATCTTGACGTACGAATTCTCGACCGGACTTGGATCCTTGACAAAGTTTTTCAGGGCAAACATGGAGCAGTAGCAATAGAAGAACTGAAGTTGACTACCCATATACGTACTGAGGTACGAAAGGGACCAAGAGACATCGAGCGTGAGAGCGATTTGGATCAGATCGAGAATCGGATCAAAGACGCCACCCAAGAAGGATGTTTTGGTTATCAGTTTGTGGAGGATTGTTTAGAAGCTGCCTTGTTGGCGAGAGACATGGAACGTCCTCGGACCCAAGTCGATGGACTGTTCCAAAGAGCCGAACGTGTTGCCGACAAATACGGCAATTCACACCAGCAGCTAAAAGTTGCCTATCAACAGGCATGGACGGCATACTGGTGGTACGAAGACATTGAATCATTTGTCGAGTTGTATGGCAGGGTGGAAAAACGTTCGAAAGGCAGCAGAAACGCTTACGATCTTGAGCTTCTAACGAATCTTTGGTTCATTCTGATAACCGTCGCTAGGATGTCTAACACTGTCGAAGCATTAGCGAATCTTGAAGAGCGGACCACACCCCTTACAGCAGAATGGCAGCGACTCAGCAAGGAGGAGGGACGGCTAAGTACGGCGCTGCAAGCCCGCTCTCAATTGCTCTTAATGCAGATGACAATGGCATTGCCATCTGTACCTGACTCTATCCTTGAAGAGCTTCAGGAGGTTGTTCGACAAAGCGAAGGACTTGTCGGATTTCCGCTAGAACCATTGGCAAGGGTATTGATTGAAAGCGGTAATGTAATCGGTTGCCTGCCTGCGTATGAAGAAATGTTTGAGACTGTTGTAAATGTTACTTCCACACGCAAAGGTGAAGTTGCAGCAGCGCAAATCCTGGTTAAGCGTGGTGTGCAGCAACTTGAAAGCAAGCAGCCTTACGAAGCGATTCGCACGTTTGGCCGTGCTTTAAGACGATTGTACAGGCACGAGAGCCGGCATGACGTAGTCAAGGCTTTATATTTTTGTGGGAAAGCAATCGGGTCGACTTGCAGATTGGCCGCGTGCCTTATATCCTCAGTTGGCATCAACTCGATCAAGTTGTCAGTGGCATTCTTAATGATCAATCCTCCCAGGATCAATGTTCTGAGGACGAGCTTTTATTCGATACAACCCTTGGGATGCTACTGCTTAGGTCAGACATATGTCAATTGAAGCAACTGTCGTCATTTCCGGATATCCTCGATAGCATGAGATTACACTCATCCTCAATGGCGCTGCATTTTGCACTGGGCCACGAGGACGAATTACCAAAGAATATAGTGGAGAATGAGGCCGGTCCAGAAGGAGTAATAGATTTTTTCATCAAATGGCGCGACCAACCCGCGGCACAGGACCTACCACCAACCCCCTTGCTCTGTGAAGACCCGACAGTTACGTTCACTTCGAACTTGCTGGGATGCAGAATTAGCCTACGTTGCGAAAACTCTTCCCCCTGCCTTGAATTAGCTGAGTCCATGCTTGCGGCACTCGAGAGTCTGCTTTCGACTGGTTTGGATAATCGTCTCATTGCGCATGAACCCGCTCTGTCAATCGATATACAGAAGTCAGATACTGTAAAGGAATCTTTTGAGTACGAGGTAAAGGACATCAGCGGTAGACCTTATGCGGACCTTAAGTGCAGCGACTTTAACCCACATTGCATGTCTCTAGAGGCGCAATCAAGTCTCAAAGACAAGCTCCTCGAGTTGCTGATGTCGCTTTTTGCCAGAGTTTTTCTGCATGATGATTTTGAGCAATTTGCCACCAAACTATTCCGAGACGAACTTGCAATCCAGCGCTCAATCGACTTTACGGGTAGCTTCGTTGCTTTGGGTAATGTCCTAGGTCATCAGCCTAAAACACGTATCTCAGATTGGGCAGATCCTAAAGCAAAAGATTACCCTTTGAAGCGATCTGAAGTCTGGGATGCCGCAATCAGGCATACACCGCCTGAAAGCACTAATTCGGAGCGCCGGAAGCCAGCGATAGGCAAGGGAGAGCCACCTGTTGACGTCGTCGATGCCAGTCGGACAAAGCACTCTCAGATGGAGACTGTTTCTCTGATCCGTCAGGCATTGTGGGACCGAGCTGGTTGGTCCGGAACCGCTTTCCTTATGAGTCCGTATTACCCTCCTGTGCTTGCTTTGATCTTCCGGAATTCTGAAGCCGCCAGGGAAATTTTTGCCGAGTGGCGTAAAGAGTTTGGTGCCGCCGACAAAGAAGAAAAGCTCCGCTTGACTATCATCCGAGGTGTTTCAAAAGAAAACAAATATGCCTACAGAGTCTTTGTTGGTGTCAATCCTGCTGCTGGATTTTCACGACCAGATGTAAAATACGCTGTAATGGTAGCTCGTGTAAACACTATGGAGCCTTGTTCAGATCGCAATTTGATGGGCTTTCTCAACAACTACAAAACTCTTGGATCGTACCTTCTGGCATATGCAGTTCAAGAAAGTAGTGCATCCAACGTTCTTCCAGTTATGGACAACTGTATAGTTAAACAGCAATTGTCGGTCAGGGATGCATGGGAGATTGGAAGGCATGATCCAGACTCTATGGGCATTCGCGTTGATGATGATCCAATCATCCCTCCTCAACATAAAGACGCCCCGGTGCTTGAGTTACTAAGATGGATGAGGGAGTTGCATAAATAGCAGTAGGCAAGAGAACGGGGTCTACCTAGGTCAGGAGACAACGCTCAGGGAAATTTGATTCAAGGTATTGAGATCATGATAGATAGAGATTGGAGTTCGCCATGACATTCACCAACCGTATTGCGGACGCTGACAAGCTCCAGCAGGAGATCAACCGGCATCGCCCCTTGAAAGGCCAGGCGCTCAAACAGTTGCGGGAGTACTTCCGCATTGGCCTGACCTGGGCGAGTAACGCACTGGAAGGGAACAGCCTGACCGAGACCGAGACCAAGGTGGTGATCGAGGACGGCATCACCATCGGCGGCAAGCCGCTCAAGGACCACTTCGAGGCCATCGGCCACGCCGAGGCCTTCGACTACCTGCAGAAGCTCGCCCGCCGCAAGGAGATCACTGAGCGGGACATCCTCAAGCTGCACAAGCTGTTCTACTACCGCATAGACGAGGCTAACGCCGGTCACTACCGTAAGCAGAACATCATTGTCACCGGAACCGGCTTCGTTTTCCCAGCTCCGAGTGAGTTAAAGGAGTTGATGGCCGCCTTCGCCGAGGAGATCCCCCGCCTCCGGGCCGAAAAGCACCCCATTGAGTTCGCGGCGCTCATGCATACCCGGCTGGTCACCATCCACCCCTTCGTGGACGGCAACGGCAGGGCCGCCCGGCTGCTGATGAACCTGGCGCTGCTCCAGGAGGGCTACCCGGTGACCATCATCCCGCCTGTGATTCGTAGCGAGTACCTGGCGGCCGTCAGGGAGAGCAACACCGGCAACGTTGCTCCCTTCGTGGACCTGCTTTCCAGCATGGTCTGGGAAAGCCAGCGGGACTACCTGCGGTTGCTGGAGAGTCTGGAAAGAAAATAGCCATGAATCTTGCCATACGGGCATTGAATGCTGCAAGAATGCAACATCTTTTGTTGCTTTGGTCGCGTGTTCACTTCATTTTCGAAAAAATCCCCAGAAATAGAGAAGGTAGGAAGCCCGCTTGAAAATGGCGGAAGAGCTGCGCTACCGCAAGAGGGGGGTAGCTGACTGTAACCTTGACAAATCACCCCAGGTATGGCATAAAAAGCCATATCAGTTGAAGAGGCACTTGTGGGTAACGCACAACCGGTATTGAGTTATCGGCGTGACTTGCCGAACGGCGATATAATTCAGGTGGTGGTCTGGCTCCTTCCCGAGGCACTGCCCGGCTCGACTCACCCTTACAAATACCGGCTGCATTACCAGACCGCCGACGGCTCCGACGTTATCCGTTACGATAATGAGCGGGGTAAGGGAGACCATCGGCATTTCGAGGGAAAAGAGGAGCCGTACCGGTTTGAATCGGTGAAGCGGCTGGCGCTCGATTTCTATGAAGCTGTGAGGCAGGCACGCAAGAGCGGAGGTATATGATGGATAGAGATTTCAAGGTGGAGATAGAAACTGAAGAGGAATTTTTCGCCGACCTGATCGCCCAGGCCGAAAAGATTGACCAGGGCATCATTCCGGAAAAGACCATCGAGAGAGTTTCCTTCCCCGACCTGGAGACCTTTTACCGATACTGCACCCCCAAGCGGCTTCAGCTTTTGCAGGAACTCCACAAGATCGGCTGTGTCAGCATCAACGCCTTGGCCAAGCACCTGCACCGTCATTACAAAAATGTCTTCAGCGACGTGAAGACCCTGGAGAACGCAGGACTCGTGGAAAAAACCGATAAGGGGCTTTATTGCGTACCGTGGGACGAATTCACCGCCACAGTGAAACTGGCTTCATGACCAAATGTATCGACCGAAAAAGGCATTTGGCCAATTATTTTGGGGCATGCCTGAATAATTGAATTAAGAAATAACCATCATATCAAGATGTTATTCAATCAGTTCAATGGCTGCACCCCATTACATAGTCCGGCAGCGTCCTGACGAGACAAAAAAGCCCTGAGAAATCAGGGCTTTTTTTATGCGCTATCCCACGCCGAATAGTCAGGGGGCGAATCGGGGAGGTGATTTCTCGCGGTGGTTATCGCTGATTTCGGGAGTAGATTTGGGGTTCTCCCGCATGCGAATTCCACGAGCAGATCGAAAAACACGCCCGCCTTTTCAACTCTTACAGTTTGTGCACATACCGGCGAGATAAGCGTTCACCTTGTTGCGGAGTGCGGTGACGTCTCCCTTGCAGATATACCCCTGTGCCCCATGGGCAGCCACGAGTTCGCGCAGGGTCTCTTCGTCATTGGATGAATAGAAGACGATGGGCGTGTGCAACTCGGCGCAGAGCGGTTTGATGATATCGGCGAGGTTTGCCCCGGAGAGCGCCGGCATGTTCACGTCGAGCAGCAGCAGGTCCGGTTTGACGGCCTTTACCCTGGATGTGGCCCCGAAGGAGCCCTGATGCGTGACTACGTCGATCCGGCTGCTGCTGAGGAGTTCCTTTGTCGTATAGAGGTGGATATCGTCGTCATCGATCACCATCACGGTCTGTTTATGCTGCATGGCTCTGCTCTCCTTGTGTGTCGATCTGTTTGAGCGGCAACGACAGGCTGAATGTCGAACCGCTGCAGTAGGTGCTTTTGACGTAAATAGTCCCGCCGAGGAGTTTTGCGAGGTTCCTGCTGATCGTCAGGCCGAGACCTGTCCCTTCATGGGTCTTGGTCGAGGCATCCTCGACCTGGCCGAAGGCGCTGAATATCAGGTTGAGGTCCTCTTCCCTGATGCCGATGCCGCTGTCGCGGACCCGGAATTCCATGCCGCTGTCGTGGATGGAGAGACCAATCTCTATGGTGCCCTGATCGGTAAACTTTGCAGCGTTGCTGGTCAGGTTCGTCATGATCTGCCGCAGCTTGATCGGGTCCGTTGAGATCAGGACCG
>JACRPV010000084.1:10901-13998 GCA_016223015.1 Geobacter sp. | reverse complement strand
GCAAGATGCAACTGATCCAGGAGGTGCTGGAGAACGAGATCCGGCCGCAGCTCTGGACCGACGGCGGTGATCTGGAGCTGATCGACATTGCCGGCCCAACGGTGCAGATCGCCTTTCGCAAGGCCTGTGCCGGCTGCGCCTCATCGGGTTTCACTGCCAAGTTCGTGGAGCAGAAACTGCGTGACATGGTGAGTGACGACATCGTTGTCGAGGAGGTGGAGGGATGAAAGAGATCTATCTCGACAACAACGCCACCACTCGGGTCGATGAAGCGGTCTTCGAGGAGATGCGCCCCTATTTCACCGAGCTGTACGGCAACCCCAGCTCCATGCATTTCTTCGGCGGGCAGGTGCAGAAGAAGGTTGACGAGGCCCGCGCCCAGGTGGCAGCGCTCTTGGGCGCCCAGCCGGAGGAAATCGTCTTTACCGCCTGCGGCACCGAAAGCGATAACACCGCCATCCGCTCGGCCCTGGAGGCGTTCCCTACCCGCCGGCATGTCATCACCAGCCGGGTCGAGCACCCGGCGGTCCTCACCCTCTGCCGCAACCTCACCAAGCACGGCGTCCGGGTGACCGAGCTGAACGTGGACAGCGCCGGCCGGCTCGACCTGGATGAGCTGAAGCGGGCCATAGACGACGACACCGCCATCGTTTCCATCATGCATGCCAACAACGAGACCGGCGTTGTCTTCCCCATCGAGGAGATAGCCGGTATCGTCAAGGAGCGGGGCGTCCTGTTCCATACCGATGCCGTGCAGTCGGTGGGGAAGATCCCCCTCAACTTGGCGAAATCGCGCATCGACATGCTTTCGCTCTCCGGGCACAAGCTGCATGCCCCCAAGGGGATCGGAGCCCTCTACCTGAGAAAGGGGACACCGTTCCGTCCCTTCCTGGTCGGCGGGCACCAGGAGAAAAACCGCCGTGCCGGCACCGAGGCAACGTCGTCCATCATCGCCCTGGGTAAGGCCTGCCAGGTGGCCGGGGAATTCCTCCATGACGAGAACACCAGGGTAAAAGGGCTGTGCGATCGCCTGGAACGGGAGCTGATGGCGATCATCCCGGCAGCCAGGATCAATGGCGGCGGAGCCGAGCGGCTCCCCAACACCGTCTCCATCGCCTTCGAGTTCGTTGAAGGAGAGGCGATCCTTCTGCTCCTTTCCGAAAAGGGAATCTGCGCCTCCTCGGGGAGTGCCTGTACCTCCGGTTCCCAGGAACCTTCGCACGTGCTGCGTGCCATGGGTGTGCCGTTCACCTGCGCCCATGGCTCCATCCGCTTCTCCCTCTCTCGCTTCACCACTGACGCCGAGATCGACGCGGTCATCCGCGAACTTCCCCCCATCATCCAGCGGTTGCGGGAGATCTCTCCCTTTGGCAGGGAACTGCTCAAGAAGTAACAACCATCGTCAGATCGGAAATGGAAAAGCCCCGCTGGTTTCAGCGGGGCTTTTCCATTTGTGGTGAGGTTTCGTGGGGGAGGGGGATGTCCCCTCCTCATCTAAGATGTGCGATTTGGGCTACCAGGTTTCTCCTACGTTGCCGCCGTGGCAAGTGGTCGTATCGCAGTCGTTGTCGTTGTAGCCGTTATAGGTCTGCTTGGTGAAGTATTGGATGTAGACGGTACCGGTACCATTACCGGCCGGGAAATAGCGGGCCGGAAGCAGACCACTGTTGTTCGCGTTGATCAGGCGCGAAACCTTTCCACCGTGCGGCACGCGGATGTGGCACGACACGCATGGGGCGTTCTGGTGCTGCATGTGATCCGTATGGACGTGGCCCGACGGTGCGGTCGATGGATGGCAGTTGAAGCAGAAGATTCCGTTGGCGGTTCCGGAAGCCCGGTTGCTGTACGTCCAGAGGGTGCCGGTCGATGTACCGTTGCCTGCCGTAGTCGTGTAGGGCCATGCCTTATTGGTGCCGGAGAGCATCCACTTGACAGAGGAGCCATGCGGTCCCTTGGAAGCCGTGGAATCGGTGGCATGGCAGTCGGAGCAGGTCATGACCTGGCCGGGTGCCCAGCCCCCCGTGAGCTGGGCCGCAGCGAGGACCGTGCTCCCGGAACCGGCTAGCGTGGAGCCGATGGGGTGGCGCGATTTGTTGTTCGGGTTGAACTCCAGCCCCAGGTCGGTCCATGCCGCTGCACCGGCACCTCCCCAGGTGGTGACGTTGGTATTGAATCCCGAGTGGCACTTGAAGCAGATCTGGTATTCGGCCTGCGACGCAGTGGCATAGTCGTTGACAAAGGCCGAGTAGCTATAGGTCCCGGCGGTCCAGTTGCTGCCTCCCGGCGTATAGGTGACGAACGAGGCACCGAGCAGAGCATTGGCCAGGGTGGTGCTTCCCGCGGCGTGGGTACCGGCCTTGGCGATGTGGGGATTGTGGCAGTCGCCGCACTCCACGTGTTTGTTGGCACTGATGTAGGCCCGGTCTTCGTCCTGGAGGGCCGGCCGGTGGATGCCGACGTAGTTCTTCACGTTGTGGCGGTAGACCCTGGTGTTGGTGGAGAACGACTTGAAGGTGTCCTCCGAGGTGGTGGACATGGCCTGGGATCCGTACCAGTCCTTGCCGTCGGCGGCCTTCTTCGTCCCGGGCAGGCTGTCGGCTGCCTGACTGTGGCAGCGGAAGCAGAAGTTCTCTTCCTGGGCATCCTTGACCGGTGCGCCCAGGGTGGCCAGGAGCCGGCGGTCGGCGCTGACGTGCAGGCCGAATTGTTTTGCTGATGTCTGGTAGAGGCTGGTCTCGCCGCTGGTGGCGTTGTGGCACTTGACGCAGTTGGCATCGAACTTCGATCCGTCGCTGAAGGTCGAGGAGGAGGTGTAGTTATGCATCGAGACGCTGTAGGTCACCTCATCCACGGCTGCATTGGTTGTCGTCCCGTCGTCCTTCTGTCGGGAGACGGTGGGGAGCTTGGAAAGCGGTGAAATGTGGCAGGTGATGCAGAGACCGCCGCTGGTCGGGTCGTAGTCGGTATTGGTCGTGGCAGTAAGGCTCGACTGGGTTGGTATGGTAAACGGTGCCACCAGTAGGTTCCGACCCCGCTGGGAAACCGACGGATTGGACGGGTTGTAGATCGGGCTGAAGATGTTGTGATCGGCGTGGCA
>JACRPV010000084.1:0-10894 GCA_016223015.1 Geobacter sp. | reverse complement strand
GTGGCAGCGCAGGCAGCTGTCGGTGGATGAGTAGTCAAGGGTTGCCGGGTCGACGACGTGGTGGTAGGAGGCAGTGTCGGTGTTCATGGTATTTGCAAACCCGCTGTGGCAGGGGGTGCAGTCCACTCCGCCGGCAGACTCGCCGCCGTCCAGCTGGCCGTTGATATGCTTGCTCAGGTCGTTGAAGGTCCGGTTATTGTTCACGTGGTTGTGGCATCCGTTGCACAGGTCGGCCGTAACGGCGCCATGGCCGGAGGTGTTCGGCGGATTGCCGTGGCATTTGCCGCAATCGCTGCTGGCACCGGTGAGGAACGGTGAATTCCAGGTCGGCGTCACCCTGGTCGGTGTGGCGCCATCGGGGAGCGATGCGCCGTGGCAGTAAGTATTGGAGCAGGTTCCCGCGGAGTACGACGGGGTAAGTCCGTCGGTCTGCGCCAGTGCGCCGAAGCTCACCTCTGCTGGCGTGGCGCCGAAGTGGCCGGCGGCGTTGACGTCGTCGCTGACGAGTGCGATGGAGGTGGCATGGCATTCGGCGCAGCTGAAGGGGCGGGAATACTTGTAGGTGGTGGATGAGATATGGTTGAAGTGGGTGCCGGCCTTGATGTCGGTGGTGGCGGTTGCACCGCTCAGGGCATTCCAGGGAGTTGACCGGTAGCCATGGCACTTGGCGCAGCGAATCTTGCCGGTATTGGCTCCCCACGTGGGATTCTGGGCACCGTGGCAGTTGCTGGTGGAGCAGGTGCCGTAGGCTGCTGTCGGGCTGGCGGCCGTTCCGCCCGAGTAGGTAGTTCCTGCTCCTGCGGCTGTGAAAGAGAAATCTATCTGGCGGTTCGCGTGAAGGAGCGTCCCGGTTCCGGCTCCGCTGTGGCAGACCGAGCAGGCATAGCCGGCAGTCTGTGCATGCTGGATATGGCTGCCGGTGGCGCCTGCGTCGCTGGCCATGTTCACATGGCAAGCACCGCAGGGGGCGGCTGCGCCCCAGGTAACGGTCTTGTAGACCGGTGATGCGCCTTTGACGGTGCTGTGGCAGTAGACGCTCGAACAGGTGCCGTAGGCGGTGCCGGGGGCGAATGCAACAGTCTTGCTGTAGGGTGTTGCGCTGCCGACGGCAATGCCGGTAAAGATGACGTTTATCTGCTTGTCCACATGGGTTGTTGCCGTCACTGCGGATGCGGTGTAGCCGGTGTTGTGGCAGAGGGAGCAGCTGTACTGCTGGGTATTGGCATGGGTTTTATGGCTCCCCGAAGAGATGACTGCAAAGGTAGCCATGTTCTGGTGACAGCCGCCGCAGCCGTTGATGGTGCCGCCCCAGGTCGGGGTGCGGTAGGTGACGCTGCCGGTGCCGCCGACCCCCTGGGCATTGCTGTGGCAGTAGAGGTTGGAGCAGACGAGCTGGTTGCTGACGATGGTTTTTACCCCACCGGGGTTGATGGCGTCGAAGTAGACATCTTTGCTGCCGTTGACGTGCAACACCACGTCCTTGATGATCTTGCCCGGATTGACCGTGTTGGTGTGACAACTGGCACAGTCGATGGCGCCTGCCAGGTGGGCGGAGTGGGAATTGGTGGTCATATTGGCGGCAGTGCTGCCGTGGCAGCTTGAACATTCATTGGCAGTGCCGATGATCGAACCTGCGCCTCCGCCCAGGGCCTGGGACCAGGAGGGAGCCACCACTGCGGTCAGGGTGCCGCCACGCGGCGCGCCGTTGGAGTGGCAGTAAACGTTGCTGCAGGTCAAGTCCGTGGTGTTGTAGACGGGCTTGATCTGGCTGGTATAGATGGAGAGGATCGGCCCGGCCAGGATGAAGACATCCGTGAAGGTGCCGGTAATGTGGGTGTTGCCGCGGTGGCATTCCACGCATGCCTTCTGGTACGGGATGACGGCATGGGCCGGATGGGCGCCGGTCGATTCATTGGTGAACGGTGAGGGAGTGCCGTTGTAGACGGCGTATCCGCGCGGTCCGCCGGCGGTATTGGCCTGTGGCGGATAACCGTGACAGCTTGAGCACCCGCCCGCACCGACGCTGAACGATCCGGCGCCGCTGTTATGGCCATGGCAGGCATTGCAGACGACCGGGTCATTCGATTCGTGGTCGGTTGGATACCCGGTGCCGACCGGGACAACGTGGCAGACCTGGCAGATACCGGTGCCGGCCGGGTTCTTGTAGTTTTTCCGGGTAACCGAGGTGAAGATCGCCTGGAATGGCCGTGCCGAGCGGCTCACCGAGGAATAGGTCAGTTGGCGGCGCACCAGCCAGACGTTTGGCGTGGTGCCGTCGCCAAGATCCACGTGACCGCCGTGGCAGTCGCCGCACTGGGCGTTCTGGTTCCTGGCGTTATGGGTCTTTTTACCGATGTGGCAGTCGGTGCAGAGATTGACGGTGTTGGCAGTGGCGCCATGCAGCGAGGTGCGAAGGATGTAGCCGTCACCGGTGGAGAGATTAAGGAAGTTCGCGGAGCCTTTCTGGGTGCCGGCCCGCGAATCGGTGTAGTGGACGCTGTGGCAGCTGCTGCAGAGAACTTTGCCGCCGGGGAGTGTCAGGCCGCTGCTGGTGGAAAAGGGCTTGAAGATGGCGGGGTTTGCCGCCTGTATTGTCGCGTAATCGACGGCGACCGGGTGGGTTCCCTGCATCTGGTCAACGGTATTGCGCTGGCGGTGGCAGTCCAGGCACATCTGGTCCTGGTCGTTCGCCATGCGCAGGAATGGCGGATAGGTATTGTCATGCTGGTTGTGGCAGCGGACGCAGGAGAGCTGGTAGTTGGTACGGGCGCGCAGGCTGGCCGTGGTCATCAGTGGCTGAACCGGCGGCAGTGCGCCTGCTCGGGCATTGGTTTCCGCTCCCTGCCAGTTGTGCGAAGTCTGGTAAGGGGTTCCGGTCCTGGTGTTGGTGTAAGAACCGAAGGGATTGGCAAAATCGGCCGCGGTAAAGGGCATGCCGCCGGCTTTCGGATCTCCCGGACGATGGCAGTTGAGGCAGATGTTGCTGTAGCCCGTTCCGCCGAGGGTCCGGTGGGAGATGTGGCAACTGGCGCAGGAGTATCCGCTGCTGGCATCGTGGGGAGGGGAGACGGTGAGCCCCCACGCGGTTGCTGAGGCCATCAGGAAGAGGGCTCCGGCGATGAGTATGAAAGCGGCCGATCTGTTCATCGTGTGCTCCTGTATTTCACAGAGGTCGAATCAATTCGTTTCGTTGGTGGTGCCGGCTTTGAGGGGAACCGTGACGTTTTCCGGCAGGATCACGTCGAAATCTACGCCGCTTTCAGTTACTTGGGTAGTATTGGTCGAAAAGGAGACGAACACCTTCTTGGTGCTGACCACCGGGGCGGAGGCGCTGCTGCCGCACCCCTGCGACATGAGCGCCATGGTGAGTATGCCGGCTAAGGTGATGATCCGTTTCATAGTCTGTCCTTTGCTGAAAAAGTCGTTATGCATATTACTGCCATGGAAGGCCGAGCACCCTGCGAAGGATTGCCCTCACATCGTTGACACCGATCTTGCCGTCGGGCCGCGGCAGTGCGGTTACCAGCGGTGCCACGTCGCCGCGCAAGAGCTGGTCGCTGGTGGCGTGTTCGATACGGGCGGCGATGCGCAGTGCCCGGTAGGCATCGACGATGGTCGGCTCTCCCGCACCGCCGGTGATCTTGCCGTTTCGTGAGCTGGTGCCGGTCGGGCCGATTGCGTAGATATTCAGCGGCGCCGATTCGGTGCCGGTCAGGGTGATGCTCCAGATGCCGCTGTTGGGAATGACGGTCATGCCGACCTGTACGCCGGCGCTGTCGTTGATATAGACCGTTGAGCCGGGGGTACCGGTACCTGAGATCAGTGTGGACGATTGGCTGGTCAGCGACAGATCCGGCCCCGAGATGGCATAGACCAGCGTCCGGGTGTTGGTCGTGGCATTTCCGGCCGCGTCGTAGACCGTAACCATCACTGCGTAGGGACCTTCGGCACCGAAGGTGAGCGGGATGGAGAAGGTGCCGGTACTGAGGTCCGCGGCCTGGGTAGTGCCGTTGACGGTCACGGTTATGCTGGAGCCGCTGGTGGTGCCGGTGATCGTGGCGGTCGAGCTGTTGACGAACCGGTCGGATACCGGGCCGTCGATGATGAGGGTCGGCTGGGCGGTTGCGTCGACGAGCAGGATGGTCCGTTTGGCATGGCTCGTCAAGCTGCCCGACGTCGCGGCTACGTCGACGGTATAGAGGCCGATGCCGGCATCGAGGATCGGACTCGGGCTGGCTGTCCAGGTGGTGCCGCTCTGGCTGAAGGTGATGGGCGCAGTATTGCCGTCCGGCTTGTAAAGAGTGCCGGCAACGGTGCCGACCGGAGCGGTTGCGATTACGGGCAGTGTGGTGGCAGTCACAGCCGATCCATCGGCAGGCGTCGTGATATCGAGGCCCGGTGCAGTGCCGTCATAGGCGATGGTGCGCGTTTCAGACACGCTGTTGCCGACCGTGTCGGTGACGCTGACCACCAGGGTGTTGCTCCCCGGCTGCAATTGGACCATGGTGTGGAACTGGCCGTTGACTACCGGTACCGGGGCCTGCTGCTGGCCGTTGAAGGTGAGAACCGCAGCGCTGATATCGCCGGTGTCGGTGATTCCGGAGACGTTGAGCAGTGGCGAGGCTGAGGTGCTGCCATTGGTCAGAGTCGAGACGGTCAGGGCGGGCGTAATGTTGTGGACGGTCACAAGTGCCGTAGCCACGGCGTTGGGCAGGCCGGAGGCGGTGGCAGTGACCGTAAGGATCGTATCGCCGTTGGGCAGGTTCGAAACCGGGGTGCTCCAGGAGGTTCCGCTTTGAGTTACACTGCCGACGGTTGCGGCTGTATCGGCGGTCACGGTGACAGTCGCACCCGTGGCTACGGTACCCGACAGGGTGAGCGAGGTATTCCGGGTCGGCGAGGTGACGGCGTTGACCGTCAATGCCGGAGCAGTGGGGCTGTAGGTGACCGTCAGGCTCTCGGTTGCCGACTGGTTGCCTGCCAGGTCCGTTCCTTTGACGGAGATGATATTGGCGCTGCTGGCCAGCCCGGAAACGGTGCAGTTCCAGGTTGTAGCGGTGGGGAAGGTGACCGGGCCGATCACGGCTGCGGTATTGGCGGTAACCGTTATGGTGGCGGTTTCGTTGACGGTGCCGGTCAGGGTAATGGACGACACGTTGGTGACGGTTGACGTGCCGGGCCGCGGTACGACCGTTACCACCGGCGGGACGGTGTCGGAACCGGCGGCGCCGCCATCGATGCCGAAGATAGCCAGATTTCCCTGGCCGTTGGCAACGAAGAGGCGGTTGGTGGTCGGTTCGAACAAGACATCGGCAGGGACGAACAGTTCGCCCTGGCCCGCGTGTACGCCGTATCTGCCGATGATGAGCAGGAGCGCATTGTTCGCCGGATCGACCGTCTGGACGATGCTCTGGAAGGAGTCGACGATAAAGATCCTGGAAAGCTGCGGTGTCGTGTCCCGCGTGTATTCGAACGAGATATTCTGGGGAGAGCTCAGGTAGACCGTGCTATTGGCATAGGGGGGGCCGCTGTTACCGGTGGGTGGCATCCCCGGACTGCCGAGCACCTTCTGGAAGAGACCGGCCGTGGAGAAAAACTGGATGCGGCTGTTGAGCGTGTCGGCAACCGCTACCTGGTTGGCGGCCTTTTCGTAGGCGATGCCCGTGGGAAGGCTGAACTGCCCGGTTGCCGTGCCGGTGGTGCCGAAGCGGCTGCGATAGCTGTAGTTGGCATTAAAGACATGCACGCAGTCGTCCAGACTGTCGGTGACGAAAATCGTGCCGTCGCTGGCTACGGCAATGCCGTTGGCCATCTTGAAACCACCGGTGGGCGCCAATTGACGGGTTTCGGCAAAGCTGCCGCTACGGGAAAGCAGGGCGACATAGGTCCCCTGGCTGACCAGCAGGTCATTGCCGGCCGTGAAAGCAATCCCCATGGGAGACCTGGTTGTGCTGATGCGCGAGATCAGGTTTCCTGCAGGGGTGTACTGCATGATCCCCCGCGCCCGCGGGTCGGCGACATAGAGGTTGCCGGCACTATCGGCCACCACCCGTACCGGCGTGCTCAGCCCGGTGCTGATGGGGGTCTGGTTGGTGACGACAGGTGCGGTCGCCCCGAACGCAGCAGCGGCAACGAGTAGCGCCAGCAGCAGTGTGACCATGACGGATAGTATGCGGTTATGTTCCTTTATGCGTTGTTTCATCCTCGTCAGCCTCCGGATGGTGCACAGCTCGTGTCTGTTATGCGTTACCAGGGTTTGGTATCATGACAGTGCCCAAAGACAAAGGTGTTCGGCAGGGGTGTCGTCCCGGGGTTACATGTGCCGCCGGTGTAAACGACCTCCGGCCGTATCGTCAACGCCGGGTTGAGCTCCAGGCTGTGGGTGCTCAGGTTGCTGAAGTGGCTGTTGCCGCCGCTGGTGATGGACATGTCATGGCAGTCCCTACAGGGAACTGCATAGGTTATGGCATGCAGGGTATGCTCGCCCGAATAGAAACTGTTGTATGGTTTGGTGGCTGCCGGCAGGGCGGTGCCGTCGACGTGGCATATGGAGCAGTCGGTGGATATGTTGATCCTGCCCGTGCTCCAGGCCGGGGTCGTTACTCCGCCGTGGCAGCTGACGCCGCTGCAGGTGCCGTTGGTGGCGCGACTGGCGATGACGCCGTTCTCGTTATAGGTGCTGCGGAAGGCAACGGTGAGCAGGCTGCCGTGTGTCGTCGTGCCGCTGCCACCGCCACTGTGGCAGATCGTGCAGGTGGTGGCGACATAAGCGAGATTCGTGTGCTTGGCGTGCAGCCCGGAGATGTTGGGGTAGACCGCGCCGTTGGGCGGGTTGCCGTGGCAACTGTTGCACTGGTTGAGAACCGGCACGGTTCCGGCCGGAAGCAGCAGGTGGCAGGAGGTGCACGACGGTGCGTTGCCGCTCCCCTGCAGGGTAGCGCCATGACAGGGGGCGCAGTCGTTGGTCTGGTTGGTGTTCAGCCGATGGCTCGGAAACGGTACCGGGTGGGGTCCCAGGTGGCAGTCCGAGCAGCCGATGCCGGTAATCCCCCCGGTCAGCTCCTGCCCGTGGCACTGGCGGCACTGGTCGGGATAGGTGGCATAGCCTGCGCCGTGGCTGCTTAACCAGTCGCTGGGGTGCTGACCGACGGCATTCAGGGATGGAGCCGCATCATTGGCCGTGCCGCAGGAGCAGAGCGCTGTACAGAAGGCTGCCAAGGTGAGCAGTTGAAAGAGGGGTCGATGTTGTTGCATTGAGTCACCTCAGGGTTTGTGGCGTATGGCTCGCAGCGGGTGGTCCGTCATGTCCCACGGGCCGGAAGCCACGGGCCAGGAGCTACGTGCTAGTGACGATGGCACGTCACGCATTTCTCGTTGTTCGTCCGACCGTGGCAACGGTAACAGCTTGCCGGGTCGAGCCTCCCATCCACCTTGTGCCGGCTGAGATAGTCGCCGCGGTGGGGGAGGTCACGGTCGGGCCGATCGCCATGCAGGGTCGACGGCTTGACCTCCACATAGTTGGCATGGCACTCGTTGCAGAACGATTCCTTGTGGCAGACTGCGCAGGTCCCGGCTTCACTGGCGGCTGCAAAGCGATGGTCCTTGACGAAGGTCGCCGTGTGGTCCAGAACGGCATACGATTTCAGGGAATCCTTCATCGGCACTTCATGGCAGTCGGAACAGATCGGACGACCCTGGGGCAGGGGCTCGGGGTGTCCCACGGCCGGCAGGGCCGGTCTCGGCGAAATATTCTGGCTGCAGGCGGTCAAAGCCACCAGTGCCAGCAGGGCGCAGAGGCAGGCGATACTATGCTTCATCATTGCGGTGCTCCTTTTACCGTTGAATAGCTGAAGGTGAGGCGCACGAGCCCTTTGACCTGGTCCTTGTAGTCAGGATTGGCACCGTAGCTCAGATCCCCGGAAAGATGCACAACCGGCGAGATCCGGTAACCCAGCGAGCCGCTCAGTTCATAGGCGTAGTCGGAGTCCGTGCCATAGAACTGCTTGTCGTACAGATCGGTTATGAAGTCGACGCTGGCAGAATACGCCCCCTTGGCATACGAGGCAAAGGCACGGATTTCGTTATAGGAGGGGATGCTGCCGGTGCTGGAGGACGAGACCCTGCGGTAGCCGAAGCCGGGGTTGAGGGCTCCGTCGAGCAGCGAAGCGCGGATCTCGCCGCCGAACTTGTCGGCGCTGCCGGTGACATCGCGTTTGAAATGCTTGTATTCGACAAAGATCTCTATCGGCTTGAAGGCGCTGTAGGTCAGGCTGCCGCCGTAACTCTTCATGTTGTCGTTGCTGGAGGATTCGGCAAAGTCTTCGGTGGTGGCGTTATAGCTGCTGCGGCCGGTGATGTCGACCATGCGGTGCGGGGCGATCCAGATATCGCCGCCGACCAGTTGCCGGTCAGCGCGGGCCATGGTGTCCAGGTAGGCGTTCCGCTCGTGCAGGCCGGAAAGACCCACGTCGATGATGCCGCCGTAACGGAAACCGAGGCGGCCGCCGCCGATCAGGTCCCCTTTGGTGTTGCTGCTGCGATCGAGCTTGACCGGCACGCCGCCGAAGGCCGACAGGGTGAATCCCTGTGGCAGGATCAACTGGGCCTGGGCCCCATCGACCTGCTCGTTGATGATCCCCTCGAAAACGAAGAAACGGCCAGCCTTGCCAATCAGGGCGGCGTTGGGGAAGCCTTTGCGATACTTGACGTAGCCATAGGTGAGGTTCGCGTCGGTTTTTTCATCCCCGGCGCTCTTGTCGGCCAGATCGGCCCGCCCCCATCCGTAGAGATGGAACGACAAGCCCTTTGCGCCGACGTCGGTTGCATCGATCCCCAAAAACTGGGTTGCCGGGGCAACTGTCTGCTTGGAAAAGCCGGGGGCGCTCCGCTCCTCTATCCTGAGCAACGTGGTGCCGTCGACGTTCAGATCGGCTGCAAAGGCAAAACCCGGCAGCATGAGGGAGAGGAGTGGTGCCAAACCTGCCAGACGCTTCATAGAGCATGCTCCATCGTTAGAATATGCATCGGAAACAGTCTACAGTATACATACCTCTTGTCAATCCGTACGTGGGCATTCAGCGGGGGTTGAGGGGATAATGACCGTCTCGCACCCGTGCCGGCAGTACGTTGATTGGCTGTGCAGATATGAAAAAAGCCGGGTAGACGCTATCTATCGGACTATTGATAGTTCGGCAACCCGGCTGTCTCGGTGAGACCCGTAGGCTTTCCGTCCCATCCTCGCGGATGGTTGGGCAGTATCGCTATCGAAGGAATTTCTAATGAAGCTACTTCATCAGAGTGTTCCTGTCAATGCATAAATTTGCAATTGTTTATCTGGCTCGGCACTATAGCATCTTCCTTCACTCAGAGCAAGTCTGAGGATTCTTGCAGATGGCAATGAGCGCTTCGAGTATGTTGGTGGTGGTCAGGATCCCCACCAGGCGCTTGTCCGCGTCCACTACGCAGAGGCCGTACAGTTTCCGGTCGTGGATGAGCTGGGCCGCATCGGTCAGGTCCATGTCCGGGGTTACGGTGAAGGGGGTGGGGTTCATTGCCTCCTTGACCGGGGTCTTGGAAAGGAGGTAGTGGATCTCCCAGGTGTCCAGGGCCGTTGCCTTGCTGGGGGTGTACTCCTTGATCATCCGGTCGGTGATGAGACCGACAAAGGCGCCGTTGTGCATCACCGGCAGACGCCGGATCTCTTTCTCCTTCATCAGGTGTATCGCCTCGATGATGGAGGCGTCCGCTTCGATGGTGATGGGGTTGCGCGTCATCCATTTCTCGACTTTGGTCATATGTTCCTCCGGAATTGCCGGTATGGGACCACCGGCCCGTTACATTCCCAAAAACGCCTTCTTGACGTGATCGTCGTTCAGAAGCGCCTCGCCGGTGCCGGTCAGGACCACCCGCCCCGTTTCCAGGACATAGGCCCGGTGGGCGATGCGCAGCGACTGGTAGACGTTCTGTTCCACCAAGAGGACCGTCACACCCTGGCGGTTGATCTCCTGGATGATGTCGAAGATGAACTTGACCAGGAGCGGAGCGAGGCCGAGCGACGGCTCGTCCAGGAGCAGCACCTTGGGGTTGGCCATCAGCCCCCTGGCAATGGCGAGCATCTGCTGCTCCCCCCCGGACATGGTCCCTCCCAGCTGTTTTTCGCGCTCCTTCAAGCGGGGAAACAGACTGAAAACCTTGTCGATGTTGGCCTCGCGGTCGGGCCGGGCGCTCTTGATGAAAGAACCCATGCGCAGGTTCTCCACCACCGTCATCTCCGGGAAGATCTTGCGCCCCTCCGGCACGTGCACGATACCCATCTCCACGACCTGGTGCGGTTCCAGCTTGGCAAGGTCGGCGCCGTCGAAGGTAATGGAGCCCGATTCCCAGGCAACCAGGCGGGAGATGTTCTTGAGGGTGGTGGATTTGCCGGCGCCGTTGGCGCCGACCACGGTGACGATCTCCCCCTTGTTCACCTCCAGGTCGATGTCCCAGAGGACCTTCAGATCGCCGTAGCTGAAGTTGAGTTTGTCGAGCTTAAGCATGTGCCTCTCCCAGATATGCCGTGACCACGTCCGGATTGTTGACGATCTCCTCCGGCGTCCCTTCTGCCAGCTTTTCGCCGGAGTTGAGCACCACGATCCGGTCGGAGATCCGCATGATCGCCTTCATGTCGTGCTCGATGACCATCTGGGTGATGCCGGTCTTCTTGATCTCCAGGATCAGCTGGATGATCTCGTCGCTTTCGGCAGGGTTCAGCCCTCCCATGACCTCGTCGAGCAGGAGCAGTTGTGGCCTGGTGGCCAGCACCCGTGCCACCTCCAGCTTTTTCCGCTCGCCGATGGGGAGCCCGCCTGCCGGGAAGTCGACCTTGTGCTCCAGCCGCACCACCCTGATCTGC
>JACRPV010000083.1 GCA_016223015.1 Geobacter sp. | reverse complement strand
CAGCCCATGTTGATGTCCACCAGGTCGCCGTAATCGCCCGCGGTCCGGGCCGCCTGCGCCAGAAGGGTCGGATCGTCGCCGCACAGCTGGACCCCCAGCGGCCGGTCCGTCGGCCCGCTTGCCATCAGGGCCAGGGATTTTCTGCCGTCATGGGCCAGGCCGTTGACGCTCACCATTTCCGTGAAGCAGAGCGATGCCCCGTAGTGCCGGGCGAGAAGCCGCATCGGACCGTTGGTGATTCCGGCCATGGGCGCAAGTATCAGATTGTTGGCCAACTGCAGGGGGCCGATGGTAAGTTGTCTCTGCATGGGGATGAGGAAATTTCTGCCTAATTTTTGGGCATGATAGCACGGGGGTGTAAAAAGGCAAGGGAAATTCTGCCCCCTGATGCAGGGGAGAGATCGGTTGACATTTCGATATGGGGGGAGTATACAGCGAAAAACGGCCGGGTTTTAGCCGGTCGCGCCGGTAAGGAGCAGCGATGGAAATCATGGGTGGTTTCATGGTGATGTTCAGTGTCCTCGCCTTTTTTCTGACCGTGGTCTGGTTCGTCTTCCCCTTTGTGGTCTTCGCCATGAAGGGAAAACTCGACCGGGCCTATCTCAAGCTCGAGGACATGGAGCAGCGGCTGGCGAACATCGAGGCCCGTCTCGACGTTCTGTGCCCTCTCGACCGCTCCGCGAGGCCTCTGCACCTTGACTTAAGGTTTCGGCCGTTTCTTTTCCGCAGTCTTCCGTGCCGGTTTTTCCCCCTGCTCGGGTGGGAGCTTTCTCCGCATATAGCCGCAGAAACAGGCGACCACCCGGGCATCGAACTGGGTTCCCGCCCCTTTTTCCAGTTCCTTGAGCGCCTGGTGGGGTGACAGCGCCCCCTTGTAGGGCCGCTGGGATACCATGGCATCGAAGGAGTCGGCCACGGCAATGATCCGCGCGGTCAGGGGGATGGCGGTGCCGCGCAGCCCCTGGGGATAGCCGGTGCCGTCGATCCGCTCGTGGTGGGACTGTATCCCGGGGAGCACATCATGGAGCTGCTCGATGGGGGCGAGGATGGCCACACCCTTTTCCGGATGGAGCCGCATGGGGGGGAACTCGTCTTCGGAGAGGAGTTCCGGCTTCTCCAGCAGCGCCTCGATGATGCCGATCTTGCCGATGTCGTGCAAAAGCCCACCCAGCCTGACCTTTTCCACATCTTCTTCAGACAGCCCCAGCTCGCGGGCAATGGTGGCCGAGACCTGCATCACCCGCTCGGAATGCCCCTTTGTCCAGGGGGACTTGGCGTCGATGGCATTGGCCAGGCTGAGCACCCCCCTGGTGATCCCCTTGGCAACGAGAGGGATGGCCAGGGCGGAGTGTATCCCGGCTGCGGCCAGGGAGCGGTCGATGGGGGAGAGGTTGGGCTCCGCGGCCAGGGAGGGGAGGTAGCAGCTCTCGCCGTGATGGAAGGCGGTGCAGGCAAGGCAGTGCCCCCTGACCTTTTTGCCCGACTGCAGGGCGGAAGGGATGATGATGTCGCGCCCCCTGACGGTCATCACCACCAGGCTCCCCTGCTGTTCCTCCAGCATGGCCACCAGTTCGCACTGGATGATCCGCTCGATGTGCTCCATGGCGGTTTCGATGATGGTGGTCGGGGAAAGGGACGACGAGATCGCCTTGTTGATCTCGTCCAGGGTGAGGATCACGTCCACCCGCCGCGCCATCTCCACCGCCATGTCCAGGGACTCGTCGAACAGCCGGATGTGGCTGGCGGAGAGGGCTGCATGTGAGACCATCTCGCGGATGATGGCGATCTCCTCGGCGGAGAAGGGGGGGTAGTGGGAGGAGCGGGCGATGAACACGGCGCCGATGACCTGGTTGCGCGCCACCATCGGCACGGCCAGCAGGGTGAGGTGCTGGAGCATGCTGCGGAACTCGGGGGTAAGCAGCTCGGAACTCGCCGTTTCGGTGATGAGGAGGTGCTGGCGCTTGCGGAGCAGGTTCTTCACCAGCGGGATCTGTTCGGACTTGAGCGGCACCTCCCGGAAGAGGTTCACGTAGCGTTTGGGAAGACCGCTGATCCGGGCCGGCAGGAAGTCGCGGTGTTCCCGGTCGAGCAGGTAGACCGCTACCCAGCGGCTCTTCACGGTTTTCTTGAGGAGCCGGGAGAGGCCGTTCACCACCTCGTCCACGCTTCCCAGTCTGGCTATCTGTTCGGTGCGCTGCAGGATCGTATCGATGTCAGTCATGCGGGTAAAACTCCATGCACCCTAGTAAACCACAAAATCGGCCATTACGCTTGCCAATATGACGAATTTTTATTAGTATGCCCGATGCTTGACAGCATGAGCAGTCAGATCCAGAACGTTTGTACATATGCAGGAGGAAAGCCTGATGGGGCTTCTTGAGGGGAAAAAGGCGCTGATTTTCGGCGTTGCCAACGACAAAAGCATTGCCTGGGCCATTGCCGAGGCCTTTAAACGGGAAGGGGCCGATCTGGCCTTTGCCTATGCCAATGAAACCGTGGCCAAGCGGGTGATCCCTTTGGCCGAGAGCGTGGGAGCCGAACTGGTACTCCCCTGCGACGTCCGGAGCGACGAGGATATCGCTTCGGTGTTCAGTCAGGTACGGGAGCGCTGGGGAGGGCTGGATATCCTGGTCCACTCCATCGCCTTTGCCAACAAGGAAGAACTGAAGGGATCGTTTCTCAACACTACCCGCGAAGGATTCGCCCTGGCCCTGGACGTCAGCGCCTATTCGCTGATCGCCCTGGCCAAGGAGGCGGCACCGCTCATGGAAGGCCGCCGGGGGGCGATCCTGACGCTTTCCTATTTCGGTGGCCAGAAGGTGTTTCCGAGCTACAATGTCATGGGGGTGGCCAAGGCGGCCCTGGAGATGAGCGTCCGCTACCTGGCCGAGGCTGTCGGCCAGGACGGCATCCGGGTCAATGCCATCTCTGCCGGTCCTCTCAAGACCCTGGCCGCTGCCGGGGTGGGGGGATTCAACCAGATCGCCGGCATCGTGGCGGACAAGGCGCCGCTGAGGCGCAACATCACCCAGGAAGAGGTTGCCGGTGCGGCTCTTTACCTCTGCAGCCCCCTTTCCTGCGGGGTGACCGGCGAGGTGCATTTCGTCGATAGCGGTTATAATATCATCGGCCTGTAAGGTGCAATTCCTGTTTTGCACCAGTAGCGCGAGGAGCAACCGATAAAACAGCTGCACGGCAATCTCATTGGACTCAAACCGAGCCAGGTCAATGCATTGGAGCGGCTCTACCGGCGGCGTGTGCCCGAGGGGGAACTGGTCAACCTTGAGCTGGCCCGGCTGCTCCAGGAGCTTTCCCGCGAGGTTCGCCGGCAGATCGGCATCCTGGTCAACCGTTTCGGCGAACTGGCCTACGTGATCGTCGGCACCGACCGGGGGATCATGATCCCCGAACTTGCCGACTACCCCCTGGGCAGGCGAATGCTGCGCGGACTCCGCCTGATCCACACCCACCTGAAATACGAACCCCTTACCGACGACGATCTCACCGACCTGGCCATGCTCCGGCTCGACCTGGTGGCGGTGCTCCTGGAGAGCGAACCGCCGCAGGTCCAGCTCGCCTGGCTGACTCCGGCAGCTACCGGTGCCCATCCCTATCATGTCGAGCCGCCGCAGCCACTGGCCCGGTTCCAGTTCGATTTCCCCGCATTCATTGCCAGCCGCGAGGCGGAGCTGACCAAGGCGGCACCGGCTGCTGCCGAGGTGGGGAAGGGGGGGGAGCGGGGGATTCTGATCTCGGTCAGCCAGGCCGGCCACGAAGAGGCGGCCGACTCGCTGGAGGAACTGCAGGAGCTCTCCCGTACCGCCGGGGTGCAGGTGCTCGATACGGTGGTGCAAAGGCCCCGCAGCCTCAACCCGCGAACCCTCATGGGGGAAGGGAAGCTGCGCGACGTGCTGGCCCAGCTCAAGTACCTCTTGCCGCGGCTTACCGGCCGCGGGGTGCAGATGTCCCGCCTCATGGGGGGGATCGGCGGCCGCGGTCCGGGTGAAACCAAGCTGGAGATCGACCGCCGCCGGATTCGCGACCGGATCGCCAAACTGGAGCGGGTACTGGAAGAGCTTTCCGCCGGACGCTATCAGCGCCGGCAGAAACGGGTGCGGGCCGGAGTTCCCATCGTCTCCATCGTCGGTTACACCAATGCCGGCAAATCGACCCTGCTCAACGCCCTGACCCGGAGCGAGGTCTTTACCGAGAACCTCCTCTTCGCCACCCTGGATACCTCCACCCGCCGTCTCCGCTTCCCCAGGGAGCGGGAGGTGATCATCACCGATACGGTCGGTTTCATCCGCTCCCTGCCTGCATCGCACATGGGGGCCTTCAAGGCGACCCTGGAGGCGTTGCAGGACGCCGACCTGCTCCTGCACGTGGTCGACTGCTCCAGCCCCCGCTGCGCCGAGCAGGTGGAGCAGGTGGACCGGATTCTCGAAGAGCTGGGCCTGGCTGACAAGCCGCGTCTGGTGGTCTTCAACAAGAACGACCTGTTGGCCGGGCTGAAGCGGAAAAACCCGCTGGCCTTCATGAAAGTCCGCCAGCTTACCCGGCGCCTGGGCGCCATTACCCTCTCCGCCTGCGATGCCACAACCCTGGAACCGCTCCTCATTGAGCTGGAGCGACGGTTCTGGCCCGGCAAGGGCTCTCCTTAAGCCGTTTCGAACCCCTCCTCAGTGTTCTCCCGCAACCGGGGCCTTGCGCTTCGGATGTCGTGCCGCGGGCACAAAAAAACCGCCCGTCTGACTGCTACGGGCGGTGGGGAACGATCTACCGTCTGGCTACTTGCAGATCATCAGCTTGATCTGATCCTTGGTCTGGAGCTTGTCTGCCGCGATGACCTGGGATGCGAAGGATACCATTGCCAATGCTGCCACGATTGCGACCATCAGTTTGTTGATTTTCATTGTGTTGTCCTCCTTGTGGTATGTTGGATCTGTCTTAACAAATTCCAAGGAGCGTACCAACAGCGATGCCAACCGTAACCTGCCGAAAATATTGCATGCATTTGTTCGTGATTGATAGCTAACGTGTGAATTTAGCGCAAAAATTGCATCTGTGCATACCCAAAATTGCACCAGTGACGGTTGCTGCCGAGGCGGTCAAACCAGGATATCCATTTTTCGGTATTTTGCTGCGACAGGCTCTACCGGCGGTGAGTTGTCAGGCCAGTATCCCTTTGGTGAGGAGGTCCATGTAGTGCTGCAACAGCATGTCGTCGCGTTCCGGGGACTGGTTGACCACCTCCTGGGTGGCGACCGTGCTGAGGAAGTAGTAGTTGATCATGCCGACGATGGCGAGGACCGTGTCCACCGGGTTCAACCCCTTCCGGAACTGTTTCAGCAGCACCCCTTCGTTGATGGTTTCCATCAGGAAGATGATGGCCCTGCTGACGGCGGGCTGGACGATGGCGCGGTAGTAGGGGGTCGGATTGGAGAGTTCGCTGCTGTAGAACTTGATGAGATTCGGGTTGCTCCGGTGTCGCTTGATGACCCAGCCGATGTACTCCCTGACCTTGCCCAGGGGGTCCAGCTCCATCTGCCGGATGGCTTCGATGTATTCGTAGCAGGAAAACTGCTCCTTCAGCACCGCAGCGTAGAGCCCCTCCTTATCACCGCACGCGGCAATATCCTTCAGGCTGACCTGGGCAGCCGCTGCCAGGTCCCTGGTGCTTACGCCGTTCAGGCCCCGTTCGGCGAACAGCTGGGTAGCCGCTGCCATCAGTCCGCTTCTGTTCTTCTCTTTCATGGTGTCCGTTCCTTCGTTTCATGAGGGTGCGGCCGGTACGGTCCTGCCAATCGGGCGCCGGCAGCTCTACACCTGCTACGGAGCGGAGAACCGTCTCGTGCAGAATCATGCCCGGTCGACCGGTTTGAACCCCGGACGGGAAAATGAGTAATCGCGGTGCGCATGATCGGTGCAATCCCCGGATAGCACCGCCATCACCTCTTCGGCAATGACCCGTTCCTCGTCGGAGGGGATGACGAAGACGGCGATCGACGAGTCGGCAGCGCTGATCCGCGCTTCTGCCCGGCCCACTGCCCCGGTCCGGTTTTTCTCCCGGTCGAGCAGGATGCCGAAGCACTCCAGCCCGGCAAAGGTCTCCTGCCGGGAGATCCATTCCTGTTCACCCGTGCCGGCGGAGATGGCGATCGCATCGACCGGCCCGACAGCGGCCAGGTATGCGCCGATATATTTCTTCAGGCGATGGGATTCCATCTGCAGGGCCAGGACGCTCTGGGGGTCCCCCTCCATGGCTGCTGCCAGGTAATCGCGTCGCTGCACCTGCCTGCCGAGAATGCCGGTGATGCCGCTTTTCAGGTTGAGGATGCGATTCAGCTCCGTCATCGAGAGATCCTCCGCGTGGATCATGAAGGCCGGGATGCCCGGATCGATGTCGCCGCATCGCGTATCCATGATCGCGCCTTCCAGGGGGGTGAGACCCATGCTGGTGTCGACGGAAACCCCGTTGCGGAGGGCGCAGAGCGATACCCCCCGGTCGCAGTGGATGGTTACCAGGTTGCAGTCGACAACCGGCCTGCCCAGAAGGGCTGCAGCGCGTCGCGAGAGATAGAGGTGGGACGGACCGTGGAAGCCGAACCGCCGGACACCATATGCTTCGTACCACTCGTACGGCAGGGGATAGAGATAGGCGCACTCCGGCATGGTCTGGTGGAATGAGGTGTCGAATACGGCGATGTGGGGGATTGCCGGCAGGAGGTCCATGCAGGCCTCGGTGCCGGCGATATTCGGCTCGTTGTGCAACGGGGCCAGCGGCGCGAGCGTGCGCATGGTTGCCAGGATCTGCTCATCGATCCGTACCGGCTGGCGGAATTCCTCCCCGCCATGCACGATCCGGTGCCCGACTGCGGCAATCTGCCGCTTGTCGTCGATGACGCCATGCTGCGGATCGGTCAGGGTTGCAATGACCAGGGCGATGGCGTCCCGGTGATCGACACATTCCACCCTGGCCGAATAGCTCTCCCGGCCGGGGCTGCGCTGGCTGATGGATGTGCCGCCGATAGCCACCCGTTCCAGTTCGCCCGTCGCCAGTACCGACCAGTCGACTCCGGAACAGAGAGTATAGTGAATGGAATGGATCCAACAGTTGAGGGTGAGGATATTCATGGCAGAGACCTCGTGCGGTAGTGAAGTGTCGGCTTCATTCTGTCGGCACTCTGCGCAACCCCGGATGCTGCGGGATGCCTGAGCGTGAATCATCGCAAAAAAAGCGATGCGGGGCAAGCATTCACGCACGTGTATTGTTAATTTTTAATAAATCGTCCGGAATTGCCCGCTGGGCGGGGTCTGGCAAAAATCTCTCGAAGAAGGCCGTTATCCAGTGCTGCGCGAGAAGCCCAATAGTGGCTAAAACCCCGAATGGCGGGCTCCCGTTAGCCGTTGACAGGGGCGCTCGCATCCATTATACTGACCCCTCCTCGGGCGGCTGCACTACCCTGCGGTGCGACGAAAGAGTCCTTATGCAGAGCATTGGTATCATAATCTTGGCGATGTTGCTGGCCTTTCCGGCACTGGCGCCGGCTGGGACGTCACGGCTGGCAGCGCTGACGTCGGAGACCGGTGCGCCGTCCCTGGGGGAGTTGCCGGCAGTCGACAGCCGTCCCGACCGTTCGACGACACGCCTGGCTGCGCTGGGGCGCGAACGGCAGCTCCATCAGGCTCTGGAACTCCCCCCCTCCGATTTCTTCGTCCAGGACGAACTGGTCGAGGCCGAGCCGGAAATCGAGCTGACCCTCCCCGAGAATGAACTCCCTGATTCCGATATCCCCCTGACCTTCAACAGCAAGGTCGAGTATTTCATCTCCTTTTTCCAGGGGAGCGGCCGGAGTTCCTTTACCCGCTGGCTTTCCCGCTCCGAACGCTACATCCCGATGATGAAGGAGGTCCTGAAGAAGAACGGCCTTCCGGAAGACCTGGTCTACCTGGCCATGATCGAGAGCGGTTTTTCGCCCCACGCTTACTCGGTCGCCGCGGCGGTCGGCCCCTGGCAGTTCATGTCCGCCACCGGGAAACGCTATTCCCTCCGCATCAATCCGTGGATCGACGAGCGGCGCGATACCCTCAAGTCGTCCGTTGCTGCGGCTTTGTATCTCAAGGAGCTCTACGACCTGTTCAACAAGGACTGGTACCTGGCTGCGGCTGGCTACAATGCCGGCGAGAACAAGATCCTGCGCGCCATCGACATGTACAACAGCCGCGACTTCTGGCAGCTCTCCCGCG
>JACRPV010000082.1 GCA_016223015.1 Geobacter sp. | reverse complement strand
GGATGCCATACATGGCGACGATCCAGTTCAAGGATTTTTTCTTCTGAAAACGGCGTCATATCGAGCTCATGCCTTTCGCCCAGACCCTATCCGCTGGAAAACTGCCGTTCTTTTCGTCCGATTCAGTAAACCATATTGTTCGCCGTTGTTAACGACAAGCGCGTCACAGGTCAAGAAATTTTTCTAAATTGACACCTACCACTCTTGTGACATAGCGTTGTTCTTGCACGCGGATGCCCTCTTCTGCCCTCGTTATCCTCGCGCCTTTCATGCCGCGGTCTGCCGGATGCCGCACCATTAGTCATCACCCATAAGAGAAAGCGCTCTTATGTAAAACCGAGGAGTTGCCTGCAGCGCCCTGCTATCATGGATGGCCTTCCTGGTAGGGATACTTGCTTGCGGCGAAAAGAAGCCCTTGGAAATCGGATTCATGGCCGGATTGACCGGCCGGGTCGCGGACCTTGGCGTCCCCGGGCGTAACGCCGCCCTGCTGGCAGTGGAGCAATTCAACGCCGGCGGCGGCATCAGCGGACGTCCCATACATTTGATCGTTCGCGATGATCGGCAAGACGCGGCAACGGCCAAGCAAGTGGTTTCCGAACTGATCGATCGCAAAGTTGAAGTCATCATCGGCCCCATGACCAGCAGCATGGCCGTGGCGACGGTTGAGCAGGTCAATGCATCGTCCACCCTCATGGTCAGCCCCACGGTGACCACCACCGCGCTCACCAAACGGGACGACAATTTCGTCCGGGTGCTCGACGACACCAGCGCCTATGCCCGCAAGAGCGCCCGTTACCAGATCGAAGCCCTGGGCCATCGCAAAGCCGTGGCCATCTACGATTTGAGCAACAAGGAGTATACCGAAAGCTGGTTCCGGGAGTTTCAGACGAGCTATGAAGCCCTGGGAGGGACTTTGCTGCGGACGGGGACATTCCGTTCTGCCCCGGACACGGTCTTTTTCGAGATGGTGAAGGATTTACTATCCGTCAGACCCGATATGATCCTGATCATCGCCAGCGCCGTGGACGC
>JACRPV010000081.1 GCA_016223015.1 Geobacter sp. | reverse complement strand
GAATATCTACCAAGTAATCAAGAAGCCGTTCATCACTGAAAAATCCACCATTGCAAAAGATGCGCACAATGTGGTGGCGTTTGTGGTTGACCGGGACGCAAATAAGATTGAGATAAAGACCGCTGCCGAGAAGCTGTTCAATGTTGCCGTTACTTCCGTCAGAACAGTGACCGTGGCTGGTAAGACGAAGAGGTTCGGTAAGAATGTCGGCAAACGGTCTAACTGGAAAAAGGCGTACGTGACCCTTAAGGAAGGGAGCACCGTCGATTTCTTTGAAATCTAATCCGTACGTGTGGAGCTGATACGATGGGAATCAAGAGTTACAAGCCGACATCGGCGGGACGCAGGCACCAGACCTGCTCCACCTTCGAAGAAATAACAACGACTACACCTGAGAAGTCATTGCTGGTGTCCCTCAAGAAAACGGGTGGCAGAAACAGCTTTGGCCGCATTACCTCACGGCACATCGGTGGCGGGCACAAGCAGAAATACCGCATTATCGACTTCAGGCGTGACAAGATCGATATACCTGCAAAGGTTGCTTCTATTGAGTACGACCCTAACAGAAGTGCACGTATCGCGCTGCTGAATTATTGTGACGGTGAGAAGCGATATATCCTTGCGCCGCTTGACCTGAAGGTCGGTGATACCGTGCTTGCAAGCCCCAATGCCGATATCAAGCCGGGTAACACATTGCCGTTACGGGCTATACCTCTTGGTACCATCATCCACAATATCGAACTGAAGATCGGTAAAGGTGGTCAGCTGGCGCGTAGTGCAGGTACCTTTGCCCAGTTGATGGCAAAAGAAGGAAAGTATGCCCAGGTAAAGCTTCCTTCTGGTGAAGTGCGGATGGTTCTCATGGACTGCAAGGCAACCATCGGCCAAGTAGGGAACATCGATCATGAAAATGTCAACATCGGCAAGGCAGGGCGTTCACGCTGGTTGGGTCGTCGGCCGAAGGTGAGAGGCGTTGCCATGAACCCGGTTGACCATCCCCATGGCGGTGGCGAGGGCAGGACCTCTGGCGGGCGTCATCCGGTTACTCCTTGGGGTATCCCGACAAAGGGTTACAAGACCAGGACGAACAAGAGTTCAACGCGCTTCATTGTGAAGCCTCGCACTAAATAATACCGGTTAGAGGATAGAATCCATGGCACGATCGATTAAAAAAGGGCCTTTCGTAGATACTCATGTAATGGAAAAGGTGCAGGCTGAGAGCCCGAGCTCAAAAAGGGTGATCAAGACCTGGTCCCGCCGTTCAACCATTACACCTGATTTTATCGGGCTTACCTTTGCTGTTCACAATGGCAAGAAGTTCATACCGGTTTTTGTGACCGAGAACATGGTTGGACACAAGCTGGGTGAATTTGCACCGACACGGACCTTCCACGGTCATGCTGCCGACAAAAAAAGCAAGTTGAAGAAGAAGTAAACTGTAAAGGAGTTTCGCATGGAATCACGTGCCAAATTATATTCTGTCCGACTTTCACCGAGAAAGACCAGACTGGTCGCAGACATGGTGAGAGGGAAGTCCATACAGAATGCGTTGACCATTCTCAAGTTCTCTCCCCAGCCTTCGGCGAAGATCCTGGCCAAATTGCTCAGTTCCGCTGTGGCAAACGCCGAACAGAAGGGCGTCGCAGATGTGGACAGCCTCTATGTTAAGACGATTTTCGTTGACGGGGGAACCGTTCTCAAGCGTTTTGTCCCCAGGGCGATGGGCAGGGCAAGTAAGATCCGTAAACCGACCAGCCATATATCCGTAGTGCTGGCTGACAAGAAATAATAGAACCGTTGGAGGTGTAGTATGGGCCAGAAAGTAAGTCCGATAAGCTTCAGGCTTGGGGTCATCAAGACCTGGGATTCGCGTTGGTATGCAAAGTCCGAGTACGCAAAACTGCTTCATGAAGACCTGAAACTCAGAAGTTTTCTCAAGAAGCGTCTCTATAATTCCGGTGTTTCCAAGATAGAGATCGAGCGTGCTGCGAACAAGGCGAAAATCAACATTTATACTGCGCGTCCCGGTCTCATCATTGGCAAGAAGGGGTCAGAGGTCGAAACTCTGAAAAAGGACCTCGCCAAGCTCACCGACACGGAGATCTACCTGAACATTCAGGAGGTCCGCAAGCCGGAACTTGATGCACAGCTTGTTGCCGAAAACGTAGCTCTGCAACTTGAGCGTCGCATCGCATT
>JACRPV010000080.1:18733-20314 GCA_016223015.1 Geobacter sp. | reverse complement strand
TCTATGTCCGCTTCGCGGCCGAGCCGCCGCTTCTGGACGACGACCCGCGCATTGCCGTGGTCGATCTGGATGCCCAGCGCGGCTTCGAATCCTTCACGGTCCGGCTCCATGTGCATATCGCCATGGCTGGCCCCGAGGCATTCTACGTCTTCGACTGCCTGACGAGCCTCCTGGATGCCTGGGCCACGGACGCCATGATCGGCAACTTCTTTGCCGTCACCTGTCCGCTCCTCTTCGACCTGGAGACGGTCGCCTACTTCGCCCTCCTGCGCGACACCCATCCCTTTGCCACGGTCAGCCGCATTCGCTCCACCACCCAGCTCTTGATCGACCTCTACAGCACCGAAGGGGAGCTCTACCTCCACCCGCTCAAGGTCTGGCGTCGTTCGTCACCCACCATGTTCCTTCCCCACCGCCGCCGCGGGGATGCCTTTGTGCCGATCACGGCGAGCTACGAGGCCTCCCGGCTCTTCATGGCGCTCCATAGCGGCAAGGCCGAGGTCTATGTGCCGCTCGACCACTGGGAGCGGCTCTTTCTGCGCGCCTCCCGGCTGGTGCGGGGAAAGGGGAGCGTCAAGAGCCGCCAGGCCATGGTGGACGAGTTCTGCCGCCTCCTGTTCGGTTCCGACGAGCGGATGCTGGCACTGGCCCGGCGTTTCATGACCCTGGAGGACTTTCTCCTGCTCAAGGAGCGGTTCATCGGCACTGGCTACGTCGGCGGCAAGGCGGCCGGGCTCCTGCTGGCCCGCGCCATCCTCCGCACCGACACCTCGCACGACTGGGAGGCGGTGCTCGAACCCCACGACTCCTTTTTCTTCGGCTCGGATCTCTTCCACACCTACCTGGTGCACAACGGCTGGTGGCGGGTCTTCATGGAGCACAAGGCGAAGAAGGGCTATTTCAGCGGCGCGGCCAAGCTCCGCACCCTCCTTTTGCGCGGCTCCTTTCCGCCGGAGATCCGCGAGGAGTTCCAGAAGCTCCTGGAGTATTTCGGCCAGTACCCGCTGATCGTCCGGCTGAGCAGCCTGCAGGAGGACGGCTTCGGCAACGCCTTTGCCGGCAAGTACGGCAGCTATTTCTGCGTCAACCAGGGGACCCCGGAAGAGCGCTTCTGCCAGTTCGAGGAAGCGGTGCGGATGGCCTATGCCAGCACCATGAGCGAGGATGCCCTGGAATACCGGCTGCAGCGGGGGCTCGACCGCCAGGAGGAGCAGATGGCCCTGGTGGTGCAGCGGGTGGCCGGGGCCTACCATGGCCGCTACTTCTTCCCCGACATCGCCGGGGTCGGCTTTTCCTACAACACCTTTGTCTGGGACGAAAACGTCGATCCCCGCGCCGGCATGCTCAGGCTGGTCTTCGGCCTCGGCACCAGGGCCACGGCCAGGGTGGAGGGGGACTACACCCGCATCGTCTCCCTGGACCAGCCGACCGTGATCCCCTTTGGCAGTCAGGAGAGCGCCCGCCGCTTCAGCCAGCGCCAGGTCGACCTCCTCGACATCCAGGAGAACACCCCCGCCACCGTGCCGATCAGCCGCCTGCTGGCCGAAGGGGTAGTGCTCCCGGAGATCTTCGGCAGCCGGG
>JACRPV010000080.1:0-18711 GCA_016223015.1 Geobacter sp. | reverse complement strand
CCCCACCTTCGACCGCTTCCTGGCCGACAGCGATTTTGCCCCGCTCATGCGCCTGATGCTGGCGACCCAGGAGCAGGCCTACCACTACCCGGTGGACGTGGAATTTACCGTCACCTCCACCCCGGAAAGGGAGCTGAAAATCAACCTGGTGCAGTGCCGCCCCCTGCAGACCCGCGGGGTCCAGGTCCGGCGGGTGGAGGTCCCGGCAGAGGTTGCCGAAGAGGAGCTCCTGTTCCGCTCGCAGGGGAATTTCCTCGGCGGGAGCATTGTCCAGCCGATCCAACGGGTGATCCAGGTGGTCGACGCCGCCTTCCTCGCCCTGCCGCTGGTGGATCGCTACGAGCTGGCCAGGGTCATCGGCCGCCTCAACCGGCTCAACGCCGGCCGGGACGAATTGCCGACCCTTTTGCTGGCGCCGGGCCGCATCGGCACCACCTCTCCGGAGATGGGGGTGCCGGTCCGCTTTGCCGAGATCGACGGGCTGGCCGCCATCGTCGAGGTCGCCTTTGTCGCCGGCAGCCTGATGCCGGAGCTCTCCTTCGGCTCCCATTTCTTCCAGGACCTGGTGGAATCGGGGGTCTTCTACGTGGCGCTCTACCCGGATCGCCCCCCCTGCATCCTCAACCAGGCGCTTCTGGCCGGCCTCCCCAACCGGCTGGCCGAGCTGCTCCCCGACGATGCGGGGCTGGCGGGGGTGCTCCGGGTGGTCGACCTGCCGGTCGAGTTCAGGCTGATGGCCGATATCGTCAGCCAGGAGATCCTCTGTTATGGGGGCTAGTAATATTGCACGGGAGGTAGGAATGATTGAATCCGTAAAGCCGGGACTGAAGGGGTGCTGCAGGTGGCTGGCGCTCCTCGTTTTCCTGGCGCTCTCCGCCTGCGCCACGGCGCCCAGGCCGCTGGAAGGGATCGTGCCGGGCCGGAGCCTGGAAACACTCAGTTCGGCAGTTTCCATAGCCGTGCGGGCGGGCGGAAAGAGCAGCGGCGGCCGGGGCTACCTGGTCTTCCGCCAGCCCGACCGCTTTCACCTTGTGATGCTCTCCCCCTTCGGCCTGACGGTGCTGGAGGTTTTTACCGACGGCGACCGCCTCACCTGCGTCGTACCTTCCCAGGGGGTCGCCTACAGCGGCAGGATCGACGAGCTTCCCGACCGGGACGGCCTGCGGAGCTGGGGTTTGATGCGCTGGATCGTGGAGGCGCCCCCCGCACCGGGACCGGCGCGCTTCCGCGACCATGTCACCCGCTCCGGACTGCAGGAAAGGGTCTATTACGATGCCCAGGGGCTGGTGATCCGCAAGGAGAGCGATGACGGGGACGAGGTCCGCTTCTCCGACTACCGGGTGGTGAATGGCGTTGCCGTGGCCGAAAGCATCGAGATCGTCGCTGCCGGCGGCGAGCAGGTGCGGCTCACCTTCAGCGACCCGGAGGTGAACCCCGTGGTGGAGGATTCCATGCTCGCCCCCAGCCTGGAAGGGCTGAAGGTCCTGCCGTTCTCGGCGTTCAAGGGGTTTTAGGGGGGGTAGAATCGCAAACCAGGCTATTTTAACCGCAGATGAACGCAGATAAAGGCTGATAAACACGAAACACGAAACTCGGATGAATACGGATGGAGTCTGATACTCCACTGACGGCAAGCTGTCGGCCGATTTTTTGTATTATTTCCACTGGATCGAGGAGGGTGTCATGAACGGAAAATGGGACCGCTACACCGAATACCTCTGCGACTGCCCCGAGCTGGGGCTGGCGCTGGACATCAGCGGCATGGATTTCCCCGACGGCTTCTTTGCCGCCATGGAGCCGGCCATGCAGCGCGCCTTTGCCGCCATGGCCGATCTGGAGCGGGGGAGCATCGCCAACCCCGACGAACAGCGGATGGTGGGGCACTACTGGCTGCGAAACCCTGCGCTGGCCCCGGATGCGGCCATGGCTGCCGAGATCGAGTTTGCCCTGCGGGGGGTGAAGGAGTTTGCCGCTGCCATCCACAGCGGCGAGATCCTCCCGCCGGGCGGGCGCCGTTTCAGCCGCCTGCTGGTGGTCGGGATCGGCGGGTCGGCCCTGGGGCCGCAGTTCGTGGCCGACGCCCTCGGCACGGCGCGCGACCCGATGCGGACCCATTTCTTTGATAACACCGATCCCGACGGCATGGACCGGGTGCTGGCGGAGCTCGGGCCGGTGCTCTCCGAGACCCTGACCCTGGTCATCTCCAAGAGCGGCTCCACCCCGGAGACGAGAAACGGCATGCTGGAGGCGAAAGAGGCCTATCGCCGCGCCGGGCTGGAGTTTGCCCGCCACGCCGTGGCGGTGACCGGCGCCGGCAGCGGCCTCGACCGGACCGCCGAGGCGGAGAAGTGGCTGGCCCGCTTCCCCATGTGGGACTGGGTCGGCGGCCGCACGTCGGTCACCTCGGCCGTGGGGCTCTTGCCAGCGGCCCTGCAGGGGATCGACATCGACGCCCTCCTGGACGGTGCCCGCGCCTGCGACGAGGCGACCCGCCGGAGCCAGACCCGCGCCAACCCGGCAGCGCTCCTCTCCCTGATGTGGCACCACGCCACGAACGGGCGGGGCGAAAAGGACATGGTGGTCCTCCCCTACAAGGACCGGCTGCTCCTCTTCTCCCGCTACCTGCAGCAGCTGAGCATGGAGTCCATCGGCAAGGAGTTCGACCTGGCCGGCAACCGGGTCAACCAGGGGATAGCGGTCTATGGCAACAAGGGGTCGACCGACCAGCACGCCTACGTGCAGCAGCTGCGCGAAGGGGTGAACAACTTCTTCGCCACCTTCATCGAGGTGCTTACGGACCGCAGCGGCAGTTCGCTTGAGATCGAGCCGGGGGTCACCTCGGGCGACTACCTGGCAGGCTTCCTCGCCGGCACCCGCAAGGCCCTGGCCGAGAACGGCCGCCAGTCGCTCACCATCACCGTCGAGACGCTGGACGCCCGCACCGTCGGCATCCTCATCGCCCTCTACGAGCGGGCCGTCGGCTTCTACGCCAGCCTGGTCGGCATCAACGCCTACCACCAGCCGGGCGTGGAGGCAGGCAAGAAGGCCGCCGGCAAGGTGCTGGCGCTGCAGGCGGAGCTGGTAGGCCACCTGCGCCTCCACCCAGGCATCCCCTTCACCGCCGCCCAGTTGGCCGCGGCCCTGGGCAAAGCAGAAGAGACCGAAGCCGCCTTCCGCATCCTGCGCCACCTGGCAGCCAATTCAGACCGCGGCGTGATCATGGACCGGGCGGACCGGCTCTGGGAGAGCCGGTTCAGAGGGGTGGCGGGGTGAGTGAGATGGAGGCCTTGATATGCGTACCGTAACATTGGCAGTGACATCCCGCGAAGCGACCAATCAGCGGTTCCTGCGAGCGTTCGAGGGGGAACTGCAGGGGGAGTTTATCAGCTTCGAGTCCCCGGAACTCCTGTTCAGGGTGATTTCCGGCAAGCGCTGGGACCTGCTCAAGGTCATGACCGGGGCCGGGCCGATGACCATTCGCGAGGCGGCCCGCCGGGCGCAGCGGGATGTGAAGGCCGTGCATGGCGATGTCCAGGCGCTGCTCAAGGCCGGGATCGTGCAGAAAACCGACAACGGCCTGATTGTCTTCCCCTATGACGCCGTGCACGTGGATTTCATGCTGAAAGCGGCGTAGTACCAGGGGGAGGGCTCGGCAGTGCTCCGCCTCATTTCCCCCGGAGAATTTCCTCGATGGCGTCGTCCACCGATTCAGTGGACAGGGGGTGGGAAGCCTCCTCCGGTTTTTTCGGGGTGTCTGCCCCAACCCTGATCCCCAGGAGGGTTGCTAGGTTTCCGCTAAGCTCTGCACCGGCTTCCGCAAACATCCCCTGCATGATTCTGTTCGTCTCGGCGTTGGCCTTCTCCTTGCTGCACTCCATGTCACGCCCGCATCCTTCGAATAGATCTTTCCGGGATTTCCAGGCACGTTCGACTTTCTTGGTCCAAAACGGTGTCATTTCGGTTTTCCGCAACGCCCGGAAACTGATGGCGTACTCGTTCAGCCTGGTCCAACCGCCGACGGCATACGCTTTGTCCAGGGTCCCTTCAATATAGACGTCTTCGTCCAGCAATTCCGCGGTGCTGTAGATGAAGCGGACGGACCGGAAGGTGCCTGACGCCGACATCTCATCGGCAAAGGCCTTTGCCCAGAGTTCCGGGACCATGGCGGTCGACCACCCTGAGATGCCGGTTTTGGCCAGGTTGAAGGTCAGGCTCTCCGGGTCGAAGATGCTTCCGCGCTGCGTGAAATCCCCTGTACCGTCCGTGAACGCTACGACTGCAATCTTTACCGGGAGCTTCGGCCCTGATTCTGCTGGCGCGCTTGGGTGGTAGACGAACTGTCTGCCGGCGGAGCAGCCGCCAATGGATAGCAGGAACAGAACCGCAACCGGAAATGTCCATCGTGGCAACAAACGCATCATCGGGTCTCCTCTCCATCATGTTTGTCTTCCGATGAATCACCCGGACAGTGATGTGTACCTGAGCCCGGCTATGGCGCAGGCTGTCGATCCACACGGCAGACGGTACGGTTTTGCGGGTCGCTGCCATGCATATACTGTAGTCAACTGGCAACGTCTGTCAAACGTGAGGTTACGATTGGGGCGGGATTTCCGATCATTCGCCGTCTGAGCCGCTCAGAGTATGAGGCAGGCTTCTGTTGACATATCCTTTGCAGGTCTTTATACCATGTGCCGAAGTGAAGATCGTCATTCCATCGGGGAGAGGGAGTAGCAAGTCCGTTTCTTTCCATTACTCCCACCGAAGGGGAATATATCCATGGATTCTGTTTTTCCAGCCGTTCGTCGCTCCCCGGAGGAGCAGGCTAAGCTGGAAGCCCTGTTTGTCGATATCTTTGAACATCGCTTCAGATTTAACGAGGTTATCGGTTTTCGAGCCGAAACCTTTGATCCCGAATCTTCTGTTTTAGCATTCGATATGCGTCCGGAACTGGTTGGCAATTATCTGCATAACCGTCTGCATGGCGGTGTGATCGCAACGGCACTGGATACGGTTGCCGGGTTTGCGCTTGCTGCGGCAATTGCCGAAAAACATGCGAACGAGACGGCAGAGCAGATTGTCGCGCGGTTCGGCCGCTTTGGAACCATTGATTTGCGGGTGGATTACCTGCGCCAGGGTATCGGCCGCAGTTTCCACGCCAGCGCGAAGGTCGCACGCCTGGGAGGGCGTATAGCCTCTGTGCAGATGGAGCTGAAAAACGAAGCCGACCTGCTGATTGCAACCGGCGCGGGTGCCTACATCCTGAGTTGACCATTGCCTTACCGAAACGTTTCCGGATGTAAGCTAGATAAAATAGACCATATAGTGTATATAGTAGAACAATAGATTAGTTATAGACTATTAAAGGACCATTATTTCAGATGGCCATTATTTTTTGTGTGGACTTTTAATAGGCTATACAGTAGGATTTTGATTATATTAGCCTATAGAAAGTCTTTTATGTCGCATTATCAAACAACAGAGGAATTCGAGCAGATCCTGGGGGAGCAGATACGCACTCTGAGACTGATGCTCAATCTCGATCAACGCGAGCTGGCAGCGCAGGCGGGGATTGCCCTGAACGCGGTCAAGCGGCTGGAGTCGGGAAAGACATCAACGACCCGCTCATTGATAAGCGTCCTGAGAGTGTTGGGCCGCACGGACTGGTTGACCTCCCTTTCCCCGAACATAACCGTCAATCCGATAACTATGGCAAATCTGAAAAGCCCGCGACAGCGGGTGTTCAAGGAGAGAAAGTCGCGGAAAGGCACAGCAGATGGCGACGTATAGACCGGTCGAGCGGATAGAGGTCGATATCTGGGGGAGCCCTGTCGGTGCCGTCATGAGAGATCCGGGGAGCGGCTACTATGTGTTTGCCTATCATCCCCAATTCATAAAGTCCGGAGTGGAGCCGGCGCCGCTCACCATGCCGGTGAGGCCGTCTAACCTCTATCTGTTTGCCTACCTGCCGGAGTTGACCTATAAGCGTTTGCCCGCCATGCTGGCGGACAGTTTGCCGGACGATTTCGGCAACAGCCTGATCGATGCATGGATGGCCAGGCGCGGCATCCGGAAGGAGAATATTACCCCTCTCGACCGATTGGCCTACATGGGGAAACGGGGGATGGGCGCGCTGGAATTCCGGCCGGCCAGGTCTCCGTATGTGGAAAGCAGCACGGCGATCACGTTGTCAAAGCTGGTCGAGAGCGCCAGGGTGGCCATCCATGGCGACATGAACAGCGATCCGCTGGCAGTGTCGGCACTGCAGCAGATCATCCAGGTCGGCACCTCTGCCGGTGGAGCCCGGGCAAAAGCCGCCATTGCCTGGCATCCGCAGACCAACGAGATCAGGGCCGGCCAATTCAACGTAGCCGACGGCTTCGAGCATTGGCTGCTCAAATTCGACGGCATCGGTTCCGACCTTGCCCTTGGCAGTTCAAAAGACTATGGCCGGATCGAATACGCCTATTATCGCATGGCGTGCCTGGCAGGGATTACCATGTCTCCCTGCCGGTTACTGGAAGAAAACGGCCGGGCCCACTTCATGACCAGGCGTTTCGACCGGCATGACAACAAGAAGATCCATATGCAGACCCTGTGCGCCATGGATCATCTCGATTACAAGCAGAAGGCCACCCACGACTACAGTCAACTGTTCATGGTAATCGACCGTCTGGGGCTCGACTATGCGGCGAAGGAAGAGGCGTTCCGGCGCATGGTCTTCAATCTCCTTACGGCAAATTGCGACGACCACACGAAAAACATTTCATTCCTGTTGCAGCAGGGGGGGATGTGGGAGTTGGCGCCGGCCTATGACCTCACCCACGCCTATAACCCTGAAGGAGAATGGACGCACCAGCACCTCATGTCGGTCAACGGCAGATTCAGGGATATTACCCGTGCAGACGTCATGGCGGTTGCGAACAGATTTGGTGTGGGAACCGCCGCCAAAGTCGTCAGGCAGGTGGAAGCCGCGGTGGAAGCGTGGCCGATACTGGCCGGGGAAGCGGCCGTCGACCCTTCTGAAATAGAGCGGATCACAATTGATCATGAGAGTGCAAGGCTGAAATAATTCCCGTGCTTGGGTCCGAGGGAGTCTGTATGAACAGCATCTGTGTTTTTTGCGGGTCAAGCCCCGGCGTACTGCCGGCGTATGCCGAAGCAGCCTCGAAACTGGGGCGCACCCTGGCGGACATGGAGATCGACCTGGTCTACGGCGGGGCCGGCGTCGGCCTCATGGGGATACTGGCCGAGACCGTGCTGGCAGCCGGCGGCCATGTTACCGGGGTCATCCCCCGTGCCCTGGCCGAACGGGAGATCGCCCTCCCCCGACTGGACGACCTCAGGGTCGTGGAGTCGATGCATGAGCGCAAGGCCCTCATGGCCGAGCTTTCGGACGGCTTCATCGCCCTGCCGGGGGGGATCGGCACCATCGAGGAATTCGTCGAGGTCCTCACTTGGGCGCAACTGGGCATCCACCGCAAGCCGTGCGGCCTGCTGAACATCTGCGGCTATTACGACCAATTTCTGGGCTTTTTCGACCACATGGCAGGACAGGGGTTTCTCAGCCGGGAAAGCCGGGAGACGGTGCTGGTCGACGACGATCCCGAACTCCTGCTCATGCGGATGAATCTGTCCCGCCCGCCCGCAGTGGACAAGGCGGCATGGGCGCTGGGGATGAGTGGTACCTAGCCGGTTGTTGAAAAACAGCCATCTCGCCGCCGTCCTCGAAAAGCCACCTTGTGCGGCGTAGCGCTGTTTATGCCCTGTGGGTACTACTCCTCCGCGGGGCTTTCTGCGGGTGCGACGATCTGACTATTTTTGAACAACCTGAGGTATTCAACAACCTGCTAGCGCGAACCGGTTTCTGCCGAGCGGCAGACGCCGAGGCAGAACCACAGGTGAAGAGCATGTATTCCTACCTTTTCCGTGGTGCAACGCTGGTGGACGGCTCGGGCAGCCTGCCGTGCATGGCCGACGTGGCCGTTGCCGGCGACAGGATAGCGGCGGTCGGGACGGATCTCGACGGGGTTGCGGAGCGGGTCGTCGATGCCGGCGGCCTGGTGCTCTGCCCCGGCTTCATCGACATCCACGGCCATTCGGACATGACCCTGTTCCGGCACCCGCTGCTGGAAAGCAAGGCCTGGCAGGGGGTCACCACCGAGGTGATCGGCAACTGCGGGCTGGGGCTGTTCCCGGCTGCGGCGGGGGGCAGGGGTGCGCTGGCCGATTACCTGCGGCTGCACGATTTTTCTCTGCCGGACGGGGGGATCGAGTGGGAAGACCTTGCCGGATATGCCGCGCGGGTGGACCGGGACGGCCTGGGGATCAACGTGGCGCCGCTGGTCGGCCATGCGCCGCTCAGGATCGCCACCATGGGGATGGAGGACCGGCCTCCCGCTGTTGCCGAACTGGCGCGGATGGAGGCGCTGCTGGCAACGGCCCTGCAGCAGGGAGCCTGGGGGATGTCGACCGGCCTGATCTACCCGCCCGGAAGCTATGCGGAGACTGGCGAGCTGATCGCCCTGGCACGGGTTCTGGCCCGCCATGGCGCGCTGTATGCCAGCCACATTCGCAATGAGAGCGAGAAGATAGCCGCGGCGCTTGACGAGGCGGTTGCCATCGGCGCCGGGAGCGGCGTTCGGGTGCAGGTCTCCCATCTGAAGGCGATGGGGGGGAGCAACCGCGGCCGGGCCGGGGAGCTGCTGGAGCGGCTGGCCGCGGCCCGCGCTGCCGGGGTGGATGTCGCTGCGGACCAGTATCCCTACAACGCCTCGGCAACCACGCTGACGGCCGTGGTGCCGCAGTGGGCGCATGCCGGTGGCGTTGCGGCCCTCCTGGCGAGGCTGGCAGACCCGGCGCAGGGGGCGGAAATCAGGATGCAGATCGGCCACGAGATGGCACGGCGGGAGGGGGCGGCAGGGATCGTGGTGACCGGCTGCCGCTCGGCGCGAAACCGTGGGCTTTCCGGTGAGAGCGTTGCCCGCATCGCCGGGCGTTGGGGCTGTTCGCCGGAAGAGGCGGTGGTCCGGCTGATCCTGGAGGAAGAGGGGAACGTGGGAGCGATCTTCTTCTCCATGGCGGAAGAGGATGTGGCAACGATCCTGGCCGATCCCGGCGTTTCGGTCGGTTCCGACGGCCATGCCCTGAATGTGGCGCAGGATGGGTCGGAGCCGACCCACCCCCGCTCCTACGGCACGTTTGCCCGCGTTCTTGGCCGCTATGTGCGGGAGGAGCGGCTCCTTTCCCTTGCCGCGGCCATCCGGAAGATGACCGGACTGCCTGCCGGCCGGCTGGGGTTTGCCGACCGGGGGATGGTGCGGCCGGGGCTGGTGGCCGACCTGGTGCTCCTTGATCCTGAGCGGATCGCCGATTGCGCCACCTATGCCGAGCCGCATTGCTATGCCGCCGGCATCGTCCACCTGCTGGTGGCCGGCAGACCGGTGATCGAGGACGGAAAGATGACCGGCAACAGGCCGGGAAAGGTCTTGAGGAAACCATGATCGAAATCGCCCCCACCACCGCCTGGGGCCTCTTGGGGCTGGCACCGCTGCTCCTCTACGTCGTGCTGGTCTTCCGGGATGTGGATATCCTGGCAGCCACCGCCATCTGCGTGGTGCTCGGCGGTATCCTGAGCCACCAGACCCCGGTCTCCTTCGGCGCGGCCCTGGCAAACGGCATGACGTCCTTTCTGGCGCTGGTGGGGTTGATCATCATGCTCGGCCGCGGGCTGGGGGAGGTGCTGAACGCCACCGGAGTCTCCCATACCATCGTCCACCGGATCATCTACGGCATCGGCGTCGATACCGAGAAGAAGGCCATGCTCGGGATCATGGCTGCCTGCATGGTGATCGTCGGCCTGCTCGGCACCATGGCCGGCGGCAATGCCATCATTGCCCCGATCGTGTTGCCGGTGGCAGCGGCGGTCGGGCTGTCGCGCAGCACGGTCGGCGTCATCTTCCAGGCCGTTGGCGAGGAGGCGCTCATCCTCGGCCCGTTCACGCCGCCGGTCATCACGCTGCTGGGGCTGACCGGGCTCGGCTACGGCGAGATGCTGCTCTATGTCTCCGGCCCGGTGGCGTTGATCACCCTGGCGGTGACCTGGCTGATGATCCAGCGCATCCAGCGCAACACCAGGGAGAGTAACCCGTACCAGCCGCCGGAAGAAACCGAGCGGTTCGAGCCGACCCCCCGAAACCGGCGCGCCACCGCGGTCTTCATCCTCTGCTTCCTGGCGGCCGTGGTCTACGGCATCGCGGTCAAGGCGCCCACCTCCTTCGTGATCGTCATCATGCTGGGTCTGTCGGTCATCACCGGGCTGGCAGGGGGGCTGAGATTCGACGAGATCCTGGGGCACGTCGCCAGGGGGATGGCGGGGAATGTGGGGTTGTTCCTCCTCTTTCTGCTGCTCGACCCGTTCATCGTCTTCGTCAACCAGGCCGGGGGCTTTGCGGCGCTCACCGCATTGATCAAGCCGATGATGGAGATCGGCGGCAAGCCGGCCATCGTCGTGACCGGCGGGTTTCTCGGCGCCTTCGGCATCAGCGGAGCCACGGTGGCGACCATGAAGCTTCTGCACGAGATGTTCGGTACGCTTCTCGGCAGCCACGGCGTCTCCATGCTTGCCTGGGCACTGGCCCTGGTGGTGGCGACCAGGGTGAACAATTTCGTCTTTCCGGGGGCGAACATGGCCAGTTCGCTCGGGTTTGCCGAGTCGGTGGACATGAAATCGATGTTGAGAAACGGCTGGACGGTCGGTGCGTGCCAGCTCACGTTCCTCATCCTGTTCAGCCTGTTCTTTGCCTGAGACGCCGGTTTCGTGGGACCTCACTGCCGGCACGGCGGGCGGGGTAATCCGAGTCTGCACGGCCGGATGCCGACTGTGCGGGACTGTGCCAGATTTGACAAGGTCTGATCTTATACTACTATTCTTACCAAACCGGACAGGATTACAATCCATATCAGATGTGCGGAAAGGCGGACTCCATGTCACTTCATTGGGATGAGTCACTGGTACTTGGTATTGATGAGATAGACAGCCAGCACCGTTCAATCTGCGAGCACTTTGAGAAATTGTCCGAAGCTGCCCAGCAGGGCACGCAAAAAGAGTTGATCGAAGAATTGGCATCATTTCTCTTCGAATATGCCCAGGTGCATTTCGCTACCGAAGACAGGATAATGCTTGAGTACAAATATCCGAAAATCGAGGCGCAAAGATCGGAACATGGCGAATTTACTCGCGACGCCAAGGAATTTATGAAGCGGATCGAGAAGGATGGGGCGACGCGAGAGATTGCCATAGAGGTTACGGGGAAGCTTTTCAGATGGATCTACAATCACATCCGCAACCATGATCGGGAAATGGTGGCGTATGTCAAGGAGTGCATGGCGCTTCGGTCAAAATACGAGAACTGATTTTTCCCGGTCAATTCCGGAAATTTCGGCCAGGGTTGAAATTCAAAAAATATTCTTTAATTTCAGGCATCTGTTGTTCACCTTCAGAAGTAGTTTCCCCTCTTCATGGTAATCCCGGTTCGGGTAATTCCGTAGATGAAGTCCCACATCATCTGCCGAGGCCTTTGGCATTTCTGTTGCGACTGCCTCTGGAGGCATCCGGGTCGGGCATTGGAGATCTGAAGCCGGATGGCACGTGGACCGGGAAAGCGCACGCCTGCAGAGAGGGGAGGGAGATCCATGGATCAGTTCATGAAAGCAGCACTGGAAGAGGCGGAGGCAGGGCTGGCCGAAGGGGGCATCCCGATCGGTTCCGTCATTGTCCATGAGGGCACGATCATCGGCCGGGGGCACAACCGGCGGGTGCAGAAGGGAAGCGCGATCCTGCATGGGGAGATGGACGCCCTGGAAAACGCCGGCCGCCAGCCAGCCGCGGTCTACCGCCGGTCCGTGCTCTATACCACCCTTTCGCCCTGCGCCATGTGCAGCGGCGCCATCCTCCTCTACGGCATTCCCCGTGTCGTTATCGGGGAAAACAGGACCTTTCTCGGGGAGGAGGAGCTCCTCCGCTCGCGGGGCGTGCAGGTAGATGTGCTGCAGGACGACCAGTGCATCCGCCTGATGGAGGAGTTCATCAGGTCGAAGCCGGAACTCTGGAACGAGGATATCGGCGTCTGACCGCGGTGAAAAGGGGACGGGCAGCCCGCCCCGGCGGAATCGGGGCTATCGCCGCATACCGGCGAATTTCAAGGCCGAGGCAACGTAATGAACGAAACCGACTTTACACTGAAACCGATCGGGACGGTCAGATCCGCATTGACCAGCCGCGAGGATGCCCCGCGCCAGGGGTATGAAGGCGCGCCCGATGCCTGGCTCGACCTGGACCCGGCGGTTGCCGAAGGGCTCGACGGCATTGCCGTTGGCGATGAGATCGTAGTGATCACCTGGTTCCACCAGTCGCAGCGCGACACACTGAAGGTGCATCCCGGCCGGAACAGGAACCTGCCGCTGACCGGTGTCTTTGCCACGCGATCGCCCAACCGGCCGAACCCGCTTGGCCTGCACCGGGTTACGGTGCGGGAGATCGACGGCACGCGGCTGAAGGTCGGGCCGCTGGAAGCGCTCGACGGCACGCCGGTGGTCGACATCAAGTCGGTGCTGAGCCGGTCGGCAGACACTTAGAGACGATGTCGGACATAATGCCATGATTCGCCCGGCAGCGGTCATCCGTGATGGCGCGGGATGGACTCCTCTGTTTGCCGGTGATTCTTTACGCCGGTCTGGATCAATAATTTTGTGGAGCGTCCGAAGAGAAAATATGTAATACTTCCCCCCGACTTCGAGCGAAGGAAGCACCATGGGCGTCCTGTTTCAGGTTGATCTCAGCTTCATGCCGCTTCATGACATCCTCCAGTGGATCGACATGAACCGGCTCTCCTGCGTGGCAACCATCACGCTGGAGGGAGAGGGGGGGATGACCTTTTACCTGGAGACCGGCAAGATCATCTTTGCCGCCTCCCAGAAGAAGGGGAACCGCCTGGGGGAATTCCTGGTGAAGGAGGGCGCCCTGGGCGAGATGCAGGTCATCCAGGCCCTGACCGCCAGCCGCTCTGCCGGCATCTCCTTTACCCGTTACCTGGTGGAGAACGGCCTGATCTCCGGCCGCGCCCTCTCCGAGGTCTTTACCCAGCTGGTGGAAAAACTCCTCATCGAGGTCTTTTCCTGCAAGCACGGTTCGGTGTCGGTCACGGCGCCGCTGCCCGATTCGGTGCTGAACGGCTCGATCCACCTGGAAACCGGCCGCATCCTGTTCGACGCGGTCCGCGTTTTCGACGAGATGAACCGGGACTCCCTTGAGCGGGACGCCGCCATCGAGGCGATCAACCAGCGGCTCTACAAGGAGGAGTTCCAACTGCCGGTCCTTCCCGGCATGCTGATGCAGCTGATCTCTCTCATGGAGGACGAGAAGACCACCTTCCAGGACATGGCCAAGCTGATCATGACCGACCAGGTGCTGATCTCGCGCATCCTGAAGATTGCCAACTCCCCGTTTTACGGCGGCAGCGGCCAGGTCGATTCCATCCACTTCGCCATTGTCCGGCTCGGCATGCGGGAGATCATGAACATCGTCACCGGCATCCAGATCAACTCCCTGCAGAGCAGCGACATCCCCCAGGAGCGGTTGCAGGTCATCCTGGACGATGCCCTGAAGACCGCCTTCGTGGCCAGCGGGCTTGCCCGCCGCTGCCGGCTCGATCCCGAGGAGGCCTTTCTCGGCGGACTGCTGCTCGACCTGGGCAAGACCGTCATCCTGAGCGTTGCCAAGGATTTCCATATCGAACCGTCGTTCCTGGAAGACCTGCTCGCCACCCGCCATGCCGAGATCGGCGCCCTGATCGCCAAGAAGTGGAACTACCCCGAGTCGATCCAGAACCTGATCCGCTACCACCACAACCGCAATTTCGGCGGCATGGTGAACCGGATGATCGCCCTGATCCAGGTGGCCGACCAGGTGGTCCAGGCCGGGTCGGAAAAGGGTGTCGACCACGAACTGCTCGGGTCCATCGACCTCCCCCTCGACACGGTCATGGAGACCTATCCCAAGGCCATGGATTCCTTCTACCAGATCAAGTCGCTCTGAAAGAATTATCGCCCAAGCAGGAATCTCCGGCGTGCAGCCGGGAGATGAGGTTATTTATTGCTTCAAGGAGGTCAACGCCATGCAATCCTATGTCCACGGTTATCACGAGCGCGAGTCAGAGCGCCTGGAAGACCAGGCTCGGACCCTGGAGGATCTGCTGCACCACGATACCCGCTATCCGGCCGGCTGCCATGTCCTGGAGGCGGGGTGCGGCGTCGGAGCACAGACCGTGATCCTGGGGAGGAACAGCCCCGGGGCGCGCTTCACCTCGGTGGACATCTCCGTCGATTCCCTGGGTGCGGCGCGCCTGGCAGCGGCCCGGGCCGGGCTCGGCAATGTGGATTTCCGCCAGGCCGACCTCTATGCCCTCCCTTTTGGCGACGGCACGTTCGACCATGTTTTTCTCTGTTTCGTCCTGGAGCACCTGCACCGCCCGGCCGAGGCGCTGGCGGAGCTGAAGCGGGTGGTGAAGCCGGGAGGGACCGTTACCGTCATTGAGGGGGACCACGGGACGGTCTGCTTCCACCCGGAAAGCGCGGCAGCACGCCGGAACATCGAGTGTCTCGTCGAGCTGCAGGAGCTGGCCGGAGGCGATGCGCTGATCGGTCGCCGGCTCTATCCGCTTCTGGAAAATGCCGGCCTGCGCTCAGTCCGGGTGTCGCCCCGCATGGTCTATGCGGATGCCAGCAGGCCGGCCCTGGTGGACGGGTTCACCCGGAAGACCTTCATCGCCATGGTGGAGGGGGTGCGGGAGCGGGCCATTGCCGCGGCCATGATGCGGGATGAGGCGTGGGAACGGGGGATTGCCGACCTGCAGCGGGCAGCGGATGATGACGGCACCTTCTGTTATACCTTTTTCAAGGGAGTCGGCAGCAGGTAGGCGCGGCCGTTTCAGCTTACCCATGGTTTTGCTCAAGAAATTTTAGTCTCGCTAAAAAATTCTATTTTCGCTATACTCCCCGGTCATGAGTTCACTGGCGTTTTTCCTTATTGTCGTTTCAGCGGTGATGCATGCCCTCTGGAACCTGCTGGTCAAGCAGAGCCGCCACAAGACGGTCTTTATCTGGTGGATGTTCGTCAGTTCCGGCAGCATGTTCACCATGACCCTCCCCCTGATGCCCGGCCCGTTTCCCGTTCCCGACCTGCGCGTCCTGGTGCTCGGGCTGGCCGGCGCGGTCTGTTTCGTCCTCTACCATCTCCTGAACGGGCGCGCCTACCGGGGCGGCGACCTGTCGGTGGTCTATCCCCTTTCCCAGACCGCCATGGTCTATGTGCCGCTCTGGGGGATCTTCCTCCTGGGGGAGCGGCTGACGCCGGTGGGGGGCGCCGGCATCCTGCTGGTGGTGGCCGGGGCCTATTCGGTGCAGTTGCAGCGGCTTTCCCTCGACGAGCTGCTGCGGCCGTTTCGAAGCCTGGGGAGCCCTTCGGTGCGTGCTGCCCTGGGAGCGGGTTTCGTCTACTCGCTGGGTGCCATCGTCGACAAGACCGGTGTCGGCTTCTATTCCCCCCTCTATTTCACCCACATCCTGGTGATTGCCATGCTGGCAATGATGACCCTCAATATCATGCGCAGCCGCTACCGTTCCCAGATCATGGCCGAGTTCCGGGAGAACCGCCTGCTGATCCTGGCCAGCGGTCCGATCATGATGGGGTCGTTCCTTTCCTTCCGCTACGGGCTGAAACTCGCCCCGATGAGCTATGCCGTGCCGGTCAGGCAGGTCAGCATCATGGTCGGGGTGATGATCGGCGTCCTCTTTCTCAATGAGCCGTGCGGCCGGTTTCGGCTGACGGCAGCCCTCTTGATTCTTGCCGGTGCCGCGCTGATCCGCCTCGGCTGACCCCTGGTTCCTTCCCGTTCGTGACACCCGTTTGCCTGCCCGATCTGCCGCAGAGATTGTGACCGGCGCAATCCGTGATATTGTTGTCTTGATACGACGGTATGCTTCTAAAGAGAAGCAGTGGGGGCAATCATGATCCTGAAGAGTGATGAACGAAGGTTTGACAATATCATCAAGAATATCCCGTTCTTCAAGGGTCTGGGAGACGAGGAGCTGGAGCAGGTCGAGCGGCTGATCGTCAAGAAGCGCTTTAACAAGGATCAGATCGTCCTGTTCGAGGAGGATACGGCTAATTACATGTACCTGGTCTATGCCGGCAAGGTGCGGATCGTGAAGATGAACGAGGAGGGGCGGGAGCAGATCATCGGCATCCACAAGAAAGGGGACTTCTTCGGCGAGATGGCGCTTCTGGACGGCAAGACCTCGCCGGCGTCGGTTATCGCCCACGAGGACGTGGTGATCGGCTTTCTCTCCAAGGAGGATTTCGACCAGCACCTGATGAGCAACGAAGAGATCCGCCGCAGGATCATCGACCTCCTCTGTTTCCGCCTGCGCGATTCCTGGGCCATGATCAAGATCCTGAGCTTCGACAATGCCGAGCACCGGGTCATGGCGGTGCTCGACCGTCTGCAGGCGCTTTACGGCGTGGTGGACGACCGCGGCATCATCATCAACATCAAGCTGACCCACCAGCAGATGGCCAGCTATGCGGCGGTTGCCAGGGAGACGGTGACCAGGGTCTTGAGCCGGCTGGAGCGGGACGGGCTGATCGAGGTGCAGGAGAACAAGGCGATCCTCCTCAACAAGTCCTTCTACGCTCAGTTCAAGGGGGTTGCCTGAGCGGCGTCACCGCTCAGCCAGGGCGAGCCTGATCCCCAGCGAGGCGAAGACCCCGGCGGTCAGCCAGTCGAAGTGCTTGGCGACCCGCGGCCTGGCAAGGATGTAGCTGCCGATGCTGCCGGCAAAATAGCCGATCAGGCAGAAGATGACGATGGCCTGCACCATGAAGATGAGCCCCAGGAGCAGCATCTGCAGGGGGACGTGGCCAGCGGCCGGGGTGACGAACTGGGGGAGGAAGGCGAGAAAGAAGAGCGCCACCTTGGGGTTGAGCACGTTCATGATGAACCCGCGCCTGAACAGGGCCGCGGCGGGCCTGTCGTCGGCAGTGGCGAGCCTGACCGCCGAGCGCTCCTGCAGGGTCCTGAAGGCCAGGTAGAGGAGATAGGTGGCGCCGGCGTACTTTACCAGGTTGAAGGCGAGCGCCGACGAGTAGAACAGGGCCGAGATGCCGAAGGCAGCGGCTGTGGTATGGACACTGACGCCGCTGCACATCCCCAGGGCCGTGATGATGGCCGGCCTGCGGCCCCGTGCGATCCCCTGGGTCATGACGAAGATGTTGTCCGGCCCCGGCGCCAGGGTCAGGGCGATGGATGCGCCCAGGAAATAGAGCAGAGTGGCTGTTGTCATGTGCGATCCTTTTCGGCAGGGAATCTTCGGCCATGGTGCACCGGTAGTCGTTGCCAGTTGCGGCTCTGGGCAGGGTCGGGTACGTTGATGACCCGGCTGGCGATGAAACGATAGCAAAAAATCGATGGAAATGGAAACAGGTAATCCCCCGAGTTTCCCCTTTGCGTGAACTTCCCTCCCCATAGATCTCAGCTCGACCCCTCTTTTCAAGCAGAGCTCCTCTCCCTGAAATCTGAATAGCAGACGGTGTATCCGGTCCTTGCGACATGGACAAAATGATACAACCACGGACAAAATGATACATTCGCGGCCCATGGGTCTATATGGCTGTAATCATTGGGTAAGATGTCCGATCTTGGCTGCAACGGCCATAAATGGGGGAGGTGTATGGGTCAAAAGTATACAACGGCGAACGGTCCGGAACGGTGGCTCTGTGTCTCCTTGCTGTATAACTACTCAGAATAAAATGGTTTGTTGCTGTTTGCGAAAACCCCTTTGATCTCCTTCCCTTCGTATATGCTTGGCATCGTTGTTGTATACAATTAGCGAATAATAATTAAAGGCGAGTGGTGGTCCGTTGTCCGACAGGCCGGATGCCGGCCGCCTCCCGGGCAGCAGAACGGCCGATGGCATGCCATTACGAGCGACAGGAGGGCTTCATGGATTCTCATGAGTTTGACGCAGTCAAACAGAAGCTTGGAGGGGTATCGCGCAGGGATTTCCTGAAGTACTGCTCGGTAGTGGCTGTGGGGCTGGGGCTTCCCCTCAGTGCCGGCACCAGGATTGCCGAGGCCATTGTCAATCCCAGGCGGCCGCCGGTGATCTGGCTCTCCTTCCAGGAGTGCACCGGGTGTGTGGAATCGCTCTTGCGGGCCAATCACCCCACCATCGAGAGCCTGATCCTCGACATGATCTCTCTGGATTATTCCGAAACCCTCAGCGCGGCGTCCGGTCACCAGGTCGAGGCAGCCAAGGAGCAATCGATCAAGGAGAACAAGGGAAAGTTCATCCTCGTGGTGGACGGCGCCATCCCCACCAAGGACAACGGCATCTACTGCAAGATCGCCGGCAAGACCGCGCTGAGCATCCTCCAGGAGACAGCGCCCCATGCAGCGGCAATTATCGCCATGGGTTCATGCGCTTCATGGGGCGGGGTCGCCGCTGCTGCCCCGAATCCCACGGAAGCCAAAGGAATACCGGAGCTCCTGGCAGGAAAAGCGGTGGTGACCATCCCCGGCTGTCCTCCCAGCCCCTATAACCTCCTTTCGACCATTCTCAACTTCCTGACCTACCAGAAGCTCCCCCGGCTCGATA
>JACRPV010000285.1 GCA_016223015.1 Geobacter sp. | reverse complement strand
CGACAATACCACCATCTTCATTGCCCCGCGCTCTGGTATGGCGTTTGACGACATTGAGTCCTTCAACGATCACACCGTCTTTCTTGGGCACCATGCGTAGAACCTTACCGGATTTGCTCTTGTCTTTCCCGGTTGTCACCACAACGGTATCGCCCTTCTTTACATGCAGTTTCTTGCCCAGCATCGTATATCTCCTTACAGCACCTCAGGCGCCAGCGATATGATTTTCATGAACTTTTTCGCCCTGAGTTCACGTGCAACCGGACCAAAGATTCGCGTACCGACCGGCTCCCTCTGGTTGTTGATCACTACCCCGGAGTTGCCATCGAAACGGATATAGGAACCGTCCGGACGACCTATCTCTTTAGCGGTCCTCACTATGACCACCTTGACGACATCCCCTTTTTTCACCTTCGAATTGGGGAGAGCCTCTTTAACGGAAGCGACGATGATATCGCCAACTCGTGCATACTTACGCTTGGACCCACCAAGCACCTTTATGCAAAAGAGCTTTTTCGCTCCAGAGTTGTCAGCTACGTCGAGGATTGTCTGCATCTGTATCATTGACGAACTCCTATCCTACTGTACAGAGGAAATAATCTGCCGGACTTTCCAGCACTTGTCCTTACTCAACGGGCGCGATTCCACAATTACCACCCGGTCGCCAACTTTACAGCCGTTAGCTTCATCATGAGCCTTGTACTTGGCTGTCTGACGTATATATTTGTTATAAACAGGATGCTTGACGATCCTGTTGACCTTAACGACCACAGTCTTGTCCATCTTGTCACTGACAACCACACCTATCTGAGTTTTTCTATTACCGCGCTGACTCATTGCTTACCCTCTCTGTCCGCTTTTTTCACGGAGCAGCGTCTTCACCCGCGCAATATCCTTGCGAAGAGCCGCCAGTGTCGCTGTATTCTCAAGCCTGCCGGTATGGAGCTGGAACTTGATATTGAAGAGTTCCTTGGCAAGCTCCTTATCCTTGACGTTGAGCTCTGCAGCGTCAAGCTTTCTGAATTCACTAGCCTTCATAGTTCCCTCCCCTGGCTACAAATTTGGTGGGTACGGACAACTTATGGGCAGCAAGACGG
>JACRPV010000284.1 GCA_016223015.1 Geobacter sp. | reverse complement strand
TAGGCGGCCCTGACCCGAAGAAGCAGCTCACCTGTCTCGAAAAGAACCTGATAACGTGCCATATACATTCAGGATGTCGATTTTTCGCAAGGTCAAGGCACCCAAGGGGATCGGCGGAGGCGTAGCAGCGCTACGCCGCACAACGAATTCCCGCCGGGCAACGCACAGATTGCGGAAAAGCGGCAGCCGTTATCTATGCTTCTCCATCAGTTCCACGAACCGGCTGAACAGATACTGCGAATCATGCGGCCCCGGCGATGCCTCGGGGTGATGCTGCACCGAGAAGATCGGCAGGGTCTTGTGCCGGATACCTTCCACGGTCTGGTCGTTCAGGTTCTGGTGGCCCAGTTCGCAAACCTCTGCCACCGAGTCGAGATCGACACAGAAGCCGTGGTTCTGGGCCGTGATCTCCACCTTGCCGGTCGCCGCATCCATCACCGGCAGGTTGGAGCCGTGGTTGCCGAAAGGGAGTTTGACGGTCTTGCCATCCAGCGCCAGGCCCATGAGCTGGTGGCCGAGGCAGATGCCGAAGACCGGCTTCTTGCCGATGAATTTCCGGATATTTTCCTGCACCTGCACCAGCGGTTCTGGATCGCCCGGACCATTGCTGAGGAAGATGCCGTCCGGGTTCATGGCCAAAGCCTCTTCCGCCGGGAACGAGGCAGGAACCACGGTCACGTCGCACCCGGCCGAGACCAGGCAGCGCAGGATGTTGTACTTGATGCCGAAATCGTAGGCAACGACCTTGTACTTCAGCTCCCCTGCCGACGCCTGTGTATAGCCGGTTCCCAGTTCCCAGAGCTTTTCGCTCCAGTGATACGGCTTGTCGCAGCTGACGCCGCTGGCCAGGTCGAGCCCGGCCATGGAGGGAACGGCCTGGAGTTTGTGCATAAGGCTCGCCGGATCGAAGTCGACGGTGGAGATGATGCCGTTCTGCGCTCCCTTGTCCCGCAGGTGCCGGGTGAGGGCTCGGGTATCGATCCCCTGGATCCCAACCACCCCGTTTTCCTTCAGGTAGGCATCCAGGCTCATGGTGGCCCGCCAGTTGGAATACTGCTCGAAGTATTCCCTGACGATGAACCCGGAGAGAAAGAGCTGGGAGCTCTCGATATCTTCCGGGTTGATGCCGGTGTTGCCGATCTGGGTATAGGTCATGGTGACCATCTG
>JACRPV010000295.1 GCA_016223015.1 Geobacter sp. | reverse complement strand
CCCCGCAGGTCGACGTCCCGCACCTCAAACTGCAGGGTCCCGCCCGCCTTCGCTCCTGTTCCCCGGATGTTCCCCCGCAACCAGAGCTCTCCCTTGGCCCGCGCATCGGCAACCGTTGCAAAAAACGGGATATCCTCCAGGCGTATCCCCTGTCCCGCCAGTTCGAGCCTGCCTGATCTGGTCAATTCCAGCTCACCCTTCAGGCTGCCCGCGCCGATGGCCGCATCGCCGGCAACAACGATCCGCCCGGCCAGGAGCGGAAGGAGCCTGAGCCTGACCGTTGCGCGGTCCAGCTTCACCAGGTTCCCCCGTTCGTCGGCAATGGCAAGCCCCCGCGCCCGGACCCCCAGGGGGAAGGCCTTGCCGAAATCGAGGGTGGTCAGGGTGAGGCCCTGCCGGGCGCAGGCTCGCACGGCAAGGTGCTGCACCTCGGAGGCGGGGATGAAGAGCAGGGTTGCGGTCAGAAAGACCAGGCCCCCTCCGCAGACGGCAAGGGTGGTGATGAGCCAGCGGGGTAACGGCTTCATTTCGTCGCTGCCGTCTTTTGCAGTGCCATGGTGAGGGTCAGGTCGAGCCGCGCAGGATCGTCGAACCGGCTCTTGAGCAGCACCTTTCTGATCGTTACCGGCCTGCTTCCCTGCTCGATCCGGTAGAGCAGGTTTATCGTCTCGTTGAGGGTCAGACCGTCCATGCGCACTTCGGCGGCGTCTTCCAGGAAGGCGCCCCATTCCTCGGCCTTGAGCGGACTGATCTGCAGGCCTTTCCCCTTGATGCCGATCTCTTCGATGATGCGGGCGGGCGAATCGTCGGGTCTCACTGCGGCCAGGCGGTTCGTGATCTTCTGGGATGCCGTGCGCGCTTCGCGGTAGCGCTGCTGCAGCACCAGGAGCTCGGCCACGGCGGCCTCGTTGCCGGCGCGTCTCTTCTCCAGCCGCCTGACCTGGTCGTTTGCCAGCGAATAGAGAAGCGTCACAGCCAGCACCAGGGCGCAGCCGATCCCGAAGCGGAGCCTGACGCGCGGGTCGAGTTCGCGGAATCGTTCCATGAGGAGCTTGAGTTTCATCGGTTCGCCTCCTTCATGGTGCCGCGGAAGGTGAAGGATACCCCGCCGGTGGTTTTGGTTTTGATCTCGGAAACCTCCGGAGCGTCGAACAGGGCTGCTGCCCGGCCTTTCAGGGCGCTTGCGGCCTGGGCCGACCGCGCATCCCCCTTCAGGCGGACCTGGGTTCCGTCCAGCTCCACCTCGTAAAAGCCGCTGATCTCTTCCCCCTTGAGTTCGGCGAGGCTGCGTAGCGTCGGCAGGACCCTGGACGCGGCAGCCCCCCCGCTCAGGCGGCGGATTTCGGAGCGAACCTCTGCCACGGCGTCCACCGGCTTCTGCCTGGTGGGGAAGATCTCCCGGTAGATCTTCCTGACGGATCCATCCAGGGATGCCACATCCTTGTGCAGCAGGTAATAGCGGACACCGACTTCGACAAAGAGCAGGATCACCAGGCTGATGGCCAGCAGCAGGGTGAGCCTGAGTCGTTGGCGGCTTTTTGCCTGGCCGGCGGTGTAGGCAAGGGGGCCGTTGCGGAAATTGACGCAATCGCCGCTCGTGCAGGCCTTGGCCACGGCATAGGTCCCTGCCAGGTCGAGGGCGGCGGCGCTGTCGTAGGCAAAGGTCTCGCGCAGTCCCGATGCCAGGGAGAGAGACGGCTCTGCAGCCGAACCGGCCCTGCCGTGGCGGATGATCCGCGAGATCCGGATATCCCGGCTCACCTCCAGTGCTGTCAGGGCTCTGGTCAGTTCCCGGTCGTCGCCGGCAGCGGGCAGGGTCCGCGCCAGAATCGGTCCCGCGGCAGTACCGACCATCAGCCCCTGGCCGTCTGTCACTGCAACAGGGCCAACGGTATCGGTCGGGATGAGGTGGTGCCAGGCGAGCAGTCCGGCGGTGACGATCTCCGGTTCGAGCCCCAGGGGGGCCAGGCGTCCGAGCAGTTCGGCCACTTCGTGCCGACGGCACCAGAGGGCCAGGGTTATCCCTTCCCCAAGGGGGATGCCGTCGAAAACCAGTTCCTCTGCCTGGAGAGCGGTTTCCCCCCCCAGTTCCACGGGAAGGATCTCGCGGACCTTGCGCCGGTCGGAGATGGGCAGAGCGAGTTCGCGGGCATAGACCATGGCCGGGGGGAGGACGAGAATGATCTTCTGTTCCCCCTGCGGCGGGTCGAACCCGTCGAGAAGGCCTGCCAGCGCACCGTCATCTGGCAGCGGGCGGCGGCTTCCCTGGAGGAAGGTCAGGATGCCGCGCCGCCGTTGGAAGCGGGCGACGACGGCATCGGCTTCGTTCAGTTGTATGATCAGTAGGTTCATGGAAAACCTCGGGGAGTTTGTTCCGTTGTGGCGACACGGTCGAGCGGTGCGTACTCCCGCCAGTAGAGAAAGACCGGTTGACCGCCACCCAGCCGCACTACCGCCTCGATGGCGCGGCTGACATCCTGTACACGACCTTCGGCCCTGATGCGGTAGACATTCCCCTTGACGGTGATCTTGTCGATAAGGCCGATGCCGATGGTCTCGAAACCCGGAACCGTGGTCAGATCCGCGGCGCTCTTGAACGGTGTGTCCCGCCGCTGCTCCACGATCCGCTTCGCCATCTGGTCGCTGATACGGTCGTCCAGCGCGGCGAGGATCTCCAGTGGCGCGGTGTTGATGTTGATCGGTCCGGTCGGCGCAGCAGGGATGTCGGGATAGACGGTTACCAGCTGCCGGAGCCTTTCCAGGGGCGCACCCGCAAATCCCCGCACCAGGGCAAGCTCCTCCACCGTCTCCAACGGGGCATTCTTTGCGCCGTAGGGCGGCTTCAGGCTGCGGTAATAGACGTCTTCGCCGCCGCCTGGATGGGGCGTCTCGTTCAGGTCAACCCAGTCGGCCAGGGCATCGAGCAGGTCCGGGCTCAGGTCCAGTTTGCGGAACAGCCGTGTGGCGACCTGCGCGGCATACATCCCCTCGTATGCTCCATTGGGCGGCGACACGTAGTTGAGGTTGAGCTTGCCGGTCTCTTCCTCGATGACGATCCGCAACTCCCCTCGTTCGTCGCTTGCTGAGAGCGGCTGGGCCCACTGATCGGCCAGAGAGGTATAGGCCTGCGTGCTGCGGTTCAGTTGCAAGAGCTTGATACCGCCCGTAATCCCAGATTCCGCCAGGAGGCTTGCCTGCTGGCCTGCCACGAAGTTATGGCGGGCCGAGGTGTCGACAAAGACCTCGGTGGTGAACTCGACGGTCATGGCGACCAGGAGGGCCGTGACCAGCAGGGTGATTACCAGGGCAAAGCCCCGCTCGTTGTTCATGACCCTGCGATCCGTATGGTCGCCAGGGTCGTATACCCCACGGTGCGGCCGTTCTCGCGAAGCTGCAGGGTCACACGGACCGCCTTCGGCATGGTGCCGTTGATCCCGGTATCCCAGCTCCGAACCCATTTCGAACCGTCGGCAGAACACTCGACCAGAAACCCTTCAATATTCTCCATCTGCGGGTAGTTGAGCGGTTCTTCGTCCAACTGGACCCCCTGGGAGGAGCGGGCAAGGGTCAGCTGCTCTCCCTTTGCCACCACGCTGTAGGTGACTGCCACCTGGTCTGAAACCGGCATGCCCGGAGGAGCCGGTGGCGCCATGGTGGCAAAGGCGAGGCGGGAGGCCGGTTTGCCGAAATGATCGCGGTCTTCCACCACGAAACGGAGATGCTGGCTGTTGCGGCGAAACCATGCCCCGTTCAGTTCCCGGCGCAGGGAATCCAGGGTTTCCCGCAGGGCCCGGCGCTCCTCCATCCCGGCGATGGTGGTCTCCTTCCCCGCGAACAGGGTGAAATAGGTGCCGTACACGGCGGTTGCTATGATGGCAAGCAGCGCCAGAGCGACCAGTACCTCCAGCAGGGTGAACCCTGCCATGCTCCTTGCCGTTCCTGAGAACGGTTTCCGCGACGGCTGTCCGGAACGGGTCATTGCTTTTCCCGGTACTTGGTCAGTATGAGCCGCTGCTGTTCCCGGTTCCACGAGACCGTCAGGTTGAGCTGCTCGATACCTGGCCACTGGGTAGATTCGGTGGCCAGTTTCCAGCCGATCTCCGGCCAGTCGGGGCTGAACGTGCCGGTTCCCGTCTTTTCGCCGCGCAGGATGGCATCGTCGAGCCGGGCACGGGCCAGAACCATGGCAACGGTCTCTTCCCGGTCGCGGGTGGCGATGCCCAGGTGATACCCGAAGGAGGAGATGACCGTCATCAGGACCCCGGCAATGATCGCCAGCGCCACCATGACCTCCAGCAGGGTGAATCCTCTCACAGGTTGGCCTCCAGATATCCCTCCCCAACCGTTACCCGGCCGCCGTAGGAAAGGGCGACTACCGTCATCTGCCCGCTGTTGCCTCCGCGCAGGTGGATGGTGGCGACTTCGGCAAGCCCGGCAGGACCTATGTCCAAGGTGACCACGCCACTGGAGACGGTGCCGAGCCTGGGGGTCTGCACATCAGCGATGGTGACCCCTTCGCGCAGGATGGGGCCGGAGAAAAACGAATCCTGGGGGGCGCTCTCAGTTCCGTCGGGAGAGACGATGGTCACCCGTATCTCGCCGGTGCCGGGAGCGAGGCGGAGCCGGTAGAGCTGCCGGGTGGTCGCGACCTGGTCCTGCAGGTAGCGCAGGGTGGTTGCCAGTGCCCGTGCAGAGCCTTTCAGGGCCGTGCCCTGGCTGTCGGGGAGGCGCGGGACGACCAGGAGCGTCACCAGCGCCAGGATCGCCAGCACCACCACCAGTTCGATCAGAGTGAAACCGTGCGCTGTCAACAGGGGTCGATCCTTGGGCATCGGCAGCCGAAGAGCCCATTGGCGCTTCATCGCGAGCTGCGGAGCATGCACGGTGTCCCCCCTCCCGTCACCGGTGCCTCACTGCTGCAGATTCCAGTTGCAGATATCCGCACCCTTGCCTTCTCCCCCCTTGACACCGTCGGAACCGTAGGAACAGAGGTCATAGTCGCCATGCTCGCCGGGGGAAAGATAGATGTAGTCGTTGCCCCAGGGGTCCTTGGGGACGTCCTTGCTCTCCAGGTACCCACCTTCCTTGAAGTTTTTGGGGATGACGCCGGTGGTCGGCTTGGTGATGAGGGCCTGCAGCCCCTGTTCGGTGGCCGGGTAGGAGCCGCTGTCCATCTTGTAGAGCTTGAGTGCGGTTTCCAGGTTCTTCACCTGGACCTTGGCGTCGGTTATCTTGGCGTCGTCGGTCCGGCCGATGATCTTGGGGCCGACAATGGCCGCCAGCAGGGCGAGGATGACGATAACCACCATGATCTCGATGAGGGTGAAGCCGCGATGGTCGTGCAACGTATGGTTCATAAGGACCTCCATGAAGATTCGGTCAGCACGCGTTTCTGTTCCGGTTCTGCGGTTACTTGATCAGCTGGTTCATCTGGAAAATGGGGAGCAGCACCGCCATCACCACGGTCCCGACTGCCAGGCCCATTCCGAGAACCAGCAACGGCTCCAGCAGTGCCATGCCGCGGGTAACGGAGGTCTCGAACTCCTTCTCAAAGGCGGCGCCGGCCCTGATCAGCATCTGCTCCAGCTCTCCTCCCCGTTCGCCGACGGCGATCATATGGATCAGGAGCGGCGGGAAGAGGGGGCTCCTGCCGAGACTGGCGGAGAGCCGGCCACCCTCGATGATCTCAGCCTTGACCTGATTGAGCACGGAACGGTAGGTCCGGTTGGCCACGACCTCGGCGGCGATCTCCAGTGCCCGGATCATCGGCACCCCGCTGACGAGCAAGAGCCCCAGCGCCCTGCCCAGGCGTGCCAGGGCCAGCTTCTGGACCAGGGGTCCGGCCAGGGGGAGTCTGAGCACCACGCGGTCGCGCCACTCCTGGACAGCCGGTCGGTGGCGGAGTCGGTCGTAGAGCAGTGCCAGACCGCAGGCGACAATGACCACCAGCCACCACCACTGCTGGAAAAAGTGGCTGACCGCCATGAGAGCCACGGTGATCAGGGGGAGCGCTGCCCGGTTCTGCTCGAAAACAACCACGATCTTGGGGATGACGAAGGCGAGCAGGAAGAGCATGACCCCTCCCCCCACCACCATCATCAGGATCGGATAGGCCAGGGCCGTGGAAACCTTGCTCCGGATGGCCGCCTGGTCTTCCAGGAATTCGGCGAGCCTTTCCAGGACTGTCTCCAGGGCGCCGCTCGCTTCACCTGCCGCAACCATTGCCACATAACTGTCGTTGAATACATGGGGCTCGGCAGCAAAGGCCCGTGCCAGGGGCACCCCTTCCCGGAGCCGCTCCCTGACCCTGCCGAGGATGTTTTTCAATTCGCCGGGGCGCTCCTGCTCCTGCAAGGCGCTGACCGCCTCGAAGACCGGCACTGACGAGCCGAGCAGGGTGGCAAGCCTGCGGGTGGCAAGGGCCTGTTCCGGCAGGGATACGCCGCGGCGCAGACGCCAGCCGCGAACCTCTCCCGTCTCGGTTCCAAGGGGCGAGATATCCTTGGCAAAGAGCCCTTCCTTTTTCAGGCGCATCTGCGCGTCGCGCAGGCTTTCGGCCTCGATAGTGCCGCTGACCTCCGCTCCGGCGGCCTTGTATGCGCTATAGCGGAAGGTCGGCATAATCGTCCTGGGTCACCCTGAGCACTTCCTCGATGGTGGTGATCCCCGCAGCGACCTTGGCAAGGCCGTCGTCGCGCAGGGTCTGCATGCTGCGGGAGATGGCGTACTCCTTGATCAGCCCGGCGGGTTTGCGCTGCATGATCATGCTGCAGATCTCGCTGTCTATGAGCAGCATCTCGTAGATGCCGATCCGGCCGATGGAGCCGAGGTTGAAGCACTTGTCGCAGCCGCGCCCGCGGTAGAGGGTCGGCGGGAGGGTGATGCCGGGATACTCCCGGTCGGGCGCATATTCTTCGCGGCAGTGCGGGCAGATGACCCGGACCAGACGCTGGGCAATGACCGCCGAAAGGGTGGAGGCGACCATGAACGGCTCGATCCCCATGTCGATGAGCCGCGTTACCGCACTGGCTGCGTCGTTGGTGTGGAGGGTCGACAGTACCAGGTGACCGGTGAGGCTCGCCTGCATGGCGATCTCGGCAGTCTCCGCGTCGCGGATCTCCCCCACCATGATGATGTCCGGGTCCTGGCGGAGGATGGAGCGCAGGCCGTTGGCAAAGGTCAGGTCGATCCTGGCGTTGACCTGGATCTGTCCCACCCCTTTCAACTGGTATTCGATCGGGTCTTCGATGGTGATGATGTTCTTCTCCGGCGAGTTGAGCCGGGAGAGTGCCGCATAGAGGGTGGTGGTCTTGCCGCTCCCTGTGGGGCCGGTGACAAGGATGATGCCGTTGGACCGCGACAACAGCCGCTCCATGAGCGTCACCTGGCCGGGTGCCAGACCGATGTTGGCCAGCGAGATGACCCCTTTTTGCTTGTCCAGAAGCCGCAGGACGACCCGCTCGCCGAAAAAGGTCGGGATGATGGAGACGCGGATGTCCACGTCGCGGCCGGCCACGATGACCCGGAGACGGCCGTCCTGGGGGAGCCGCTTCTCCGCGATGTTCAGCCCGGCCATGATCTTGACGCTTGAAATCAGGGCATCCTGCACTACCTTGGGGGGGGTGAGCATCCGGTAGAGGATGCCGTCGATCCGGAAGCGGACCTCCAGCTCCATTTCGAACGGTTCGATGTGGATATCGCTGGCCCGCTCCTTGACCGCCTGGAAGAGGATGGAGTTGAGCAGGCGGATCACCGGCGCCTCGTCGGCCAGCTCCATCAGGTCCCGGGGCCGGGAAAGCTCGGTGGCGATGGTGGAGAGGTCTGCCCCCGCCAGTTCCTCCACCACATCCTGGGCAGATCCGGCCAGGCGCGAATAGTGCCGGTTGATGGCGTCCAGTACCTGCTGACGCGGCACCACCACCCCCTGGGGCGGTGAGCCGTAGAGCCCGCGCAGTTCATCCAGGGCCAGGAGGTCGGTGGGGTCGCCCATGGCAACCAGCAGACGGCCGTCAACAAGGTGCAGGGGGAGGACCTGGCGATTGCGGGCGAATGCGAGCGGCAGCTTGTGCAACAGCACCGCATCCACCTGGGCATCGTCGATCTCTTCCTGGAACGGCAGATCCAGTCGCGCTGCCAGTGCTGCTGGGTCGAGAGTAACGGTCATGGCGTGCGATTCAGTTCTTCACGGATATTCACCGGCGCGGTCCGTTCTATGGACTCACCGAACCGCTCTTTCTGGCGCGAGGAGATGTCGGCCAGATCGGCGGCATCGCGGACGATCCGCGGGGTGAGGAGGATCATCAGGTTGGTCTTGGTGCGCGAGATCTTCTTGTACTTGAACAGCCAGCCCAGACCGGGAATGTCGCCGAGCAGCGGGACCTGGCTGACGGTTTCCTGTTCCTGGTCCTGGATCAGGCCGCCGATCGCCACGGTGTCCTTGTCTTTTACCACCACCGAGGTCTTGGCGGAACGCTTGGTGGTCACCAGGTCGGTGGCCTGCCCCTTGCTGTCCTTGACCGCCGAGATCTCCTGGTAGATGTCGAGTTTGACGTATTCCCCTTCGCTGATCTGGGGGGTCAGCTTGAGGGTGATGCCGGTGTCCTTCCGCTCGACCGACTGCTGGGAGAGCCCGGTGGAGGAGAGGTTGGTGGCGGTTACGAACGGTACGTTCTCGCCAACGAAGATCTCCGCCTCCTTGTTGTCCGAGGTGAGGATGTTGGGTGTGGAGAGGACATTGACCGCTCCGTTGGAATCCAGGGCGCTGAGGACGGCGGCGAAGTTGGCCGGGGTGCCCAGGCTGGGGATGGTGATGAGGTTGCTGGTCCCCGAGGTCGACAGGGTGGAGAGGATCGTCGAGATGGCCCCCTGCGGGTCGTATTGGCCGACCACGGTAGCGTATTTCCCGTCCGATGCGGCGCCGAGCATCCCCCACTTGAGCCCCAGTTCATGCAGCTTGTCCAGGGAGACCTCGGCGATGACCGCCTGGACAAAGACCTGGCGCCGGCGGCGGTCGATCTTCTGGATGACCTGGAGCAGGTTCTGGTAGTCCGTGGGAGAAGCCATGATGACCAGGGCATTGGTCGCCTTGTCCGGGGTGATGGAGATCTTGCCCCCCTCGAAGGGCGACTGCTGCGTTGCGGCGGCAGTCTGCGCCTGCCCCGTGGCCGGGGTTGCGGTGGAGCCTTTTACCACGCCCTCCAGCAGCTTGGCGACATCGGTTGCATCGGCATTCTCCAGGTAATAGACATTGACCTTGCTGCTGGTGCTGGGGGGGACCACGTCAACGAGTGCCACCAGCCGCTTGACGTCTTCTTTCATGGCATCGGAGCCGAACACCATCAGGGCGTTCAGGCGGGTATCGGCAACTACCGTGGTACTGCCGGACGTGGCTTGCGTTCCGCCGGGTTTTGTCCCCTTGTCCTTGCTCCCGAGCCATTCGCGGACCACGTTGGCAACGCTCTCTGCCGAGGCGTTTTTCAGGAAGACCAGTTCGAGCCCTTCGCGGCGTTGCTCGGTATCGATCGCCTGCACGATATCGAGGAGTTTCTGGATGTTGAGCGCGGCATCGACGACCAGGAGAAGGTTGCCGGGGCCGAAGACGGCAATGCTGCCATCCTTGGAGACCATCGGTTGCAGAAACGCCATTGCCTCGGTGGCGGAGATATGTTGCAGGGAGATGACCCTGGCAACGTAGGAGTCGTTCACCGGCAGGCGATCACCCTCTTCGAAGATCCTGGTGCCGCTCTGCTTGGCCGCCGCTGTGGGAACGACCTTGTAAACCTTGCCTGAGGGGACAATCGTGAAGCCTTTCAGCTCCAGAACCGACGTGAAGACGTTGAAGGCGTCTTCGGTGGAGAGTTTGGTCGGAGAATAGACCGATATCTTCCCCTTCACCCGTTCGTCCATGATGAAGTTGCGCCCGGTGAGGTCGCTGATGAACTTCACCATGGTGGCGATATCCACGTCGTTGAAGTTGAGCACCACCCCCTTGGCCAGTGCCTGGACCGGCAGGCAGAGGAGGGTGACGGCGACGATGATCCGGACTATGCGTATCTTCAAGGGAGTCCTCCACTATCGGGTAGCAGGTTGTTGAAAAACAGCCATCTCGTCGCCGTCCTCGAAAGCCGCCTTGTGCGGCGTAGCGCTGCTACGCCTTGCGCGGGGCTTTCTGCGGGTGCGACGATCTGACCGTTTTTGAACAACCTGAGTGTTTCAGCAACCTGTTAAAGGCTGTCGGTACGCGATTTCCGGTCTGCCATTCATGGGCATTTCACCGGGAATCTCCTGTCCCGTTGGTCTCGCGCTAGCGGATGTCGTAACTGAAGGTCGCCGGCTGGCCGTCGCGGATCAGGTCGAGCTTGATCCTGGTCTGCCCTTTCAGGGAAGCCAGCGACTGAATGGCCTTTTCCGGGGAATCGATGGCAAAGTCGTTGAGCCGGAGCAGGACGTCGCCGTTCCTGATCCCAATCATGGCAAAGATGCCGGACGGGCGGACCTCCGAGACCTTGAACCCTTCAACCTTCCCCTCTTTGGAACTGGGGAGCAGGCGGGCGTCGGTCATGGCCTGGCCGATATTGTCGAGTGCGGCATTGAGTGCGCGCTGGTCGATAATGTAACTCCCGGAGGAGACCTGGGTTGCCAGGCCGGTCTGGGATGGGGCAGGCGTGGATGGCGGCGAAGCGCCGGCTGCGCCCATGGGGGCTGTAGGAGAGAATATCCTGATCGGCCGTCCGGCGACCACGATGTCGGCAAAATCCTTGTGGACCGCCGCCAACCGGCCGCCGTCGAATACCGTGTCTCCCAGGCGGAAGACGCGCTCTTCCTTTGTGCTCGTTTTCTGGATCAGGGCAAAGGTCTCCCGGAATGAGCCGACAGCCGTGCCGAGCAGGAGCAGGTCTCCCTGGTTGACCGTGGAGGTTGTCCCCTGCTGCGGTGCGGCAACGATGGGGGTCAGTTTTCCCCTGGTGGCGGGGCCGAACAGCCCCAGTTCCAGGATCGGTGCAAAGGAGGCGAGCCCCTCCACATTTGTCGTGGCTACGGCCGAAGGCGCACGTGCCGTTGAGGAAACGGGAAAGGTCTTGGCGAGCCGGGAAGAGAACAGGTCGGCGGTAATCATGGCCAGGGCCATTATGATGAAAAGCGCCAGGCTGCTGTTGACCGGCGTTATCCATTTATCCATGGAAAAACCCTTTGGCATGATGGAGAAACTGCCGAATAATAATGAATTTAGGGGTCGTATGCAAGGGAAAAGAGGGGCAGGGCGGGCTGTTGCACCGGTATCCGGCCAATGAGCCGCCTCTGCCAGAACGGAGTTGATGCAATCAGGCTGCTGTGGTATTATTCCGGCATTTTGGGGGTGGGAGAGCAGCGTATGCAGCCGATCCTGGTGATTGCATCGGTGGCTCAGGAGCTTGCGCTTCTGGTTCGCTCACTGCAGGGTAAGCGCGAACAGGGAGCGGGTTTCCCCGAGGTCTTCAGCGGAAAGATCCGGGGCCGGGATGTCCTGGTTGCAGCTACCGGCATCGGCAAGATCAATACGGCCATGGGATTGACCTCCCTCATTTTGCGGTGCAGTCCCCGGCTGATCATCAATACCGGCTGTGGCGGCGCCTACCCGGAAAGCGGCCTCGAAGTCGGGGAGCTGGCGCTGGCAAGCAGTGAGATCCTGGGCGACGAGGGGGTTGCGACACCCTCGGGGTGGGAGTCGCTGGAATATATCGGCATCCCCTCACTGGAGCGCAAAGAAACCCGCTATTTCAACGAATTTCCGCTTACCTTTGCCCCGACCGAGCGGGCGATGCAACTGGCCTCGGCCCTGGATCTCCCCTTACGGCGGGGCCGGTTCGTGACCGTGTCCACCTGTAGTGGGACTTCCCAGCGAGGGCGCGAGCTCTATGCCCGGTTCAGCGGTCTCTGTGAAAACATGGAGGGCGCCGCTGCCGCACAGGTCGCCCTTCAGTATGGCATCGACTGTCTGGAACTCCGTGGCATCAGCAATCTGGTCGAGGATCGCGATCTTTCGCGATGGGATCTGTCCCTTGCCATGGAGCAGGCACAGCGCTTCATTCTCAGGTATCTGGAGCATTATTGATCATGGGCTGCCATCCGCACGCCACAACCCTTACCCTGGGCTATTCGCCCTGTCCTAATGATACCCATATCTTCCACGCCCTGGTGCATGGACTGATTCAGACTCCCTTTCTGCTGCAGGAGCGGCTGGAGGACGTGGAAACCCTGAACCGGCTGGTGCTGGCGGGTGAGCTGGATGTGAGCAAGGTCTCCTATCACCTGTTCGGGCACGTGCGCGATACCTATTGCCTCCTCCGTGCCGGAGGCGCGCTCGGCAGGGGGTGCGGTCCGCTTCTCGTGGCCGCGAACCGGGTTCCCCTCGCGGACCTTCGCAACAAGCCGATTGCCGTGCCGGGGGAGTTCACCACGGCATGCCTTCTGCTCAGGCTCTTTGATCCCGGATTGTCCCGGCTCGTGTTCATGCCGTTCCACCGGATCATGGAGAGCGTGAGCCGTGGCGAGGTGGCTGCCGGCGTGATCATCCATGAGTCGCGGTTTACTTACGAGGAACTGGGATTGGTGAAGCTTTTGGACCTGGGGGAGTGGTGGGAAGAGACCACCGGCGCTCCCATCCCCCTTGGCGGGATCGTTGCCAGGCGTTCGCTGGGAAGAGAGGCCATTGCTGCCCTGGATCGGGGGCTTGCTGCCAGCGTGGCCCATGCCAGGGCCAACCCTGCGGCCAGCCTCGATTACATCCGTCATCATGCCCAGGAGCTTTCCGACGAGGTCTGTGCGGCCCACATCAGCCTCTATGTCAACGAGTTCTCGCTGGACCTGGGGGAAGAGGGAGTGCGGGCCGTGGAGGTCCTTCTGGAAAGGGCTGCCGCTGCCGGGGTCATCCCCCGGAGTTCCCGCGGGATATTTGCCGACTGATACGAACCGGGCTGTCGCAAAGGAGCACATGGAAGAGCGCGTAATCAAAGTGCTGTTGATCGACGACGATGAGGACGATTACGTCATCACCCGCGAATTCCTTGCTGCCAGCAGGTGGGGGTCATTCGAGCTCGAGTGGGTGTCGGGATTCGAGGTGGGGCGCGAAACCATGCTCCGCAAAAGCCACGATATCTGCCTCCTCGATTACAACCTCCGCGGACGGAACGGGATCGAGCTGATCAAGGAGGCAAAGGGCGCGGGATGCCAGGCCCCGATCATCGTTCTGACCGGTATCAACAACCGGGAGATCGACCTGGAGGCGATGCAGTCGGGTGCGGTGGACTTCCTGCTCAAAGGGGAGCTGACCGCTGCGCTCCTGGAACGCTCCATGCGCTACGCCCTGCAGAGAAACAGGACCGAAGAGGCGTTGCGCAAGAGTGCCGAGGGTCTGGCAAAGGCCCAGATGATCGCCCATGTGGGAAACTGGGAATGGAATATCCTCACCAACGAGATGACCTGGTCCGATGAGATCTACCGGATTTTCGGGCTCTATCCGCAGGCGTTTCCCGCCTCCTACGAGGCTTTTCTCCGCATTGTCCACCCCGACGACCGGAGCCTGGTCAACCTCAAGATCAACCAGGCCCTCTATGACCGCCAGGCATACAGCTTCGAACATCGCCTGATCATTCCGTCCGGGGGCGAGCGGATCGTGCACCAGCAGGGAGAGGTCACCTTTGCCGAAGACGGCAGGCCGGTCTGGATGGTCGGCACGGTGCAGGATATCACCGAGCGGCGCGGTTCCGAGGATGCACTTCGTCTCATGGAGGAGAAGTACTCCAAGGCATTCCATTCGAGTCCGGACTGGGTGGTGATGACCCGGGTTGCCGATGGGCGCTACATAGAGGTGAACGACGCGTTTCTGGGCATTACCGGTTACCGGCGCGAGGATGTCATCGGCAAGACCTCCATTGAACTGGGGATCTGGTTCGACCCTCGCGACAGGGTCAGGATGCTCAAGCTGCTCGACGAGTACGGCAAGGTCCGCAATCTCGAAACCAGGTTCCGCATCAGGTCGGGGGAGACACGCACCATGCTCTGGTCGGCAGAGGTGATCGAATTCAACGGCGAGGCCTACCTCATCGCGGTTTCCAGGGATGTCACCGAACAGCGACAGCTGGAAAAGGAGCTTTTGGACAGCCAGAAGGAACTGATCAAGAAGCACCACGAGTTGACCCTGCTCTTCAACCAGGTGGAGACCGTCAAGAAAGAGTGGGAAATGACCATGGACCATGTGGGAGACATGGTCATCCTGGCGGACAGCGAAGGAAAGATCAAGCGGTGCAACCGGGCTTTCCAGGATTTCGTCAGGCTCCCCTACAGCGAGATCCTCGGCGCCGACTGGGTCGAGTTGCTCCATCAGTATGACCTGATCACCGGCATGATCTATCTCCAGAGCATGGAACTCTATCACGAGCCGTCCGACCGCTGGTACGTCCTCAACCCCTATCCCTTCCAGGATGAGAAGATGCAGGAGCTTTCCGGAACGGTCATCACCATCCACGATACCACCGAACTCAAACAGGTTTCAGCGCAGCTCGAACAGGCCGTCCGTGAGCTGGAGGCATCGGGATGTAACACCTTTGCCGGCCGGAAGTAGACGTACCCACTGCAAGACCCTGGCAGTGCCTCCCCATAAAAATCGATGTATTACAATATGTTGCGTTGAAAATTCGGGATTTTGTCTTGACCCTCGGGATGAGGGTGTGCTATAAGGTTGCCTCGCCCAAAAAGGAGGTGCGCATGGCGCCAGTGAATCTGCGGGGCAGCCTGTTGGCGATACTTGTCGTCACACAGCTGTTTCTGCCGCTCCACACACTTCCTGTGCAGGCCGAAACCGTTACCGAGAAGAGTGGTCAAGCGCAGAGTGCCGAACAGGCACAACCAGCGGCGGATGGAGACGAGGGATTTGCCTCGTATTACGCCAAACGCTACAAGGGTAGACGGACAACCTCGGGGGCACGGTATAACCCCGGAAAAATGACAGCGGCGCATTCGTCGCTTCCCTTTGGCACCAAGGTCAAGGTTATCTGCCTTAACAGTGGTCGGGAAGTGGTGGTGACAGTGAATGACCGTTGCAAGCCACGCAAGAAACCGTTCATCGATCTTTCCCGGGCAGCTGCACGCAAGCTCGGATTCCTGGGAAAGGGGACTACTCGGGTCAAGATCATCGCGATGAATGAGGACGATGCGGGGTAACAGGTACAATAAAAAATCACAGGGCGAAAAAAAGGAAACGGCCGGGAGGATTACTCCCGGCCGTTTCCTTTTTCCGGCGGCGTGCAGGCGGCGAGGCTGCTGTCAGCTCTCCGACCAGTTTGTCGTTAGCGGGATTTGCTCTTGGTTGTCGTCTTCTTTTTCTTTTTTGTTTTCGACACCTTTTTCGAAATTTTCCCCTTTTTTGCTTTCCCTTTTCTCTTCTGGTACTTCTTGGTGTCGGGGGAGAGTTCGTCACGAATGTTGCTCAACAGGACCGTTGGCTCTTCGAGGGTCGGATCGGCCCTCTTTGCGGACTCCAGAGCCTCTTTTGCCTCGTTGATGTGGCCGGTTTTCATATAGACACGGCCGAGGGCGTTCAAGGCTTTTGCATGATCATCCTTGAGAGCAATCGCTTCCTTGTATGAGGCCAGGGCGTCTTCGTAGTTCTTTTTGAATTCGTAGACCAGCCCGAGTTTGTAGTGACTGTTGGCGTCCTTGGGGTTGAGTTCTACGTTTTCCTTGAGCAGCGTGATCAGGTCGTCGTAGTTCTTGTTCTTGACGTAGATGGTGGTGAGGGCGTTGCGAGCCTCGACATCGTCTTTCTTCAGCCGGAGTATCTCTTTGAATTCGAGTTCAGCCTCGTCTCCCATGCCGTGCTTGCGATAGAGAAGCGCCAGTTCGTGGTGGGCATCGAGCGAGTCGTGCTTGATTTTGATGATTTCCTGATATTCGGCGATCGCATCTTTGGGGTCTTTGGCATTGGCATAGAGCCTGGCGAGTTTCAGGTGCAGCTGGACATCTTCGTTTCGCAGCTTGAGGAGTTCTCGGTACTGTTCTATTGCCTGGGGGGTGCTGCCGCGGGAGGCGTAGATATCTCCAAGGCGCTGGCGGGTATCCCCTTTTTCTCCTGCAAATTTTAACGACTGCCGGTATTCTACGACTGCTTCGTCGAGAAGCCCTTTCTTTTCGTAGAGAATTCCCAGCTTGTAGTGCAGCCCTTCATCGTCGGCCTTGAGGCGTGATGCCTCCTGGTAGGCGGCAATGGCTTCATCGAGCTTGTCGCTGGCGGCAAGGGCGTCCCCGAGTTTCTGCTGTGCTTCTGCCCAGGCGGGTTTTGTCTTGATAGCTTTCCGGTATTCGGCCACTGCCTTGTCGTAGTTCTTTTCGGCAAGAAACGCATCGCCGTTTTTCAGATATTCCTGGGGCTGGTCGGCTTGGGGATTCTGGGCAACACCGGCGAGCAGGAATTCATAGTCGGCGGATTTCTTGTCGCCAAGCTGTTCGTACAGTTCTCCGAGGCGCCGGTGGACCTCTTTGCTCTGGGGATGTGCGTTCTGGGCCTTTTTCAGTTCGTCGAGTGCTTTGTCGGTCTGCTTGCGGGCCAGGTAGACCTTGGCCAGGCCAAGGCGAGCCGGCTCAAATGCCGGGTTGATGGAGAGGGCTTGATTGTATTCGGATTCGGCACGATCGAGGTCGTTTTCCTGGATCTGGGTATCTGCGAGGTCGGCATGGAGTTGGGGGTCGTCCGGAGCTGATTTCAGGGCTTCGTTGAAGTGATACTGGGCGAGTGAGTAGATCTTCCGCTGGGCAAAGATGCGGCCGAGGCCACGGTGGTAGGGTGCTGCCGACGAGGACTTGACAGCCTTGGTAAGTTCCACGGCCGCTTCGTCGGTCATCCCTTTCTCCAGATAGAGCAGTCCGAGGTTGCCGCTCGCCTGGGTGAAGCCGGGATCAAGTCGCTCTGCCTCGCGGTATTCAGCGATGGCGCTTTCCAGCTTTCCGCTATCCGCAAGCCTTCTCCCCTTGACGAAATGTCCGGCAGGGCCTTCGGGGCAGAGTTCCGCTGCCCGTGTTTCTATTCTGGACCTTTCCGCTGCATCGGATCTGGAGGGGATGCCTTCCAGGATCTCCCGGGCATCTCCGCACTTGTCCTTGCCGGCAAAGCCCCAGTCGAATCCGCACGTGAGGGTGGCCGTCAAGCAGAGAAGGATAAGCAAAAGGCGTTGATTCATGGCTCTCCTCGCTGTGTCGCTATCCGCTGGAATGCTGAAGAAGCGCGCATTATACATGGCGCATGCCGCAAATTCAATCCATATCAAAGTTGAGGGACGTCCATCCGCGGCAATAGCCGCTTTAGCCAGCCCCTCCTCCGCGTTGCCTTGACTTTCGAGGCAAAGATGGTTAAATCATGAAAGTCTGCCTCGTGGCAGTGATTCCAGGAGATTGTCGTTTATTCCTCTGGAGGGGGATTGATGCCCGTCATACCCAAGGATCCTCTGGACTGGCTGACCTTGTTCCGGCAGCAGGTTGATGTCATTTTCAACTACCTCTCCAGCCTGGAGCGGGGTGCGGGCAAGCAGGAGCAGGAGTACGTGCCGCTGGTCGATATCTATGAGACAGCGGACGACTATATTGTAGAGTTTGAATTGCCGGGGTTCGACCGTAGCGACCTGAGGCTCTCCATCTGCTGCAATACCCTGGTTTTTGAAGGGGTGAAGCGACGGGACCATACCCGCAAGGGGCACCGCTTCATCCGGGTGGAGCGGCATTTCGGGCACTTTTCGCGGATGATAGAGATTCCGCCGAGCGTGGATATCCAGAGCGTTCAGGCTTCGTATGACCGGGGGGTACTGTCGGTGCGGTTCAAGAGACTGCATGACCGGCAGACGGTAATCCGCGACATAGTTATTGACTGAGTGTGAATCCTTCAAGGAGATAGTGATTTATGGAAACTACCAAGCAGCAGGATGCTGAAGAGCTCAAGATTCCTGACGTTCTGCCGCTGCTTCCGGTGCGGGATGTGGTGGTGTACCCCTACATGATCCTGCCGCTTTTTGTGGGGCGTGAGATTTCTATTGCCGCTGTCGATCATGCGCTTTCCGGTGATCGTCTGATATTCCTCGCGACCCAGAAGGATGTGAGTGACGAGGATCCCGAGCCCGAAGCGATTTACGAGGTCGGGACAGTGGCGATGATCATGCGGATGCTCAAGCTTCCCGATGGCCGGGTGAAGATCCTGGTGCAGGGGCTGACCAAGGGAAGGATCAACGAATATCTGGCGTCGCGTCCCTATTATTCCGTCCGGATCGAACGGATCACCGAACCGGCTGCGCTGGACGATTCGCTGGAAACCGAGGCGCTCATCCGGACCATCAAGGAACAGCTCAGCAAGATCGTTTCCCTGGGCAAGGTCATCTCTCCCGAGGTCATGGTCATTGTTGAAAATATGCAGGAGCCCGGCAGCCTTGCCGACCTGGTTGCCAGCAACATCGGGCTCAAGGTCGAGGAGGCGCAGAAGCTCCTGGAGATTTTCGACCCGATGGAGCGGCTCAAAAAGGTGAACGAACTCCTGAACAAGGAGTATGAACTGCTCGACATGCAGGCACGGATACAGTCCGCTGCCAAAGAGGAGATGGGCAAAAGCCAGCGGGAGTATTATCTCAGGGAGCAGCTCCGCGCCATCCAGCAGGAGCTGGGGGAGACCGATGCCCGCGCCGAGGAGATTGCCGAGTTACGCAAGGCGATCGAAAACGCCAAGATGCCGCCGCCGGTCGAAAAAGAGGCACTCAAACAGTTGGGGCGCCTGGAGCAGATGCATCCCGATGCTGCTGAATCGGGCATGTTGAGGACGTTTCTCGACTGGATGGTCGAACTCCCCTGGGGGAAATCGACCCGCGATGCGCTCGATATCAAGAAGGCAAAAAAGATTCTCGATGAGGATCACTATTATCTCGACAAGATCAAGGAACGCATCCTGGAGTTCCTGGCGGTCAGGAAACTGAAGAAAAAGATGAAGGGTCCGATTCTCTGCTTCGTCGGCCCTCCCGGCGTGGGCAAGACGTCTCTGGGTAAATCCATTGCCCGCTCCATGGGGAGGAAGTTTGTCCGGATTTCCCTGGGCGGCGTTCGTGACGAGGCCGAAATCCGTGGCCACCGGCGCACTTACGTGGGCGCCCTGCCGGGGCGGATCCTGCAAGGACTGAAACAGGCAGGGTCCAACAATCCGGTCTTCATGCTGGACGAGCTGGACAAACTGGGGTCCGATTTCCGCGGAGATCCGTCTTCGGCCCTGCTGGAGGTTCTCGACCCGGAACAGAACTTCATGTTCTCCGATCATTACATCAACCTACCTTTCAACCTGTCCAATGTCATGTTCATTGCCACGGCCAATCAGATAGACACGGTGCCGGGACCGCTGCGTGACCGGATGGAGGTGATCTCCCTTGCCGGTTACACCGAGGAAGAGAAGCTGCAGATCGCCAAGCGGTATCTGGTGCCCCGGCAGACCAAGGAGAACGGCATCTCTGCCAAGTACCTCGCCAT
>JACRPV010000294.1 GCA_016223015.1 Geobacter sp. | reverse complement strand
GATTCCGGATAAATGCCGCAAAAAACGATCAGAGGATCTGATTGATGCTGTGCGTGGTGAAAATTCCACCGTACGCTACCTCTGGTTACGAACTTTCAAGACTTTTGCAAGAGGCTCATCTTAGAGAAATATATTGTTGTTTGCTGGCAGTAATGATCATGAGAGAATTGATATGCTGGTTTATGATATTTTGCTTGAATCGAGCAGGCGATTTCCTGATGCCGAGGTAATAGTCGCCTCTGGAGAACGATTCACCTATGCTGATTTGCAGCAGGCTTCCTTTTCTCTTGCGGCTTCCCTGAAAGCGTCAGGTGTGAAACTTGGTGACCGTGTTGCCGTACTGACAGATATTCCGTTCGACTACATAGTTTCCTATTTCGGGATTCTGCTTGCAGGTGGAGTTTTCGTCGGACTGAATACCCAGACATCTCAAAGGACGGTATCCACTCTGCTGTGTGACTCAGGTGCAGTCGCCATTCTCACCCACCGAAAATATTTCAAGTTCTTGCCAGCCGGCATGGCAAACCTTTCTTCGCTGAAACTCTGTGCAGCCCCGGGGGGTGCTTCACTCCCAGGGGTTGCATGCCGTGATTTTTCGGTAATGATTCATCCGGATGTTGCTGGAAGATTTGCCCCCCCTGCTGTCGATTCGACAGCCCCGGCCCAGATAATGTATACTTCCGGGACAACCGGGAAGCCGAAGGGGGTGATACTCACCCATGCGAATCTTCTTGCCAACACCCGTTCGACAATCCAGTACCTCGGACTCACCGAGCACGATTGTGCAATGGTCGTGATGCCGTTTTTCTATTCGTACGGGAATTCGGTCATGTTGACTCACGTTGCCGTAGGGGGGAAGCTTGTTGTCAATCAGAGTCTGGTCTATCCGAATCTCATAATAGACCAGATGGTGCGGGAAAAAGTTACCGGGCTTCCGGGGGTTCCTTCAACGTTTTCCTTGTTGCTGCACAAGTCGGCCTTTCCAACATGTCGCTTTCCAGCCTTACGGTACGTTACCCAGGCTGGCGGAGGGATGTCGCCGGCACTTCTCCGTGAACTCGCTACCGTTCTCGAAGGGGTACCGATTTATGTAATGTATGGTCAGACAGAGGCTTCTCCCCGGCTTTCCTATCTCGAACCAGCAGATCTGTTCAGAAAGCCGGGCTCCATCGGCAAGGCGATTCCGGGTGTTACGCTTGAAGTGCTCTCGTCCGATGGCTCGCCGGTCAAGCCAGGCGAAACTGGAGAACTGGTCGCGACTGGAGAAAACGTCATGGCCGGGTACTGGCAACAGCCTGGGGCAACAGCCGATGTACTCCGCGACGGTAAACTCTGGACCGGAGATCTGGCTGTTGCTGATGATGAAGGTTTCCTTTACCTTGTCGGACGAAAATCGGAGATGATCAAGAGTGGTGCACACAGGATTGCGCCGAAAGAAATCGAAGATGTCCTTCTTGAGCATCGAGCAGTTATAGAGTCTGCCGTTATTGGCATTAGTGACGAAATTTTGGGTGAAGCGATCCTGGCATGCGTAGTGCTGAAGCAGTCAGAATCTTGTACTGAAGGAGAATTGATCAGGCATTGCCGCGGGATTCTTCCTTCTTTCAAGGTTCCGCACCGTATTGAGTTTTGTGCCGATTTCCCCAGGACGGAGAGCGGCAAGATCAGGAAACCCGCATTGAAAAGCCGGTTTTCGGTGAGTTGTGAAGGGTAACCGATGGTAATTGACCATATTGGTATTGTCGTGAAACAACTGGACCAAGGTGTGGACCATTGGGAGCGGCTGTTCGGCTATAGACAGGTAACCGAGCCGGTGCGCAACAGCCTTCAGCGGGTACGGGTGATTTTTCTTGAAAAGGAGGGGTCGGTCCCGGTAAAACTCGTTGAACCGACAGATCCGTCTTCCCCCGTGTGGACTTTTGCCCTCAAGGGTGGAGGGCTCCATCACCTTTGCTTCAGAGCCCAGAATCTTGAAGGGGAACTAGTCCGTCTCGTTGAAAATGGAGCGCGTGTACTTGTCCCCCCGCAGCCAGGAGAAGCCTTTGAAATGGGGAACATTTCTTTCGTCTATGCCGGACAGGGGCTCAATATCGAAATAGTCGAAACGGACAGAAGGGCGCGTCGTATATGCCCTTCATAACGAGGTCTACATGAAGCTTTGCAGCCGCTGCATCTTGCCTGAAAATTTCCCCGGTATATCGTTCGATGAACAGGGGGTTTGCAATTATTGCCGCGCGTACAAGGCAGATGCGGCAGGTCCTGCAGCGAGAAAACATTACGAAGACAAATTTCTCGCCCTTGCCGATGAGCACCGCTCTACACAGGGCTATGACGTGCTGATGGCATACAGTGGAGGGAAAGACAGTACCTATACACTCGACCTTTTTGTCAATCGGTACGGTCTCAGGGTGTTGGCGCTTACCTTCGACAACACTTTTATTTCCGCGCGCTCATTCGTCAATATGAACTGTGTGACCAAGGCTCTGGGGGTCGACCATCTGATCATCAGACCCAACCCTGCGACACTTGAAAAAATTTTCAGGGCTGCGTCAGTAAAAAAATTATATTCTTCCAAGGCGATGGAGCGAGCCAGTACCATTTGCACAAGCTGCATCGGTCTGGTCAAGGCCGTAACGCTCCGCACTGCCCTGGAAAAGGGAATCCCGTTTGTCGGATTCGGCTGGTCGCCGGGCCAGGCTCCTCTGCAGGCATCTGTCATGCGCACCAACCCGGGTATGGTCAGAATGACTCAAAAGGCGATCAGTGGGCCGCTCTCGTCCATAACCGGTGATGCTGCGGTTGCCCGGTACTTCGTTACCGAGGAGCAATTTTCCCATCCTGATCGATTCCCTTGGAACATCCATCCATTGGCTTTCCTGGAATACGACGAAGACAGGATTATTGCCCGCAACAGGGTACTCGGTTGGGAGAAGCCGCAGGATACGGATGCCAACTCGACGAATTGCCTTCTCAATGCCTATGCAAACGATGTTCATGTCAGACAGTATGGTTTCCACCCCTATGTCTGGGAGATTGCCAATATGGTCCGGTCCGGCGCCATGACACGGGAGAAGGGTTCGGAGAAATTCGAGCAGGCAGAAAACCCCGAGCTAGTCGCGTACGCGAGAAACAGGCTCTTGGAGGGGTAGCATGAATCATCCTGGAAAGCGGCATACTGATACAATGTCCGGCAGATACCCGGGAGTAATGGCGCGCGGATCTTGTATCGCTTTGGTTTTAATGGCTATGTGGGGGTGTGGTAAAGGAGAGATGCCCATGAAACAACAAGCATCACAGAACGTTGCCGAATTATCGGCGCCTCGTCTTGAGCGCATTCGCTCCCTGAGGGTTGTGTTCGGGCATCAGTCGGTGGGGAAGAATATCATCGATGGCCTACAGACGCTGGCTCTCGAAAAGCCTGCATATCGGCTCAACGTCGTTGAGACCTCTACCCCGGAGAAGATTGCCGGACCGGTCTTTGCCCATTTCAGGGTTGGCGCGAATATGACGCCGGACTCGAAGATCGAATCGTTCAGCCAATATGTCTCCAGAGCCGGCAGCGCCGTTGACGTGGCATTTTTCAAATTCTGCTACGTCGATGTCGGAGCTGAAACCGATGCAGACGAACTGTTTCGCAAATATCAGAAAACGATGGCTGATCTCAAGAGACAGTATCCCCAACTTACATTCGTCCATGTTACCATACCGGTCAAAACAGTTGATGGAGGGGTCAAGGGGATCGCGAAAAGGCTCCTCGGAAAATCAACGGGAGAAGAGGCAAATATCAAGAGGGCCAGGTACAATGATCTCCTGAGGAACGAGTATCTGGGGAAAGAGCCTATTTTTGATTTGGCCAGATTCGAATCGACGGCTCCTGACGGTTCCCGCGTGGAGGTGGAAAAGAACGGGGCAAGATACGAAGCGTTGCATTCTGTCTATTCCGATGATGGAGAACACCTGAATCGAGAGGGCGGGAGGCGTGCTGCATTGGCACTCCTGCAGATGCTGGCGGATGCTTCCGAGCAGTTACCGAATAAATGACGTAATGTGAACCCCTTTTATGACTAATACAAAGCGAATATGCAAACGACTGGTCCTGGTGATTGCCTTTATTCCTGTGCTGCCACTCATTGCCATTGCACGGATGGGAAGTGCCTGCGGATGTGATGATTTTTTCAGTGCCTTCGCCTGTTTCCTTGCTCTGTGGCCAGGGAAGACCGGCAGCTACCTGCGGCTTGCCTATTATCGGGGGACTCTCGCATCCATTTCACCCGATGTCTTTATTGGGTTTGGCAGCTACTTTTCTCGGAGGGGCGCAGTTGTCGGACATAGAGTAAATGTTGGCGCTTATTGCATCCTTGGGCTGGTGACTCTGGGTGACAGGGTGTTGGTCGCCAGCCGGGTAAGCATTCCGAGCGGAAAGCGGCAGCATGCACATCGTCATG
>JACRPV010000293.1 GCA_016223015.1 Geobacter sp. | reverse complement strand
GGGGTAGTCTTTGCGAGGAATGAAGCGACGAATTAATCTCGATTTTCCCCTCACCCCCGGCCCCTCTCCCAGGGGGAGAGGGGACTTAGGGGTGAGGGTTAAAGGCGAGATTGCTTTCCCTCAGAATTCAGACCTTCGGGATGAACGTCGCTTCGCTCCTCGCAATGACACACGGAAAAGCTTACAAACCCGTATGACAAGTATTGCAATTCGCCCCGCCGTCGCCCCAGGTTACCGGCGCGTTGTTATGGCAGGCCACGGTGCAGCTCTTGCTGCCCGCACTCCAACTGCCGGTGTTAAGCAGGGCGGCGGTGGAATCGTAGGAGCCGGAGGTGCCGTAATCTCCGTTGCGGGTCCATTGCGTCGGCAGGCTGCCGGTTCTAAGCTGCGCCTTGGATTTCATGGTGATAGCGGCAAAGATAATATCGGGCGAACCGTTGACGTGTTTGGACTTGTCGGTAATGCTCCCCGACTGTAGTTTCGTGGGGGTTCCCGCATTATGGCAGGCGCCGCAGCGGAAGCCGCTGGCGGTGCCTTCCATAGAGTAGGTATCAATCAGGTCCCCCGCAGTGCCGGCGGTTTTGCCCGTAATGCCGCTGTGGCACACATAACAAGCCATGGTGGTGGCTACGGACGCATTGCCGTGGCTGCTGTCAGTGGTGGAACCGACGGTCAATAAGCCGCTGCCCGCAACCTTATTATAGATATTATCGCGGTGAATCGTCAACATGTGCCCACCCTCTTTACCCATGAGGCCGGTTTCATTGTAATGTGAATTGGCGCCGGCGGCTCCCCGTCCCGCGGAGGCGTATTGCGGCGGGTTGCCGTGGCAGGCGGCGCATTTGTTGCCGCTAAGCGGCGTATCCCAGCGGGGGCTGGCGGCCAAGGTCAGATTGCTGGAAGCGCCGTCGGCGCCGTTGCTGTGGCAATAGATTTGGTTACATACCGTGGCCGCGCCGGTACCCGTTCTGGAGGCAGTAGCGGCGTTCTTGGACTTTAAAGTACCGCCGTCCGCCGGATCCAGGCTTACCTCCAGCGTGCCGTTGATATGTTGCGCCGCATTGGTCGGATGGCAGTTGCCGCAGCCGAAAGCATAGTTGGCGGCATTAGATGCGTCTTCGGCATTCCCATAGGCCTGGGTCAGCAAGCCGCTGTTTTGGATGTGAGCGGCATGGGCATAAGTATTGGGCGGGAAACCGTGGCAGGATGAACAGGTGAAGCTGCCGGCCCCCCATTGTGCGGTACCGTTAAAATGACAGGAAATCCCTGCGCAAGTCCCCCCGGCGGCGTTAAAGGTGTAAGTGTAGCTGTAACCCGTTTTAGCGGTTACATTATAAGCTTTATTCACGTCGAGGGCTTTATCGGTTATGGTATTGCCGGTGGCGGTG
>JACRPV010000289.1 GCA_016223015.1 Geobacter sp. | reverse complement strand
TTACCCGCGTTTTCCGCGCTTGTCCGTGTCCAACCCGCTCGTTGTGCGACAGCAAACTCAAGTGATAAAATTACCTCTCGTCAGGTTTTACGGCAACATAGATCAGCGACTGCCCTTGGCCCGCAAGCCGTTCGGCATCCGCGGCCAGCGGGGCAAGGTCCATCCCGGCATCCCTGATGAAGCGCTCGCTCCCGGCCAGGAGCCGTTCACCCTGAAGGTTGCAGGAAACTCCGTAGCCGCTTCTCTCCCGGTAGTCCGATACCGGACCGGCGGAGATGCCCCGCTGCGCAGCCCCGTCCACGGCGGCACGGGCAAGGGGATGGTTCGAAGAGCCTTCCGCTGCGGCAAGGGCCATGAGCAGTTGATATTCGTCGGCCGGCGCCAGCGGCACGAGCCCGGCAAGCGTTGGCTCACCCCTGGTCAGGGTGCCGGTCTTGTCCAGGAGCGCCACCTGCAGCCCGGCGATCCGCTCCAGGGCAGAGCCCCGCTTGATCAGGATGCCGCGGGCGAGCCCCACCCCGCTGCCAACCATGATTGCCGTGGGCGTAGCAAGCCCCATGGCGCACGGGCAGGCAATGACCACCACGGCGATGGCCAGCTTGAAGGCGAAGACGAATTCCTGGTGCAGTGCGCCATACCAGACCATGAAGGTGATGAGCGCCAACAGGAGGACCACCGGCACGAAAATGCCCGAGACCCGGTCGGCAAAGCGCTGGATCGGCGCCTTGTCGCTCTGGGCCTCCCGCACCATCCGGACGATCTGGGAGAGGAGCGTCGCCTCCCCCACCCTGGTCGCCCGCACCGTCAGCACGCCGGTCCGGTTGATGGTGGCACCGGTGACCATCCTCCCCGGCTCCTTCAGGATCGGGAGCGATTCCCCGGTCACCATCGCCTCATCCACGGTGGAGGAGCCCTCCAGTACCTCGCCGTCCACCGGGATCGTCTCACCGGGGCGTACCAGCACCAGGTCCCCCACCCGGACCAGGGAGGCGGCGATGTCGCGCTCTTCGCCGTCGACCACCAGCCGTGCCCGGTCCGCCTGCAGGCGGAGGAGCTTCCTGAGCGCCTCCCCGGCCTTGCCCCGTGCGCGCGCCTCCAGGTACTTGCCGAGCCGGATAAAGGCGATCAGCATGGCCGATGTCTCGAAGAAGACCTCGCCATGACCGCCAGCCTCTCCGAGAAAGGCCCAGAGGGAATAGCCGTAGGCAGCCGAGGTCCCAAGCGCCACCAGCACGTCCATGTTGGCGCTCCGGTTTTTGAGGGCATACCAGGAGCCGCGGTAGAAGGTGAGCCCGGCACTGAACTGCACCGCCGTGGCCAGGCAGAGGTTCATCCACCCCACGGCCCGGTTGCCGTGGAGCAGCATGGTGGCCATGATGGGGAGTGCGGCGCAGAGGCTGAAGACGAACCATGCCCGCTCCCGCGCAAACCGTTTTGCCTCGTCGGCAGCGGCATCCTCCGCCACCGGCTGGTAGCCTGCGGCCGTCACCAGCGCAAAGATGCCGGGTTGGTCCAGTTGCGCCGGGTCGTAGCGGACAAAGGCCTCTTCCTGGGAGAGATTGACCACGGCAGCGCTCACCGCCGGGTGCTCCGAGAGCTTCTTCTCCAGGGTGGCCACGCAGGAGGCGCAATGAAGCCCCCTGACGCCGAAACGGAGCTCGCCGTCGCCGGCCAGCTCCTTGCACCCATAACCGAGCTGTCGGACCAGTTCGGCGATTGCCTGAGCCGTGACGCGCTGATCGTCGAATTCGGCGGCGAGCTCTTCCAGGGGAAAATTCACCGTGGCCCGCCCGACGCCGGGAAGCTCCGCCAGCGACTTCTCGATCCGCGCCGCGCAATTGACGCACGACATGCCGCTGACCCTAAATCTGGCCTGTCCCGCCATCGTCCCCTCCCAGCATGAGTCCGTGGATGTCTTCGCTGCAGATCTGCACCACAGCGGTCAGCGGAACCGCCAGCACCACCCCCCAGAAGCCCATGATCTCCCCCAGCGCCATCAGGGCGAAGATCACCGCCAGCGGGTTGAGCTTGAGGGCGCCGCGCATGAGCAGCGGTTTGATCAGGGTCCCCTCGACCACCGTATTGATGATGAAATAGACCGCGCAGACCTTGGGGATGATCATCAGGTCGCCCCCCTTGAGGTAGCCGATGAGCGCCGGCGGGATGACCGCCAGCATCGCCCCGAAAAACGGGATGATGGTGGCGAACCCGGCGATCATGCCGTTTAAGATCGGGAATTCGATCCCCATGAGGTAGAGCGACAGGGAGCAGAGGATGCCGACCAGGAAGCAGTCGATGAACATGGCGTAGAGAAAGCGCTCCAGGGTGCGGTTGATCCTGTTCCCCAACTGGGTGATCTCTTCGCGGTACTCTTCCGGCACCAGCCGCATCAGCCCCTTTTTGGCGACTTCCTTGTAGTAGAGCAGGAAAAAGACCAGGATCGGCGCCAGGAGCAGGTCGAACAGGGCAAAGCCCAGTCCCTTCAACCGCTCGTACCCCTTGCCCGAGACATCGGTGGCAGCCTGGTTGAGAACCTCGACGGAGCGATCGACCAGCCAGGAGACATCCTCGGCGCTGTAATACCGGGAAAGTTCCCTCTGCCAGGAAACCGCGGCCTCCTGCAGGTTCTTCACATAGCCCGGCAACGACAGGGTCAGGAGCTGCAGCTGCTGGCCCACATAGGGGATCAGGAAGAACGTCGAATAAAAGCAGCCGACAACCAGGATGCCGTAGAGCAGCACCAGGGAGAGGCCACGGGGAAAGCCGCGTGCTTCGAGATATTTGAGGAGCGGATTGACGAGGTAGGCGATGGCCAGAGAGGTGAGGACGGCGGAGACGGTATGACGCAGGAACAGGCTCGCCAGGAGCAACAGCAGAAATGCGAATGCCCAGAAAGCGTATATCCTGCCGTGGGAGCCCATGCGACCCTCAGGGTTCCCGGAAGTCGCCGCTGCGGACATGCTCGATGGTTATCTTCAGAGCAGCGGCAATGGGAATGGCCAGGAGTATCCCCCAGAACCCCATCAGTTCGCCCAGCGCCATGACGAAGATGATGGTGACCAGGGGGTTGAGATTCATCGCCTCCTTGAAGACCAGCGGCTTGATCAGGTACCCCTCGATGAAATAGATGATGGAAAAGGCGGCAATGACCTTCAACAGGGCCACGCCGCTCTGGAACTTGACATAGGCGAAGAAGAGCGGCGGGATGGTGGCAATGATCACGCCGATGAAGGGGAGGATGGAGGCAGCTCCCGCAAAGAGGCCGTTGAGAATGGCGTAGTCAACGTCCAGGATGTAGAGGGCAATCGCCGACAGCACGGCGACGATGAGCGACACGATCAGCTGGCCGCGGATGTACCCCCCCACGCTCCGGTTGATCTCGTTGCCGATCTGGAGGATCAGGTCCCGCCGCAGGGGGGGGAACCACCTGAGCAGCTCGCGTTTGATCGCCTCCTTGTAATAGAGCATGAAGAAGACCAGGATCGGCGCGAGCATGAGGTTGAACAGGTTGAAGGCGACCCGCGAAGCCGCAACATAGACCCCGGCGCCGAATTTCCCGGTTACCTTGTCCAGGTTCCCGGAGAAGGAATCGATGAGCCACTGCCATTCTGCCGCTCCGTAGACCGGCGTGTAGCGGTGTTTGAGCTCCAGGGACATGGACTTCAACTTCTGCAGGTAGAGGGGGAGATTGTGCAGCAGGTCCTGCCAGCGGCCGGTGAGGAACGGGACCAGGAAGGCGAAAAAGAAGACCGAAAAGACCGCCAGAATGGCGTAGAGGACGATGATCCCCACGATGCGCCGCTGCCCGCGACGCTCGATCCCCACCACGATCGGGTCGAGCAGGTAGGCGATGACGAAGGAGAGGAGAAAGCACGAGAGCGTGTGCTTCATGGAATAGCCGGCGATCACCGCAAAGGCGATCCCCAGCAGTACGGCGGTCCACCTGGTTACTGCGGGATTGGTCCCCATCATCTGCTCCCAGCAGGTTGTTGAAAAACAGCCATCTCGCCGCCGTCCTCGAAAAGCCGCCTTGTGCGGCGTAGCGCTGCTACGCCTCCGCGGGGCTTTCTGCGGGTGCGACGATCTGACTGTTTTTGAACAACCTGGGTTTCCCAACAACCTGCTAAGGGTAATGCATCAAGAATGGCCATGCGCTGCGACATCACAGTATATCACTTTCGAAGATGTCGTGCTCTTCCAGCCAGCGTTTGATCCGCTCGGAGAGATGCGACTCCCGCAGGGCCTCCAGGTGATCCATCTCGTCGGGGTAGAAGGAGAGGATCTCTTCCACCTTGCCATAGGGAAGCTTGCCGGCATAGGCACGGGTGAGCATGTCGCGCAGGTGGGGGTTGTCGATCTCCTGGATGAACTGATGGAGCAGCAGCCTCTCCTGCTCGTAATCGAAACCCGGTATCGACAGGTACTGGTCGCTGTTCTCCGCAACCTCCTGCCAGAAACCCTCGTCGTCATAATCCGCCGGCACGAGGTATATCTCGCCGGAAAGCCGGTCCAGAAGGTAGACCAGTTCCTGGTCCCGGTTCTCGAAGGCATCCAGGAGCTCTTCCCAGATAATGTCCACATCACGCATCACGCCCAACGGCACTCTCTCCCGCAGTGTCTCATCCGGTGTTTCCGGATGGACGCTCTTTAGCTCCCCGGCCTTTACCTGCGAGGGCTTTTTCGTTATAGTGTGGCAATGCGTTCACTCTTCATCGCCGATGCCCACCTGGAGCGGGAGTCAGATCCCGCCTACCGGGCCATGCTCCGCTTCCTCGCCGAATCGCGCGGCACCACCGGGACCCTGTATATCCTGGGAGATTTCTTCGAGTTCTGGATCGGCTATCCGACCGTCCCCTTCACCCACTACCTGCCGGTGCTGGAGGCGCTACGGCAGCTTGCCGACAGCGGCACCGCAATCGTCTTCTTCGAAGGCAACCACGACTTCCACATGGGTCCCTTCTTCACCGATACCCTGCGGGCACGGGTCTTTCCGGGACCGGCCGCCATGACCCTGGACGGGCGCCGGGCCTATCTCTGCCATGGCGACCAGGTCAATGCCAAAGACATCCCCTCCCGCCTTTTGCGCGGCATCCTCCACTCACCCCTGACCCGCTGGCTCACCCACGTGGTGCCGCCGGGAGTGGCGGGAGCCATTGCCGAACGGATGGGACGGTCGGGGAGACAGAATCTGCACTACAAGGGAGAAAACCCTGCCTGTCGGACGATTCTCCGGGATTTTGCCGCACAACGCTTCGCCGACGGGTACGAGCTGGTCATCACCGGCCATTTCCACCTGCCGTTCACGGAACCTGCGCCGGACGGGTCGGGAAAACTGCTGGTCTCGCTCGGTGACTGGGCCACCCGCTTGTCCTACGCGGAGATGGTGGATGGGGAGATCACGCTTCAGACCTTCCGCTGACCCCGACAGGGGCGGCAGCCAGCCCGAACAGCCGCAGGTAGTTCGCTACCCGCTCATCCAGCGTCGGTGCCGTTATCAGACCGCAAAGATCGTCGGGACGGTAGCTGGCGCAGACAGCAGGCCTCGTTGCATAGATGTCGCAGAGCCCGGTGGGGAGCAGGTGCCGGCATCGCTCCCCCAGTGGTTTGTCCAGAGCCGAGATATCCGGCGCCACGCAACAGGTCCCGCATTGCCGGCATGCCATCGCGCCCCTCCCCCGAAACCGGGTTACTTGAAAAACGCCTCAAGCGCCTGCTCGCCCAAAAGCGAAGCCTTTATCCGCCACTTCTCGCCATTGACGATGAGGGCGGCCAGCGCTATCTGCGGGTCATCGATGGGCGCATAGGCGGCAAACCAGCTGTAATGGCCGGGCGGATCGGTGCCGTTGATGGAGCCGGTCTTGGCGGCGATATCCACGGCGGCCAGCTTCGGCCGGCCCCGACGGTCGCGGAACACCTTGCGCGACGTCCCCTGGCTCACGGTGGTGGACATCATCGTTGCCAGCTGGTCGGCGGTTTCAGGCGAAACCACGCGCCGCACCGGTTTCGCCTGGTCGCTGAAGAGGATCTTCCCCTTGCTGCCGCGGATCTCGTCTGCCAGCATCGGCTGCAGCATCATACCCTTGTTGGCGATGGCGGCCATCATCAGGGCGGCATAGAACGGCGAGATCTTCACGTCGCGACAGAGGCCGGCCCCCATCCGTTTCAGCTCGCCATCGTCATGGGGCGTAACACTGCTGCAGGGAGTGATGGGGGTTCCGGGAAAGAGGAGCTGATTGAAGCCGAACCGCTCCATCCCCTGCATGATCCCTTCCTTCCCCACCACATCGCCGGCCAGACGGCCGAACAACGTATTCACCGACTCCCCCATCGCCATGGTCAGGCTCATCTCCTGGTTGCCGCGCCGGTTCCCCACCGACCAGTAACGGGGATTTTCGGACGTCAGCCCGCCGCGGAAGGGGAGAACGGTCTGCGGCGTTACCTTCCGCTGCTCCAGGGCAGCCGAAGCCGTGATGATCTTGAAGAGCGAGGCCATGGGATAGAGGTTGTAGGGAGCCTGGACCTGCCAGGCCGAGTCTTTCTCCGAGTGGGCTGCCAGCGCCAGGATACGGCCGCTCTTGGGCTCGACGGCGACAAAGACCCCGTACGGGACCCGATATTCGGCCATGACCGCCTTGACACGCGCCTGCAGCTCGGGGTTGATGGCATAGACCACGGTCGTGCCGTCCTGCAACGGCGCCAGCAGCCGCTCCCCGTCAAGCTTTGCCGACGGGAGCGATTCGTTGGCAAGACGGAACGACTGCGCGAAATCCAGCTCCCCCCGGACAGCCGTCGGACGGACAGAACGGGCACTCACACTGGAGATGGCGTTCTTGGCAGATACCAGCAGATGAAACAGGGGATAGGCGGCAATCAGGCATGCCAGCAGCGGCAAAAGCACCTTGAGCCGACGGCGGCGCTCAGGCGGTTCGGGGTCAAGGCGCCGGAAGGTATTCCGCGGCGCATGCTGCTTGCGTTGCAGTGGGATGATCCGCTTGAACCGTCCGGCGTGTTTGGTTGTGATATGTTTTATGTCCTGCATGGGCCTAGGTGATGTGTTGCCAGCCGGTATCGACATGGGCAGGGATAACGAGCTTCAGGCTGAGCGGAAGTTGAGGCACTATATGTCATTTGACGCAGGGTTGTCAATGCTGTCGGCTCTCCAGCCCTCCTGCGCCGCCGTCAGCGGAAAGCCGGGCAAGGTCGCGCAGGGTCATGCCGGCAAGCAGCTGCCCGGTCCCCTGCTGCAGCCGCTCCATGAGCCGCGAAACCGCATCCTCGCCCTGGGCGCCGAACTCACCGGAGCACCCCTCCCCCCCATACTCGCGCAGGGCAGCCAGCACGTCACTGATCAGGACCCGGTCGATATCCCGGCCGGGCAGATAGGTCTTTGGCTCACCGGCACCTTCGGCCAGCATACCCCGTGAAGCATAGAACGAGAGCAGCCCGCGCACGGTCCGGGCCGGCACGTCCAGCTCCACTGCCAGCTCCTCCTCGTTCAGGGGCGGATCGCCCGCCACAAAGACCGCCGCGATCCTCCTCAAGAGCGACAGGGCAAGATACTCGTGCAGGGAATGACTGGAGCAGAGCCGCAAGCCCCCCCGCCACCCGCGCAGGGTCTGATGGGCGCAGACCACCTCGCCGCCGAAGAGGATGATCGTCCAGCTGGTATAGACCCAGACCATGATCAGGGGAACCAGGGCCAGGGTCCCGTAGATGGCGTTGTAGCGGGCAACCCCCACCTGGAAGTGGATATACCCCCACTGGGCAAGCTGCCAGATGGTACCGGCAAATATGCCGCCGACCAGCGCCGACCTGAACCTGACCTTGGTGTTGGGGATGAAGATGTAGAAGCAGATCAGGGCCAGCCAGACAATCAGATAGGGGATCAGCCGGAAGACGACGAGCAGGAGATCGCCCAGGAATTCGATGGAGAGGACCCAGCGGACCAGCACCTGGCTCTGCAGGCTGGTGGTGATGCTGGTGGCGGCAAGCAGCAGAAGCGGCGCCACCAGGGAGACGCTCAGGTAGTCGGAAAACTTGCGGTGCAGGGAACGGGTCTCGCTAACCCCCCAGATGCCGTTGAAGGCCTCTTCCATGGAGGCGAACAGGGAAACCACCGTCACGATGAGGGAAATGAGTCCGATGGCGCCCAGCGAGGTCATGTTGGTGTTGTTGATGTAGTGGATGATCCTGCTGACCGCAACCTCGGAGCCGGATGCGACCTGGTCGAGCAGGAGCGGCTCAAGCCGGTTCTGGACGCCGAACCCCTTGAGCAGCGAAAAGGCAAGGGCGAGAAACGGGACCAGGGAGAGGATGGTGGTGAAGCTCAGGGCCGATGCCTCCAGGTGGCAGCGATCGGCCATGAAGTCCTTGGCAGCAACGACGAGAATCTGGACGCCTTTCAGCAGCTGGCGCCTGATTCCGCTGCAGGAGGCTGGCTCGCATTCACCCAGAGGGGGTGGAAGCAGCCGCTTCAACAACCTGCCGATCGTCTCCCGTCCGACCATTCCACCTCCCGACATCTACGAAAAAGGGGCGCACAGCCGTGCGCCCCTCCGGAACAGATTCCGTCCGCTATCATGCATCCTTGTATTTTTCCCGCTCACGGTCCATCGCCTCTTTGCCCGCCTCGATGGCCGACGCGAGGATCGATTTTTTCTCCTGAAGGATCTCCTTGCCATCCTCTAGTGTGGTCTTGATCTTGTCCTGGGCCTCACTGACATATTCCTTGATCTTGTCGACCGCATCCTCGGTGAGACTGGTTATCTTCTCACGTATCTCCTTGCCGCTCTTGGGTGCTACCAGAAGCGCCACGCCGGCACCGACGGCGGCACCCGCGAGAAAGGACAGCAGTACGGCTCCTG
>JACRPV010000290.1 GCA_016223015.1 Geobacter sp. | reverse complement strand
CTGGGGATCATCCCCGGTTTCGGCGGCACCCAGCGGCTCCCCCGCCTGGTAGGCAAGGGGAGGGCGCTGGAGCTGATCCTGACCGGCGAGATGATCGATGCCCAGGAGGCGTACCGCATCGGTCTCGTGAACCGGGTCGTCCCGGCCGACGAGCTGATGGCGACGGTGCGGGGGATGGCGGCCCGCATGGCGGCCAAGGGGCTGCCGGCGCTGCGGGCGTGCAAGGAGGCGGTGTCGACCGGCCTGGAGCTCGACCTGGCCAGTGCCCTGACCTGCGAGGCCGGGCTGTTCGGGCTCACCTTTGCCACCGCGGACCAGAAGGAAGGGATGAGCGCCTTCCTGGAGAAGCGTGCCGCGACATTCACCGATAGCTGATTACAGCAGGGCGGTCGACGACAATAAGGGAAACAGGAAAGAGGCTTCGGCCTCTTTTTTTGTTTCCCGCCGCGTTTTTTCTGCCGATCCGATGCCTGCAGCATATTATTTTGTACAGTTGGCGTAAACCGTATATTTCCCGCAACACAGTCTGTAGAGCGCCGTCCAGAGCCGATCCGCAGCACACCTTTTTGTTATGCATTGTATGGTGCAGATATACTATGCTTCCCTCCCATGGAGAGCCGTCTGTCGGGGCTGTTACGGGTATTATGGGGAATAGTTCACGATTCAGAGTAGTTAGCTGGAGTTATTAAAAAATATCTAATTTATGGCACGGCCGCTGCAATAGTAAAAAACAAAAGCAACGCCAGCCAGGTGAAATAAAAGGGAGGACGCCATGAGAACTTTAACTACCATCTTCGCAGCAGTCGCAGGAATCGCACCGGCCGCCACCGCATTCGCCGCTTCCGGAGCACGGGAAGACAACAGCGGGATCTACTCCACCATATTCCTCGGCCTCTGTGCCCTGATCGTTATCGGACAGCTGGTCCCCGCAGTAATGGTTATGCTCGGTTTCGCCAGGGGCGTTCGGAAGGAAGCCAAGTCCGAGGTCGCATAAAGGGAGGTGATGATGCAGCAGAACATACGGTTTGGAACCTGAGAGGGCCGCTTCACGAAAGCGGCCCTCTCTTTTTATCCATGCCTGCGGGTCAGTTGGCGGCAACGCTGCCGGTTGTCCGCATATCCCCGCCGAGTGCCTGGTAGAGCTTCATGATGTTGGTGAGCCGGTTGAAACGGTTCTCGGCCAGGTTCAACTCGGCGGTTCGCCGGCGCTCCTGCTCATCCAGCCACGCCTGCACGCCGGTCCCCCCGGCGCGGTAGCGTGCCTCGGCCAACTGCTCCGCCTGTATGGCACATGCCAGTGCCTCTTTTAGATATACACCCTGGTCCCGGTAGTGACCGGTTGCGGAAAGGGCATCCTCCACATCGGCAAGCGCCTTGTACAGGGTCTGCCGGAACTGCACCACCGCTTCTTCATACTGGGTCTGCGCCACCTTGATGGTCAGTTGCGCGGTGTTCCACTGCACGAACGGCAGGGTCAACCCGATCCCCAGAGCGGCCACCGGATTCTGCAAGACGTCGGCGAGGCTGGTACTGCTTCCCCCCAGGCTGCCGGTCAGGGTGAAGGCGGGATAAAAGCCGGCCTTTGCCACATCCACGTTGGCCAGGGTCTCGCGCAACCGCAGCTCTGCGGCCCGCAGGTCGGGACGCCGGCCGAGGAGTCCTGCGGGCAGGCCTGCCGCGACTGCGGGAATCGGGCCGTCCGGCAGCTCTTGCAGCTCGGGCAGGCTGTGCTGCGGGGCCTGGTCGAAGAGGATCGCCAGGGCATGCCGTGCTGCGGTGCGCTGCTGCCGGAGCTGGGTCAGCGCCGCCTTCTGGCTGGCCACGGACTGCTGGGCCTGCACCAGGTCAAGCCCGGTGACGGCGCCGGCGTCATGTTTCAGCCGGGTCAGGGCAAGGGACTGTTCCGTGTAGGCGAGGCTCGCTTCGCTGGATGCGATCCGCTGGTTCAGGTAGGCGACCTGCCAGTAGGCGGTGGCCGTGGTGCCGATCAGGGAAAGGGCGGTGTTTTCCCGGTCCGCGTCGGTTGCCTCCGCCTCCCAGCTTGAGGCGTCGCGGGTCCGGGCGAGTTTCCCCCACAGGTCCAGCTCGTAGCTGAGCGAGCCGCTGACGCTGTACGAGTGGGTAGTGACCTCCTGTTTCAGGTCCCGGTTCACGCCGGCGTTGCCGGCGACGCTGACCGTCGGGGTCAGGTTGGTATCGGTCAGTTGCGACTGCAGCCGGGCGCGTTGCACCTTGATGGTCGCTGCGGCCAGGTCGTTGTTGGTCCGCAGGGCCCGGTCGATCAGCTCGTTCAGGAGTGGATCGTTGAAATCCCGCCACCACTGGTCGCCCGCGGCAATGGCGGCCCCGGTAACAACGCTTCCCTGCCACTGTTGCGGCATGTCGACCTGCGGCGTGGCGTATTCGCTGTGCGGCAGCAGGCTGCAGCCGCCGGCGAGCAGGGCGATGAGCACCGCGCCGACGCTGCAACGGATTCGTTGTCTGAACTGAAAGGTCATCTGAGCTGACTACTCCCTGGCCAGCGCTTCGATCGGATCGAGCCGCGCGGCGTTGCGCGCCGGCAGGAAACCGAACAGAACGCCGATCAGCGACGAACAGAGAAAGGCGGCGACAATGGAAATGGTGGAAAATTTCATGGCAATGGCGGTGACGAAGAGCGGGAAGATCAGCCCCACCCCGTAGGAGAGGAGGATGCCGATCAGGCCGCCGATCAGGCAGACCAGCACCGCCTCGATCAGGAACTGTTGCATGATGTCGCTCTGCCTGGCCCCGACCGCCATCCTGATGCCGATCTCGAAGGTCCGTTCGGTCACCGACACCAGCATGATGTTCATCACGCCGATCCCCCCAACCACCAGGGAGATCACGGCAATGGCCGAGATCAGCATGGTCAGGGTGGCCGTGGTCTTCTTGACGGTCTTGAGGATGCTGTCGCTGCTGCTGGTCGTGAAATCCTTGGTGCCGTGCCGTTGCTTGAGTAGTTTGATGATGCTCTGCTCGGCAACCTGGTTGGAGAGCCCGTCCCTGACCCGCACGGTGATGGAATTGAAATACTGCTGCCCCAACAGCCGCCCCATGGCCGCGGTATAGGGGACCCAGACGTTCAGGCTCTGGTTGTTGCCGAAGGGGCTCTCCTTCTCCCTGG
>JACRPV010000282.1 GCA_016223015.1 Geobacter sp. | reverse complement strand
CTCTTTATTGATTCAACTAGTTATTGACCAGTTAGCGGCAGTTCCCAATATTGGTAGCCAGTTCCTGATATAAGGAATTTATTCCGCATATAGGGAACGCAATTTGTTCCTTATACCGGGAATTTTGACATCATTTTGCACTTATCAAAAGCTACCGATATAGGTAATTCACTCCCTCTTTCGGTAGCCATGCTTCGGCGCTATTCGTACCTCCAGCTCCGCATTCCCGCGGATCGCCGCGATGGAAGGATCACCGGCGTCCGGTCTTGTCATCGATGCGGCGACAAAACAAAAAGCCGCACCAGCCAGCGCATTGCTGGCCGGTGCGGCCCTGAATCAACGGGGTGCCTCCCCTGTTGCCATTGCTCCACCTCTCCCGCTGTTTTCTCAGCTACTACGGACTTCTACACCACCTCCCGCCGGTTGGCAACCGTAAATGTCATTCGCGCAATCCCTTGATTCAGCCGTACACCGGTGCAGTGACAGCACTGCTGCCTGCCGCCATCATCCTATGTCAGTCCTGCCATACAAACTGCCACACCACGCCGCTACTTCACCATCCATGACGCCTTGGCCGGCAGCCTGGTCCCGTCTTCCAGGGTGGCCTGGGTGAGGATGATTTTGCGGGGCGTCAGTCGCGACGGGCTCCCGGCGGTATCCGCCCTTCGCAGGGGACGCCGGTCTGGCAGAGGCCGCAGCCGGTTGCCGTGACGCCGTACCTGGCTGCGACGGCATCGACGGCTGTGCCGTAAACAAAGGCGCGGCAGGCGTTTTTGTTGTGACCCTCCCGCGACAGCGCGTCCACCGGGCAGCGGGCGATGCAGGCGCCGCAGGTTCCCTCCCGGTAATAGAGGCAGTTGTGGCGAAAATGGGGGGAGGTCCGCGGGGTCGGCGTCAGCCGGAGGTCGGTGACGACGCTGCCGCAGCGATGGGCAATCCCTTTGGGGGTGATCAGGGCGTCGTTCAGGCTGAAGGTGCCGAGCCCGGCGGCATAGGCGGCATGGCGCTCCGACCAGGTGGAGGCGATGCCGACCGGCGTATCGGCAAATTCCTGCCATGAAGAGGTCAGTTGGGGCGCCACGGCCTTATGCCCCTGCTCCTCCAGCCAGCCCGTCAGGTGGCGCCGCAGGGCGGCGTTGCACTGCTCGCCGAAGTTTCGGGCAAGAGCCCAGGCGCGGGACGGGAAGCGCGTCTCCGGCCGGTTGCTCATGCGGACCGCCAGGGTAATCGGCAAGACCCAGCTGATCACCGTGGCGGCCCGGTATTCGGGGCCGAAGACCCCCAGCAGCACCTCGTCGGGCGTCCGATGGAACGGGCCGATGATCCGCTTGTAGTCGGCAAAGAGCGGATCGTCGGCAGCGGCGAACCCGACCAGCGGCTCATCGAAATAGGGCTCGCCGCTCTCCGCGAATCGGGCGAGCGGGCTTTCGGCGATGAACCGGGCAATCACGCTGCGGACCTGTTCTTCCATCTCCCACCCTCCTTCTGTCTATGCCATCAGCTGGCGGGCCGTTTCTTCAGCCAGGCGGAGCGTATGCTCAGGGGCCGTGTCCACGCTGTTGGGACCGACTCCGCAGGCACGGATCAGGCGGGTTTCGCCGAACCCCATCCATTTCAGGAACGTCTCGTACCGGGGGAAGATGTCGCCGAACATTGCCTCATCCGGGTGCCCCTGCGTGAGCACGAAGACCAGTTTTTTCGGGGAAAGCCGGCTCGGTTGCGGGCTGGTGCGGTAATCCGGGGTCAGGTACGAGAAAGTTCGGTCGATGAACCCCTTCAACTGGCTCGTGACCTCGCCGTAATAGACCGGAGTGGCGAGCAGTACCAGATCCGCCTCGCTCACCGCAGCAAGCACTTCGGCCAGGTCGTCGTTCAGGACGCATCTGTCGAGCTTTGTCTTGCAGGCGTAACAGCCCTGGCAACCCCGATAGGCGAGATTGTTCAGCGTATATTCCGTTGTCTCGGCCCCGAGGCTTGTCGCGGTTTCCATAAACCAACGCGCGATGGCAGAGCTGATGCTGTTTGCACGGGGGCTTCCCAGCAGAGTGACTATCTTCATCGTGTCACCTCCGTTCCGATGTTTTTGCCGATCTCCCATGCCGTGCCGATACTTTCGCCCAGGCGAAAATAGCGGCGGTGGGCCGAATCCCAGACCATCGGTTTTACCCTGGTGATGTCGGGATAGCCCTTGTCGCCGAGCACCGACTCGTCCGCCTTGATGTCGACGATCTCGCCGACGAACTGGGTATGCAGGCCAATCTCAAGGGTGTGGAGCAGCCGGCACTCCACCACCAGCGGCGCCTCCCCCACGTACGGGGCATCCACCAGTTCGCTTTTGACCGGGGTCCAGCCGCAGGCGGCGAACTTGTCCACGTCGCGGCCCGAGACGATGCCGGCATAGTCGGCCTCGGCCACCTGTGCCTCGGCAGGGATGCTGACCGTGAACGCCCGGCGGGCCTCGATTGCCGCATAGCTGTGGGTCGCGCGGCGAAGCGATACCGTCACGCAGGGGGGCTGGCTGCAGCAGATGCCGCCCCAGGCAGCGTTCATGATGTTGGCCTTGCCGTCGGCGTCATAGGTTCCGACCAGCCAGACCGGGCAGGGCATGGCCAGGGTCTTTGCTCCAATCGATGTCTTCATCCGTTCCTCCTCGTGATAGAGTTGCATCCCGCATTAGACCGGTCGTCTAGGGTGCGGGCAAAAAAATTTATTGCCTGCGCAGTGTGGTGGCAAAGAGGATGTCGAGAAAATCCCGCATCGGCTGGGGCGATTTCATCACCTTGGCCCGCAGGATCGCCCCTTCCCAGCCGGAAAGGATGAAGCAGGCCATAGCCTCCGGGTCCATCTCCCCCAGTTCCCCCCGCTTCTGGGCATCGCGCAGACAGGAGGCAAAGCGCGAGCGCCACATGGCAAAGACCTGGTCGAGCCGCTCCCGGAACCGCTCGTTCAGGTCGGCCATCTCCTGCCCCAGGTTGCCGATCAGGCACCCCCTGGTGCAGCTGTTCTGGCTGACCCGGGCCAGGCCGCTTTCGAGAAAGTTGCGGATCCGGTTGAGCGGCGTCACCTCTTCGTCCTGCAGAAAGGTTTCCAGGCGCTGGGCAAAGCGTTCGGCAAAATGGTCGATCACCGCCAGGCCGAAATCCTCCTTGCTCCTGAAATAGTGGTAAAACGACCCTTTCGGTATCCCGGCCTCCTTGAGGATAGCCTCGATACCGGTGGCATTGTACCCCTGGCGGGAGATCAGGTCGGTGCCGATTCTGACTATTTCCGTGCGCGTGTCTTTTTTGTCCATGGGAAATGTATAGACCGGTCGGTCTAGTTTGTCAAGCCTTCTGTCCTCGTGCGTGGCCCGGTTCGTGAGGCCTCTTCTTCGCCGCTGACGATTTCCATCGCAATTCCCATGAAGGATGCACGGTGACGATACGGCCCCCTTGCCTGAATCGCCCCTGTTACTGGCCTGGCAGCCCAGTCTGCAAGCCGCACAATCTGTTGACTCAAGGGGAAAAAACAAGTAAGTTGAGGGCATTTAACTCTATCGGATTGTCCGAATGCTGCGAGCCTATCTGTTTCTGGTGTTTTTTGTCCCCCTGACATTCCTGCTGGCTTTCAGCGCCCTCATCGCCACGCTGTTCGATGCCAGCGGCAGGGCGTATCATTTCCATGCCCGGCTCTGGAGCCGAATCAGCCTGCGGATGGCAGGAGCCAGAGTGGAAACCTCCGGACAGGAGCTGATCCCCCGCAACGAACCGGTCATCTTCATGAGCAACCACCAGAGCAACTTCGATATCCTGGCCCTGTACCAGGCCATACCGGAGCGGTTCTCCTGGATCGCCAAGGAAGAGCTCTTCAATATCCCGGTCTTCGGCCATTCCATGCGACGGGCCGGCTACATCCCGCTGGACCGCAGCGACGGCCGGCGCTCCCTGCGCAGCATGGTGGCCGCAGCCAAGCATATCCGGAGCGGGCACAGTGTGGTCATCTTTCCGGAGGGGACCCGCACCAACGACGGCGATCTCCTCCCCTTCAAGATGGGAGGATTTCTCCTCACGGAAAAGGCCGGGGTCCCGATCGTGCCGGTCACCATCAACGGCAGCGGCCGGATCAACCCGGCCAAGGAGATCAGGCTCAAGCCCGGAACCATTTCCATCTCGTTTGCCGAGCCGATCTCCGTGCCGGCGCAGACTGGCCGCAAGCGCGACGACCTTGCCGAGCAGGTCAAGGCGGCCATAAACGCCAATCTGGAGCACTAAGACGTGACATTCATCGCCATCGCCCTGATCATCTGCGGCATCGGAGGGGTCGTCTGGGGACTGCCCGCCATGCACCGGCTGCGCAAACCCTTTGACATCCTGGCAGCGCTCATGGTGCTGGCCGGCGTCGTCGCCGCCCTTCTCGGCTGCCTGCTGGCAGCGGTGCCCGGATTCTTCGCCGGATGAGTCATCCCATGGACAAACCGAAACATATCGCCCTGAACGTTGCCGTGGCCGGAGTCATTGCCCTCCTGATGATCTGGGGCACGACCCAGTACCGCCAATGGAGCCAGTTCGGCAAAGGCGACCAGGCCCTTGCCGCTGGCGACTACATCGGTGCCATCGCCGGCTACGAGGCTGCCATCCACATGTACACCCCGCTCTCCCCGCTGGTGGGGCGTGCGGCGGAAAAGCTCTGGCTCATCGCCCAGACCCTGGAACAGCGGGGAGACACTGCCAAGGCCCTGGTTGCCTACCGGTCGCTGCGCAGCTCCTTCTACGCCGTCCGCGGGCTGTATGCGCCGGGCAGGGAGTGGATCGACAAGTGCGATGCCCGCATCGCCGCGCTGGTTGGCGCTCCGGCCCCTCTGCCACACCAGCCTGCCCGACCCTGAAAGGGAATCACCCATGACCACGGAGAACCGCGACACCACCGGCCTGAAGATCATTCCCCTGGGGGGGCTCGGTGAAATCGGCCTGAACATGGCGATCTTCGAATACGGCGACGACATCATCGTCGTCGACTGCGGCCTGATGTTCCCCGACGCCTCCATGCTGGGGATCGACCTGGTGGTGCCCGACATCACCTACCTGCGCGAACGGGCCGACCGGGTCCGGGGCATATTCCTGACCCACGGCCACGAAGACCACATCGGCGCCCTCCCCTATGTGCTGCCGGAGATCAACCCGCCCCTGTTCGGCACCGCCCTCACCCTGGGGCTGGTCAAGGCCAAGCTGAAAGAGTTCGCCCTGGACGAGAAGGTGGACCTGCAGGTGATGAAGCCGCGCGGACAGGCTACCGTCGGCTGCTTCACCGTGGAGTTCATCCGGGTGACCCATTCTATCGTGGATGGCTGCGGCCTGGCCATCAGGACCCCGGAAGGGGTGGTGATCCATACCGGCGATTTCAAGATCGACCAGACCCCGGTGGACGGGGAGCTGACCGACCTGGCCACCTTTTCCCGCTATGGCGAGGCCGGGGTGCTGGCGCTCATGTCCGACTCCACCAATGTCAAGCGACAGGGATACACCATCTCCGAACGCTCGGTGGGCGAGGCCTTCCTCGATCTCTTCCCCAAGTGCGACTCCAGGATCATCGTGGCGGCCTTCTCCAGCAACATCCACCGGGTACAGCAGGTGGTGGATGCGGCCCTGGCCTGCAACCGCAAGGTCCTGCTCAACGGCCGCTCCATGATCGCCAACGTGCAGATCGCCCGTGAGCTCGGTTACCTCAGAATTCCCGACGGACTCCTCATCGATCTGAAGGAGCTCCCCCGCCTCCCCAGGGAAGAGGTCTGCATCGTCACCACCGGCTCACAAGGGGAGCCGATGAGCGCCCTGACCCGGATCGCCATGGACGATCACAAGCAGATCAAGCTGGAACGGGGCGATACGGTCATCCTGTCGTCGCGGGTCATCCCCGGCAACGAGAAGACCATCACCGACATGATCAACCACCTCTACCGCCGCGGCGCCGAGGTCTTCCACGAGCAGGTCTCCGAGGTCCATGTCTCCGGACATGCCAGCCAGGAGGAGCTGAAGCTGATGCTGAACCTCGTCCGGCCCCAGTGGTTCATCCCGGTGCACGGCGAGTACCGCCACCTGGTCCGCCACGCCCGTCTTGCCCAGCGGGTCGGCATCCCGGCAGAGCGCTGCATCGTGGCCAACAACGGCGACGTCATCGCCTTCTCCCAGGGGGAGGGGTGCGTCCTCGGCCAGGTGGAAAGCGGCCGGATCTTTGTCGACGGCAACGGGATCGGCGACGTGGGGGAGATCGTCCTCAAGGACCGCAAGCATCTCTCCGAGGACGGCATGGTGGTGGTCATCATCGGCATCGCCCAGTCCAGCGGCGCTATCATCTACGGCCCGGACATCGTCTCCCGCGGCTTCGTCTTCGAGGACGAGAGCCAGGAATACCTGGACGCGGCCCGCCAGGTGGTTACCGACACCCTGTCGCAGCTCAACGCCGAGGTGATGGGGGACTGGAACGAGGTCAAGCAGGAGGTGCGGCAGGGGCTGCGCCGCTTCTTCAAAAAAACCATCGAGCGGCGCCCCGTGATCCTGCCGCTCATCCTTGAAATGTAGCAGACTCCATGCATACTGGAATGGACCGACGATAAATTGCCATGGAAACCACTGAACCGAAAAAAGAGAAACTGACCAGCGAGATCAAGGGGATGCTCCTGGGGGCAGCCGGGCTCTTCCTGCTGGTGGCGCTGGCATCCTTCAATGCCGACGATCTCTCCTTCAACACCTTCTCGTCGGAGAATGTGATCCGCAACTTCGGCGGCCGGCTCGGCGCCCAGATCGCCGACCTTTTGCTGCAGTTCTTCGGCGTTGCCGCCTATCTGGTGCCCGGCGCCTGCCTGGTGACGGCCTACCGGCTGCTCCGTTTCAAGGAGCTGAAGCTGACCGTCTACAAGTGCTTCGCCTTTGTGGGACTCCTGGTCTCCCTCTCCGCCCTGTTCGCCTTCAACATCGAATTCACCGATCTGCTCGGCCAAAGGATTCCGACCGGCGGCGCCATCGGCTACAAGACCGCCTCGCTCCTCAAGGGGCTGCTCGGCGTCACCGGGGCGCTGCTGTTGCTGTTGCCCATGCTGGCCGCATCCATCACCATCATGTCGCGTTTCTCCTTTGTCCTCTTTGCCGACTGGTGGATCAACGCCCTGGGCGACCGCTGGTCTCGCTACCGCGAGAAACAGGCGCTCAACCGCGAGCTGCTGAAGGACGAAAAGCCGAAGAACAAGGAGCGGGACAAGGCGGAACCGGTGATCAAGCCGGTAACGGTGGCACCCGCCCCCTCCCCGGCAACCCAGACCAAGCGGGACAAGAAGGACGAGGAAAAGAGCCGTCCCCAGCAGGAGCTGTTCGATTTCGCCAAGTCCGACGGCGATTTCCGCACCCCGCCGCTGTCGCTCCTGGACCCGCCCCCTGTCAGCAGCCGCAAGGTTGACAAGGAAGTCCTCACCATGAACGCCCGGCTCCTGGAGAAGAAGCTCCGGGACTTCGGCGTCGAGGGGGAGGTGGTGGAGATCTGCCCCGGCCCGGTGGTCACCATGTACGAATTCGCGCCAGGACCGGGGATCAAGGTCAGCCGCATCGCCGGGCTCTCCGATGACCTCTCCATGGCGCTGCAGGCCCTCTCCATCCGGATCGTGGCGCCGATCCCCGGCAAGGGGGTGGTGGGGATCGAACTCCCGAACCGCGACCGGGATATGGTCTCCCTCAAGGAGATCTTTACCAGCGAGGAATTCCAGGCAGGGAAACACAAGCTCCCGCTGGCGCTGGGCAAGGACATCGCCGGCATCCCCCTGGTGACCGACCTGGCGCGCATGCCCCACCTGCTGGTGGCGGGCGCCACCGGCTCGGGCAAGTCGGTCTCCATCAACACCATGATCCTGTCGCTCCTCTACACCGCCACCCCCCGCAACGTCCGGATCATCATGGTCGATCCGAAGATGCTGGAGCTATCCGTCTATGACGGCATCCCCCACCTGCTGCTGCCGGTGGTGACCAACCCGAAGAAGGCCTCCCTGGCCATGCGCTGGGCGGTCGAGGAGATGGGGCGGCGCTACCGGCTCATGGCCGACAAGGCGGTCAGGAACATCGATTCCTACAACAAGGCGCTGGAGCGGGAGGAGAAAGAGACCGCCGAGAACCTGGCCCGCGAGACCGTGGTGGTCGAAGAGGTGGAGGAGCCGAACGGCGACGAGCAGATGGCCATCGAGGCGTTCCTGGAAAAGGACGAACAGTTGGAGCACGGCCATCTCCCCTACATCGTCATCGTGGTGGACGAGCTGGCCGACCTGATGATGGTGGCGGGCCGCGAGATCGAGGAATCCATCGCCCGGCTGGCCCAGATGGCCCGCGCCGCCGGCATCCACCTGATCCTGGCGACCCAGCGGCCGTCGGTCGACGTCATCACCGGCCTGATCAAGGCCAACTTCCCGGCCCGGATCTCCTTCCAGGTATCGAGCAAGATCGATTCCCGCACCATCCTCGACTGCAACGGCGCCGAATCGCTCCTGGGAGCGGGCGACATGCTCTTCCTGCCGCCGGGGACCGCTAAGCTGCAGCGGAGCCACGGCGCCTTCGTCTCCGACGCCGAGGTACAGCGGGTGGTGGACTTCCTGAAGAAACAGGGGAAGCCGGTCTACGACAAATCTATCCTGGAGGTCAAGGCGGGCGACGACAAGGGGGGGAATGGCGACGAAGAGCTGGACGACCGCTACGACGACGCCGTGGCCCTGGTGGCAGAGGCCAAGCAGGCATCCATCTCCATGATCCAGCGCCGTCTGCGGATCGGCTACAACCGCGCCGCCCGGATCATCGAAAAGATGGAACAGGAAGGGATCGTCGGCCCCTCGGACGGCACCAGCAAACCGCGCGAGGTGTTTATCAACAAGCTGTAGGAGCTGTGTTTATGATCGTGGGCTACGCGCCCAACCATCGAAAATCCATTGATATCGGATACATGTTTGTATATATTTTTGAGGCATTTTTCCTATGACGCCCCTGGTAGTACGCATGCCCTAACATGATCGCAGGTATGCCGAGCCCAGGGGCTTTTGATTTTCATGAAGACTTAGGGGGACCCAGATGATCACGAAACTGACCCTACGAAATTTTAAGAGTATTGGCGAGCAGACATACCATTTTACAAAATTCGACCTTCTGGTCGGACGCAATAACAGTGGAAAGAGCACAATCCTCCAGTCACTTGCCATATGGCAGTTCTGCGTCGATGAATTTCACCGAGCCAAGAGGAGTGGGACCACCGGGATTCAGGTGGTACTGCCAAACTTTACCGCTCTTCCGGTACCACAATTCAACCTGCTTTGGAAAGACAGGACCGACCGACGCTATCCAGTAAAAAAGGGCAAGAAAACACAGGAGTATATCCTGATCGAGATCGACGTCACCTGGCTGACGTCGCACAATGAAGAACGTTCGTTCGGCGTCAGGCTGCGTTACAACTCTCCGCAGGCTCTCTATGCTATTCCTGCCGAAGGATGGTCAAAATTCAGGGAACTGGAGAAAGAGAAGCTTCTGCCAGTTATCGCCTATGTTCCTCCTTTTTCCGGTCTGGAGCCAAGCGAGGAGTGGCGCGATGACGGCCCACTCAAGAAACAGATTGGCAAGGCACAGCCCGGCAGTGTTTTACGCAACCTTATGCAGAGGGTTTTTACGCAGGCTGAAAGGGACGGCGGCGAACGGAAAAAGGTTCGTTCGAACTGGATAGAAGTATGCAGGGTCGTGAAAAGCTGGTTTTCCGTGGAGCTTAGGAAACCGAAGTACGAGCAAGGTGTCGATACAGAGATACTTTGCGAATATCAGCAGGGTGACAAAGCCTACGACATCATCGCAGGCGGCAGCGGTTTCCACCAGACACTGACCCTCCTTGCCTTTCTTTATGGGTACCGTCCCACAACTATTCTGCTGGACGAGCCAGATGCTCACCTCCACGTTAACCTGCAGCGCGAGATTCTCGATTACTTCAAAGCAAAATCAAACGAGCAGAACGTGCAGTTTCTGATAGCTACCCATGCGGAGGAGTTCGTTAAGGGAGTCGACGCAAGCCAGATCGTTTCGCTTCTGGGGCAGCAGCCCAAACGGGTTGAATCAACCCCTGAAGTGCTAAGAGCAATGGCAGACGTATCAAATGCGGAGTTGACCGAGCTGTGGGCTTCTCCAATAATGCTATACGTTGAAGGGGAAAGCGACGAGCGTATCCTTCGGGCTTGGGCAAAGACTTGCGGGGCCGAGGAATATCTCGCCAAAGTCTGTTTTCGTACGATGGGTGGAGGCACCAAGCAGCTCATGAAGGATTCGGCTGACAGGCACTTTGAGGCGTTACGGTGCATCATCCCTGGAGTAAACAGGTTGATGCTCTTTGATTTCGACGAGGCAGCGACCTATCACCCTGAACCCGACAATCCTGCCCTATTCGAGTGGAAGCGCAAAAATATCGAGAATTATCTCCTTGTTCCCGACGCCTGGGTTCGAGCCGCATTGGGACAACTGGGCTTTAACTCTGACGAACTATTTGCAGCGCCTATTGAAGAGGCGAT
>JACRPV010000089.1:13522-15999 GCA_016223015.1 Geobacter sp. | reverse complement strand
AAAATAGGTAGGGTCATCTTCGACATACAGGACTGAATACATATGTGGTTGCCCGGTGGCTTTCATGGCTGCCTCTACAGGTGTGCTGCGTGCAATGGTTAAAAATAACAAAATATCAAATAGTTAACTATGGTATAGCAAGTTGGGTGCCACGGAGGCGTAATCTGGAAAAATATAAAATATGCGTGATTCCAGACGTTTATCGTGTGAAGCTGCGGGTTCTTGATTGGAGGGATGCAAATATGTTCATATCTGGGGAGAAACGGGTGTTCAATATTAGGCTAATTCTCCTATTGAAGTCGTAAGTTGCGACTTCGCACGTTGACGATCTCTGACCATGGGTAAGTAAATCAGCAGATCTTCCGGGAATTGCACGACCTGCAAATACCTCATCTCGAACTGTTGCAGAATGGAGCCGTGTAGAAGATCTGATACTTTGGTGCCGATTCCAGTATAACCCTTTTGCTTGCATGCCCTGTGATCTCAAGGGGTTCATCCCTTCGTAGGGTGCTTCATTACATTTTTGTTGTGATTGACGTTAAAAAGCTCTATTTTACGGGCACCTGAATCATTCTTTCTTGGAGGTGCGAATTGTCGGGGACCGGGAAGAGGGGGCTGTTTGTTCGCTTGCTGTTATTGTCATGCTGCGTACTGTTAGTCCATTCGGCAGCCGAGGCCGCCATTCAGTGCTATCAGTGCCACGGGACGCAAAACCCGGTGGACTATCGCCCGCTGGATGCTGCCTATCGCAACGTCACGACCGGCGGTTTTCAGGGGAACCACCGGTCACACCTGTCTGACACGAACGGTTTCCAGCAGTGCGAACGGTGCCATACCGGGAGTTCTCTTTACACCCAGGGGCATCGGGACGGCAGTATCCAGTTATCGGCAAACCTGAACAATTCAGCTGTCCGAGCCCTTTACGGCAACCGGACATCCGCGTTCCCCCAGACAGCCACTCCCGCCTTGGATACCTGCAGCAACGTCAATTGCCACTTCGAAAACATGACACCCGTATGGGGGAGTGCCCTGTTTACCTATCCCGGCGATTGCAGCGGTTGCCACGGGGCGCCACCCAATGGTGCGGGCAGTTCCGGCGCTGCGGGAAGTCATGCGCGCCATGACGACTATTTCACCGGGGCAGCGCACTGCATCAAATGCCATCCCGGACACACGGCATTCGGCCATGCCACCAGTGCAGGCAGGCCGCTCATCGTTATCCCCAAAGACCCTGCAAACGTTGCATTCGGCAGATACTCCGGGCCTGTGGGCGATTACCTGCCCAGCCAGAACAACCGCTTCGGCAACTGCATGAACATCTATTGCCACAGCAACGGGACCTCGCTCTCCACCGGAACAATCCCTGCGCTCATAACACCCGCATGGGGCGGGACACCCCTTGCCTGTACCTCCTGCCATGCCTCGCCACCCGATTATCCGAACGGCTCTCCCAAGGCTAACAGCCATGCCCGGCATCAGCTGAAAGGCTACGCCTGCTCTGACTGCCACTACCGAACGACCGCGGACAATGTGGCAATTTCAGGGCTTGACCGTCACGTGAACAAGGCATTTGATATCTCTTCCGGGACGGATGCTCTCTCCTATGCCTTCGTACAGACCGGCGGCACCTGCTCGAACGGCTATTGCCACAGCAACGGCACTGCTGTCTCGACCGGGATTATACCGTCATACACATCCGCCTCATGGGGCTCCGGAACGCTTTCCTGTGCGTCATGCCACGCATATCCGCCGGCGTACGCGAACAAGACGCCGAAGGCAAACAGTCATTCCAAGCACAACACCTATGGCTATGGGTGCGACAAGTGCCATTTCAGCACCACGAACGATGGCGTCACCATAACCAGCCAGGATCGTCACGTCGACCGCAACTATGATGTGGCACCGGGCAATGCGATTCAGTTCAGGTTTTCGTCGGCTAGTTCCGGCGGGTCCTGCTTTAACGCAAATTGCCACCATGACGGCACCGGGATTGCCACGGGGGTCATCGCCAGTGTCACCGCCACCTGGGGGAAACCGGTCGGCTGCAGCGGCTGCCATGCTGCCAGGCCGAGTTACGCCAACGGTTCCCCCAAGGCCAACAGCCACATGTACCAGGCGCACAAGCTCAACTGCTCGGTCTGCCACAACGCCACGACAGCGAACGGCTCTTCCATTACGAATCCCGCCAATCACCTGAACGGCGCCTATGACATCGCCCCGAATGGTTTTATAACCATGCAGTACACCTATGCTCCGTCGGGCGGCACCTGCACCAACACCAGTTGCCATGCCACCGCGGAAGGGGCCAGAATATGGGGCGCCCAGCCCGACGACTGCGACGGCTGCCACGAATCTCCGCCGAACACCCCTTCGCACATGAGGCATTTCAGCGGCACTGCCCTGCAGGCCAGTTACACCAGTGTGAGCATAGCCGGCGACACCTCGGCAGGGTATCTCTTCAACTGCGCCAACTGCCA
>JACRPV010000089.1:0-13497 GCA_016223015.1 Geobacter sp. | reverse complement strand
TGCCACCCCCGAGACATGGACATCTATCACCGGGACGGATTCGTCCAGGTCGAATTGTACGATCCGACTGCTCCCGCAGGTTCGGTCAAGTCGCTCAATCCGCCTGAGGCAACTTATCTCTCCGGTGGCGAGGTGCTGTTCGACGGCCGCAATTACCCGTACACCAACGGCACCTGCAGCAGTGTCTACTGCCACAGCTACACCTCGTTTACCACCCCGACGGACTGCACCTTCACCAATGCATCGGGTGCCCGCTACTGTGACGACTATGCGACCGCCAATCTCGTTACGACACGGGTCTACCGGGACGTGCAGTGGAATTCGCAGTTGCCGGCCGACTGTTCGGGCTGTCATGCCAACGCCCCCCGGACCGATTACACGACCAATGACGGCATGACCGGGGACAGCCACGCCTGGGGCAATCCCTGGGGGTACGAACAGGGGCACTTCAACAAGGAGTGGTTCGACATGACCCCGATCACCTGTTCCTTCTGCCATAACGACACGGTAAAAGTGCAGGCCAAATGGTGGCGGTCGACACCGCCGTACTATACCCACTTCAGCAGTGTAGCGATTGCCAGCCATGCAAAACATGTGAACGGCAGGAACGACGTCTCCTTCGATCAGACCCGCTCCTATGCCATGTCCCGGTCCGACTGGTTCGGCAACATGACCACCACCTACTGGCCCCTGTCTGCTGCCGCGTATGCGTCTGAAACCAAGACCTGTACGAATGTCTCCTGCCATATCGGCCAGGCCAGCGTGAAGTGGGGGAAGACCTACCGCGGCTACAAGGCCTGGTCAGGCATCGATTATGTCTGCTGGGAGTGCCACAACAGCGGTTACTGACCGTTTACTGCCACCTCAAACGCACGAGGCTCCTTCCCGTTCAGGGGGGAGCCTTGTGCGTTTGGTGGACAAGCCATGGCAACTTGCGTATAATGAGCCGTCTTTGAGGATGCTGTCCAATACCGTTTTCGAGGTGTCCGATGCGAAGAGCAGGCAAATCGATCGTTTTTTCAGTCCTGGTGGGTATGCTCGTTCTTATGGGTGGGTATGCGCAGGCTGCCGGTGTGGGGATCACTTCCGGGGGCGGCGGGGTCTTCTACCTCCAGGGGTATTCGATGGACGGCGTGGCAGGCATGTATATCTCGGTTACCTATGACGCAAACTCCCTCTCCAGCCCCACTGTCGTTCAGGGATCGCTCATATCCAACCAGGGAGGGTTGCTGTCCTATAACACCGCAGCAACCGGTTCCATAACGATGGCTGCGATCACGACATCTTCATTCTCGGGGAATGGCGTTATAGCCACCCTGACCTTTACCAGGAACAGCAAGGTGGCGCTCAAGACTCCGAAGGTCACGGTAACGGGCATCAATTCGGCGACCAATCCCGTTGAAATATCGACGGTTACCGAGACCACCGATTCATCTGGCACGAGTGGCTCATCCGGCACTACTTCCGGAACTGAAGGTACTTCGGGGAGTGGCACAACAGATACGACAACCAATACGAGTACAAATACGAATACCACAACTACCCCGACCACCTGGCTCAGTGGCGTCACCATGCCTTCCGACACTGCTCCCGCCAAGGAAAAGAAGGATGATGTGAAGCAGGTTGAGGTCCCCGTCACGGATGCGCTGAAAGAATCGGCCCCCTCTGATGCCAAGGATGCCGGGGATGTTCAGGAACAGCCTGCCGAGCCGAAGAGTGAGAAGGCGAAGGAACCCAAATTCCTTGCCTACAAGGGAGTCCTCGAAACACTCAAGGCCTACACCGGGCCGCGCCAGCCCAAAGAGATCCTCGACCTTTTCGGTCAGCAGTCCAAGGGGTATCGGCAGGAACCAGCGGTCTTTCTCGCCGACGGTAAGAAGGTGCTCAAGGTCAGATTGATGCCGCCGCACGATGCCGTGTCCGCTCCGAACGTGGCGATCAACAAGGAGGCCCAGCTCGTCTCCTTCCGCCGGGGGGATGAAAACAGCTGGGTGGTGGAGCTTCGCCCCAAAATAGGGGCCTTTCAGGTGGTGCTGACCTATTTCCTCGACGATATCATCACCGAGATCCCCCTGACCGTTGCCCCGCTACTGGCGACCTACAACGGCAAGCCGTTCGCCACGCTGACCGAGGCCGACTTCAGGCAGTTTCTCGCCCGGGGCGGGGACCCGGCAGCCCAAAAGGGGAACGACCTGAACGGCGACGGCATGACCGATTACCTGGACGACTATCTCTTCGCGGCGAACTACCTGGTTCAGACCGCTGCAGCGAAGCCTGCGGCAAAGGAGCAGAAGGCGAGTCCTCCTCCGGCGCCGGCAGCGGAGCAGAAGGTACAGCCGCCGAAAAAGACCCGCTGACACGGGCGAGCGCAGCAAGCGATGGCAGACAGCCTGCCGCGGGATGATCCCGGCAGGCTGTCCCTTTGTTTTGTTACTGAATTCCAGGGGGATGACACAGCGGCATGAAGGCGAAGAAGCGTAGTCGCAACAACAGACGCAAACCGACAGGAGGGAAACGCCCGTTTGGAGCACTCCTGCTGGTGGTCCTCCTGATCGTCCTGGCGCTGCTCTTGCTGGAGCAGCTCAGGGAACGGATGCCCGCCGAGGTACTTGCCCCGTCAACCCCGCAGCAGAAGGAACGCTACAAGCTCCCCCCCCGCCAGGCATATCATCCAGTGGAGCAGCAGCCCTATACGTCGAGCACTATCGAACAACCGCGCACGCATCCGCGAAAGAAACGGGTTCATGGGCCGGGGACCGTGGCGATCATCGTCGACGACATGGGTTCGAGCATGCAGGAGGTGCGCTCGCTCATGGCCATCAAGGTTCCGTTGACCTTCTCGCTCATCCCCGGTCTGGCCAGGGTCCGGGATGTGGCAGAGGCGGCCAGGGTGCAGGGATACCCCGTCATGATCCATATCCCCATGGAGCCCCAGGGGTATCCGCACCAGCGTCTCGAAGCCAACGGGCTCCTGGTTGCCCAGAGCAACGAGGAGATCGCCCGCCGGATGAATGACTATATCCGGCTGCTGCCGCAGGCCGTGGGTGCCAACAACCATATGGGGTCGCGGTTCACCGAGGACCGGGACAAGATGAAGGTGGTGCTGAACCAGCTCAAGGCCCATTCGCTCTTTTTCGTCGACAGCAGAACCAGCCCCCGATCCGTCGGGATGGAGCTTGCGCGCGGCATGGCGCTGGATGCGGCCGGCCGGAACGTCTTTCTCGATAATGTCCAGGAAGTGGGGGCGATCAGAAGCCAGCTTGAACAGGTGGCGGCCCTGGCGCGCAAGCGGGGGAGCGCCATAGCCATTTGCCATCCCCACAAGGCGACGATTCAGGCATTAACAGCCGCATTGCCCGAGATGCAGAAGGATGGCATCAACTTTGTCGGGGTATCGGAACTGGTCAGGTAAGCGTCACTGCGTGACGGCGGGTGCGAGATGTTCCATGCACCGCTGGCGCAGTTTGCGGAAGCTGCGGTACGATTCTTCCTGCAGGATGGATTCCGGGGCACGGGGATTGACGGGGTGAACGATGAGAAAGCTCCCTTCCTGACCCAGGCCCTGTGCGCCGATGGTAACATTCACCAGGTGCGCCAGTCTCGCCTCTCGCCGATTCGTTATACTTCCCTCATATCCGTAACAGGCAATACGCTGGCGTATGATCTGCTTCCCGCCGGGATCGATCGCCATGAGTTCCATCTGGGCTGCCGCGCCGTTTTGCACTGGCCGTATCAGAAACGTGGCAGCTGCTGTGGCGTCGAGAAGCAGGGTGCTGAGCGGGTCCGACGGGCTGAGACTGCTGCCGCTCGGCAGGAGCAGGGCGGTAATGAGGTCGGAAAAGCAGTCGCCATTGATGAACCCTCGGCTGCCGCCGTCGCCGGTTTCGTAGTAAAGACCGGGTGGGTGGTTGACGTTGTCCAGCGACGGGCTGCCGCAGATGGGGCAGTGCGCTTTGACTGCGGCACGTCGGCTCGCAAAGGCGGCATTGCGCCGCTCATCTTCGGCATTCAGCCATGCGCTGAACTGCTGGGCGCGGGATTCCTTGAGCCCCCTCAGGGCAGCCAGCATCAGCCGGGTGAGCTGCACGAACTGCCCGAAGACGTCGGTTCCCCGAGCGTGGGTCAGAATGGGGAAGATGCGGCCGTCCGGATTGGTGTTGAGACTGTCGACCTTGGGGCTTTTGGCAATGTAGGTGTCGAGGCAGCGGTAGCCGCGATTGATGGCAAACGCCTTCAGCAGGGTGCGCTGGTCCCTGAACATGCCGTCGAATTTCACACGCGAATCCACCAGGCAGGGGATGAGCGCCAGGCTCTTTTTGTCCAGCCCCCTGCTGTCGAACAGAGTAAAGATATTGCGGCAGTTTTCCAGCGATGCCATATCCTTCACCGGGATCAGGACCTGATCCGCGGCATAGAGTGCGTTCTGGGTCAGGATATCCAGTTCCGGCCGGGTATCGATGACGATGATGCCGGGGATGCAAGAGGTTGCCATCAATCGGGCGAGAAACATCGGCCCCTGGACTGAACTGCGCAACTCGGAGAGCACGTTGGAGGAGGGGATGTAATTCACGCCGTACTGGCCGGTATGCAAAAGGTCGCGACCAGGTGTGCCGCTCAGGAGCTCGGCCACGGTGCCATGGGGATGTTGACCGGGCAGCGCGAACATCTTGTCCACGGTGAAATGGTTGTCGAAGGAAAAGACGGTGACGGAGAGATCCTCTCGCATGGCCTTGAGGAAGATCGCCAGGTTGGTGGCAAGGGTGGTCTTGCCGACTCCTCCCTTTTCCGACGAGATGGTGATGACGTAGGGATGCTGTGACATGGGCGCATCATAGTATGATCGCCCGGTCGGGTCAACCTGATTGACGCACCCTGCACCCTGTGCTAGTGTCACGGCCACTGGCCGGTTTCTTCCCCCGAAAGCACAATAACCGGGCCGGAAAGCATTCCGCCGGGCTTTCCTTATCAAGTTGAGCAGGCACAGCCATGGAACTCTTTGCCGAAAAACGGATATTGACCGTCAGCCAGCTCTCTGCGCTGGTCAAGGACGTGCTGGAAGAAAATTTCGAGCAGGTCTGGGTCGAAGGGGAGGTCTCGAACCTGGCGACCCCCCAGTCCGGGCATATCTATCTCACCCTGAAGGATGCCGGGGCACAGCTGAAATGCGTTCTGTTCCGTGCCGCGGCCCGCTCGCTCAGATTCAAGATCAGGGACGGCATGCGTCTCATCGTCCGCGGCCGGATCTCGGTCTTTGCCCAGCGTGGCGACTACCAGCTCATTGCCGAATACATGGAGCCACAGGGGATTGGTGCCCTGCAGCTTGCCTTCCTCCAGCTCAAGGAGCGGCTTGCCGGGGAAGGGCTCTTTGCCGAGGCGCGCAAGAAGCCGATTCCCCGTCTGCCACGGCGTATCGGGGTGGTGACCTCGCCAACCGGTGCCGCGATCCACGATATCCTCACCGTGCTCGACCGCCGCTTTGCCAATATCGAGGTTCTGCTCATCCCGGTCAAGGTGCAGGGAGAAGGGGCGGCAGCGGAGATCGCCTCGGCGATCAGGGATTTCAATCTCTATCGCGACGTCGACGTGCTGATCGTCGGCCGGGGAGGCGGATCGCTGGAAGACCTCTGGGCCTTCAACGAGGAGGTCGTTGCCAGGGCCATCGCGTCTTCCAGGATTCCGGTCATCTCTGCTGTCGGGCACGAGATCGACTTCACCATCGCCGATCTGGCCGCCGACCTGCGCGCGCCGACCCCATCGGCAGCGGCTGAACTGGTCATCACCAGCAAAGCGGAGCTGACAACCCTGGTGCAGACCCTCGAACACCGGCTGGGACGCGCTGCAGCCGGCCTGATAACGGGTTTGAAGTCCAGGGTGGGAATGGCTCAGGCGGCACTCAGAGACCCGGCCATGCTGATTGGTCAGCTCGGCCAAAGGGTCGATTTCATGCAGGAGCGGATGTCATCCCTCCTGGGAAGAATGCTGGCACGCCACAGCGATCGACTCAGTGCCCTGATTGAGACGCTTCGGCTCCGGAGCCCGGGGAGAGCGGTGGAGCATGGGTGGGATCAACTGCAGAATCTCGTTGCCCGGAGGGACCAGGCCGTGCAGCGCCGGATGGACCAGCTGCGTGAGGCAGTGGCCCGACGCACCGGTGCACTGGATGCCCTGTCGCCGCTTGCCACACTTGCACGCGGCTATTCCCTGGCCCAGCGCGAAAAGGACGGCCTGCTCGTCCGCAGTTCCGATCAGCTGGCAGTGGGTGACCGTCTGCGCCTTCGCCTGCATAGGGGTTCTGCCGGCTGCCTGGTGGAAACGGTCGCGTCTCCGGGCGCAGATCAAGGCAGTGCTTGACTGGCAGTCCCAAACAGGTATAATGACGATCCATTTTTGATGACCGGGAACCATATGGCCGTGGAAAAGTTCGAGACATCGCTGAAGAAACTGGAAGAGGTGGTCAAGCGCCTGGAAAGCGGCGAGCTCCCCCTTGACGACGCCCTCAAGGCATTTGAGGAAGGAGTCAGGCATGCTGCCGTCTGCAGCCGGAAGCTGAACGAGGCGGAAAAGAAGGTGGAGTTGCTGCTCAAGCAGAAGGATGGCAGCTTCAGGACCGAGCCGTTTCATCTGGAGGATGCATAGCCCGGCCTTTGTCTGGTTGGTTACCCCTGTCCCTACTGAAGGAGTGGTTCGATGGATCTCAAGCAGTATATCAAGCAGTGCTGTGTCGAGGTTGATGCGGCACTGGATCGTTTCCTCCCGCCGGAAACGGAACTCCCCGCATCTTTGCATTCGGCCATGCGCTATTCGGTCTTTGCCGGCGGCAAACGGATCAGGCCGGTTCTGATGCTGGCGGCCTGCGAAGCAGTGGGCGGCAATAGCGAGACGGTGATGCCGGCGGCGTGCGCCATGGAGATGATCCATACCTACTCGCTCATCCATGACGATCTTCCGGCCATGGACGATGATGATTTCCGGCGCGGTCGCCCGACCAACCACAAGGTTTATGGCGAGGCTGTTGCGATCCTGGCCGGCGATGCCCTGCTCACCGAGGCCTTTGTCCTTTTGAGCAATCCCGCATTCCAGAAGGCGGATGCCGGCCGTACCATGGCTGTTATCCAGGAAATAGCCCGCTGCGCCGGTTCCCATGGCATGGTGGGGGGGCAGGTGGTGGACATGGAGAGCGAGGGTAAGGCGGAGATCGACCTCGCCACCGTCCAGTATATCCATACCCACAAGACCGGTGCCCTGATAAAGGCGGCGGTGAAGTCGGGTGCCATCCTCGGCGGCGCCACGGAGACACAACTGGCAGCTCTGACCACCTATGGGGAGGCCATAGGTCTCGCCTTCCAGATCGCTGATGACATCCTCGACATCGAGGGGACCACCGAAGAGATCGGCAAGGATGCCGGTAGCGACCAGGCCCGGGGCAAAGCGACCTATCCTGCGGTGATGGGGCTTGCCGATTCCAAGCGTCGTGCAGCCGAACTGGTCGAGATGGCGCTCAATGCCCTCGATTCATTCGATGCCAAGGCCGAACCGCTGCGGGAGATTGCCCGCTATATCATTGCCCGAAAATCATGAACTATCGCATCCTTGATACCATTAACGAGCCGCAGGACCTGAAGAGGCTCTCTTTTGCCGAACTCAGTTCGCTTGCCGACGAATTGCGCCGGGAGATCATCACAACCTGCGCAACCAATGGCGGACACCTGGCGCCCAGTCTGGGCGTTGTCGAGCTGACCCTTGCCCTGCACCGCGTCTTCGATTCCCCTGCCGACAAGATCGTCTGGGACGTTGGCCACCAGGCCTATGCCCACAAGCTTCTGACTGGCCGCCGCGACCGCTTCCGCACCCTGCGAACCCTCGACGGGATCAGCGGTTTCCCCAAGCGGGCCGAATCCTGCCACGATGCCTTCGATGTGGGCCATTCCTCCACCTCCATCTCAGCGGCAACCGGGATGGCCGTGGCCCGCGACTTGAAGGGGGAGAGGAACAAGGTGGTTGCGGTCATCGGCGACGGCTCCATGACCGGCGGCATAGCCTATGAAGGGCTCAATCATGCCGGGCATCTGAACAAGGATCTGGTTGTCATCCTCAACGACAACGAGATGTCCATTGCCGAGAACGTCGGGGCACTGTCGGAGTTTCTTTCCCGTACCATTACCACTGAGTTCGTCCACAAGATCAAGAAGGATCTGGAGCATTTCCTCGAAGGGCTGGATTCCGTAGGCCGGGGGGTCCTGCAGGTGGCCAAGCGTGCCGAGGAGTCGCTCAAGGGGCTGTTCACGCCTGGGATGCTCTTTGAGGCGTTCGGCTTCGAGTATGTCGGTCCCATCGATGGCCATAACCTGGAATTGCTCCAGGAGACCCTGCAGAAGGTGCACCGTTTCGACGATGCGGTCCTGATCCATGTCCTGACGAAAAAAGGGAAGGGCTACCCGCCCGCCGAGGCGAACCCTTCGTTGTTCCACGGCGTTGGCCCCTTCGACATTGCCACAGGCAAGGTCTTGAAAGGGAAGGGGGGAGCTGCATCCTACACCGGTGTCTTCGGCGACTCTATCCGCAAGATCGCTGCCGATGACGAGCGGGTCGTTGCCCTTACGGCAGCCATGCCCGATGGAACCGGCCTTGGCACCTTCTCCCGCGAATTCCCCGAGCGATTTTTCGATGTGGGGATAGCTGAGCAGCACGGCGTAACCTTTGCCGCCGGTCTGGCCACAAAGGGATTCAGACCCGTTTTTGCCGTCTATTCCTCGTTTCTGCAACGTGCCTTTGACCAGGTCTGCCATGACGTCTGCCTGCAAAACCTGCCGGTGACCTTTGCCATCGACCGGGCAGGGGTGGTGGGGAGCGACGGGCCTACCCACCACGGGCTGTTCGATCTCTCCTATCTTCGCCATCTGCCCAATATGGTGCTTATGGCGCCCAAGGATGAAAACGAGCTTCAGCACATGCTCTTTACCGCCATATCCAGCGGTGGCCCCGCAGCGGTGCGCTATCCACGCGGCAATGGCTATGGAGTCCCCCTTGATCAGACCTTCCACGAACTTCCCATCGGCAAGGCAGAGGTTCTGCGCGATGGCAGGGACGGGGCGCTGCTTGCAGTGGGAACCATGGTCCGGCCTTGCTTAGAGGCTGCAGAGGCGCTTGCTGCTGAAGGAATCCAACTGGCCGTCGTAAATATTCGCTTTGTGAAACCTCTCGATCGGGAGACTGTTCTCGCATTTGCACGTCAGGCAGGACGGTTGTTCACGGCTGAAGAGAACGCGCTGCAGGGTGGTTTCGGAGCAGCGGTGCTGGAATTGCTCGAAGAGGAGGGGCTGCCCGCGGCCGTCACCCGCTTCGGATATCCCGATCAGTTCGTGGAGCAGGGGGAGCAGCACGAACTCCGTGCCCGCTATGGTCTCGATGCGGCAGGGATTGCAGCATCGGTTCGACGGGCTCTGCGCGCTGACACAAGCCGGTAACCGGCAGCGGTGAACCGAACCTTTCGGTTCACACGCGGCTGTCGCTGTGTTATGGTAGATACCATGACTTATGCTGAACTGCGTGATGCCCTCGGTGTGCTGGGACTTTCGGACCGTGCCAGTCTTCGCGATATCAAGCGACGTCACAGGGATCTGGTCAAGCGTCTCCATCCCGACAAAGCAACAGACGAAGATCCCGAACGGATCAGGCAGGTCAATGCTGCCTACGCCCTCATACGTTCCTACCTCGACACCTATACCTACTCCTTCAACGAAGACGAATTCTATCTCCAGAACCCCGAAGAACGGCTTCGCCGCCAATTCTGGGAAGACCCATTATGGGGTGGAATACGGTAATGCCTGTCCGGTTCCCCATATTTCTGGCGGTTTGTGCTTTTCTGGCTACAGTGCTGGCTTGTACCCCTGCCTCTGCCAACGATCCATTCCTCCTCAACGATTACGCCCAGCAGCTTCTGCGAAAAGGTGAGCCGGAAAAGGCCCTCGAACAACTGCAGCAGGCATACAGTCTCTTCCCTTACAATGAGACGCTGCGCCGGAATCTGGCTGAGGTCTATACGGTGGTCGGGCAGCAGCGCATGGCCCACGGCCGCTATGAAGATGCTGCGACGAGTTTTGACGGTGCACGCGAACTTTACCCCGAGGTCCAACGGTACAGTATTTTACGCGGCATCGCCCTCTACTCGGCACGGCAGTATGATGCAGCCGTTGTCGAACTGGAAAGGGCGCAGGGGCTTGGAGGCGATACGCCGGATTTGCTCTACGTTCTCGGCAGGGCCCACTATGATATGGGAAATCTGACAGATGCCCTTGCAGCATGGGATCAGGCCCTTGTGCTCGATCCCGGTCGCAAGGATATTGCTGCTGCAGCGGAAAAGGCCCGCCGTGAGCTGTCGGTCGAGGGAGGCATGGAACGCGGCTTCAGTTCACGCTTCATGATTTCCTATGATGGTGATGAGCGATCGCAACTTGCCGACCAGGTCCTGGATATCCTCGAAACCGCCTATAATCGTGTTGGCTCCGATCTCTCCCATTTCCCCGTGACCCGGGTGCCGGTGCTCATTTACACCAGAACCGATTACCGGAAGGTCACCAAGAGTCCTGACTGGTCCGGCGGACTGTATGACGGCAAGATCCGCTTGCCGCTCGGAGGAGTCACTGAAGTTCATGAGGGCCTCCGTTCCCTGCTATTTCATGAATACACCCACGTCGTTATTCACGAACTCACTTCGGGCAACTGCCCCACCTGGCTCAATGAGGGTCTGGCCGAACTGGAAGGGCGCAGAGAATTCAGCCATCCCTTGACCGAGCTGGCTGCGGCAGTGAACAGAGGCGACCTGTTGCCATTGTCCATTCTTGAGGGGTCGTTCTCATCTCTGTCATCGCCAAAGGCAATCCTTGCCTACCAGCAGAGTTATTCGTTTGTTGATTATCTGGTGCAGACCTACGGCTGGTATAAAGTCAAGGACCTCCTCGTCGCACTGGGTTCGGGGATGACTATCAGCGCCTCGTTCGAGAGCGCTTTTCATGATCTGATTGTCGATTACGCCGGCGCATACCATGAATGGCTCGAACATGTGCAGAAGGAGTACCGCCGGTAGCACTGCGATATTATTTCTTGACAGTTCCCTCTGAGCGCTGTATAAAGGACTAAATCGATCCGAAAGGTTCTCTATGATGGAGCTTACCCGCAAGGGTGAATACGCAATACGAGGGATCATCTATCTTGCCAGACTGCCGCAGGGGAAGGTGGTTCTCGGTCGCCCCGCATCCCAGATTACCCTGCGAGAGGTCGTCGAGGCCGTGGAAGGCCAGATCATGCCCAATCGTTGCCTCATGGGCGAATATGGCTGCGAATCGTCCCGTACCTGTCTCGTGCATCCTGTCTGGCGCACGGTTCAGGAGAAGGTTGTGGAAATACTGGATGGTGTTACAATTGAGGAGCTTGCAAAATCGGCAAAACGCTGATTTTTTTTGCCCGCATACAGGACCAAAAAGGTCTTTTAATGAATGTTAAAACGATAGTATACCCGTGGGGGTGGCAGATGAAAACATGAGTATCTCTGCATGGATGGTCGGGGCTACGGCACTTTACTTAAATGAAAGGAGAAACGCGACATGGATGTTCTGGCATTGAGCAGGCTGCAGTTTACAGCGACGAGCCTGTTCCACTTTATTTTCGTACCATTGACCCTGGGACTTTCCATCCTGGTTGCCTTCATGGAAACCAGGTATGTGATGACCAATGTCGAGACCTACCTGAGGATGACGAAGTTCTGGGGGAAACTCTTCCTCATAAACTTTGCGCTGGGGGTGGTCACCGGCATCACCATGGAGTTCCAGTTCGGCATGAACTGGGCCGAGTACTCCCGCTACGTGGGGGACATCTTTGGAGCGCCACTGGCCATTGAGGCCACGGTTGCCTTTTTTCTCGAATCGGTCTTCATTGGCGTCTGGGTTTTCGGCTGGAAGAAGATATCCAAAAAACTCCATGCTGTTTCAATCTGGATCGTTGCTCTTGCCACGAACCTGTCAGCTCTCTGGATCCTCATCGCCAACGGCTGGATGCAGAAACCGGTCGGTTTTGTGTTGCGAAACGGGCGTGCCGAAATGGTCGATTTCATGGCCCTGATCACCAATCCGTACGGCCTGATTAAATTCTCCCATACCGTTACGTCAGGATACCTTGTAGCGGCTTTTTTCGTCATGGGAATTTCAGCATGGCACCTGCTCCGTCAGAATCAGCTTGAATTCTTCAAACGATCCTTTCGCATGGCCGCAACCTTTGCCGTCGGATCTTCCCTCCTGGTCTTAATGACAGGTGATTTCCATGCAGTCGAAATCGCCAAGACCCAGCCGACCAAGTTCGCTGCCATGGAATCGATATGGGAAACACAACGAGGAGTCGGTTTCAATGTGTTCCTTCTCCCTGACGAGAAGGGCGAGTGCAATGCCATTGAGCGGTTGTGCATTCCGAATATGGTGAGTCTCCTTGCTTTTCATACCCCTGATGCAGAAATCAAAGGTTTGAAGGATTTTTCCAGCGACCTTCGGCCACCAGTCCTGCCGACCTTTCTCAGTTTTCGTCTGATGGTGGGGATGGGCACATTCATGATATTCGCTTCGCTGGTGGGAATGATTCTTTCCCGCTGGGGAACGCTTGAGAAGCAGCGGCTGTTCCTCCGGGTCATGGTCCTTGCGATCCCGGTACCCTATCTTGCGGCCCTGCTCGGCTGGATCGTTGCCGAAGTCGGTCGCCAGCCCTGGATTGTCTATGGCGTCCTCAAGGTTTCGGATGCGGTTTCCCGTTCGATCTCCGTAAGCCAGGTAGTTGGTTCACTGGTTGGGTTCACCCTGCTGTACGGATTCCTGGGAGTCATAGATATCTTCCTTCTGGTGAAATACGCCAGGAAGGGACCTGACGAGGATCTTTCAACCATGATCAATCCTGCGGGAAGGGGGGCGTAAGATGGAATTCCAGATCATCTGGTTCGTACTGTGGGGTGTCCTCTGGGCAGTCTATTTCATGCTGGACGGCTTTGTGATGGGAGCCGGTATTTTGCACAACATCATCGGCAGGACCGATGGGGAAAAACGGGTCATGATCAACACCATTGGCCCTGTCTGGGATGGTAACGAGGTCTGGTTGATCACTGCCGGTGGTGCGACCTTTGCCGCATTTCCCACGACCTATGCGCTCATGTTCAGCTACCTGTACACTGCGTTGCTACTGCTTCTTTTTTCGTTGATCGTACGTGGTGTTTCCTACGAATTCCGCGGCAAAATGGATGGGGCAGGCTGGAAAAGTGGCTGGGACATGGCCATCATGGTCGGGAATTTTCTGCCGGCGCTCCTGTTTGGCGTGGCCTTTGGCAATATCTTCAAGGGATTGCCCATGGATGCCACCGGTTACCACGGTTCCCTCATTTCATTGCTGAATCCGTACGGTCTGGTGACGGGCATTCTGTTCGTCTGTCTCTTCCTGGTGCACGGCTCTCTCTATCTCTCGGTCAAG